>JAZLEB010000175.1:0-4321 GCA_045615065.1 Candidatus Pelethomonas sp. | reverse complement strand
CGTGGAGTTGGATCGGTCTTCTTTGGCGGCTTCAGTTGCTGCCGCCATCAGTGATGAATTGGTGCCTCGCGCCATTGAGGCGGCTCGACGCTGCGGACACAAGACTATGATCGCCGCAGGCGGCGGTGCCGCCCATAAGCGGATCCGTGCGGATCTGCAGCGGGAAGCCGAAAAAATGGGGGCAATGCTTTATATGCCGCCGCTGAAGCTGTGCGGTGACAACGGCGCTATGATCGGTGCGCAGGCCTACTATGAATATCTTGCCGGTACCGCGGCGGATATGAGCCTGAATGCTTACGCAAATCTCGAAATTTGACAGAACCCCCTCCGCGCTGCGGAGGGGGTTTTATGCATGAATGACGGTGTGTGAAGTGCCGGAGATAAACTCCAATTTGCGGGTCGATCTGACGCGATGTATCGCTATTAGCGGTATTTCCTGATAAATCATCATAAATTTTCTTTTTTTGAGGTTTCGCCATAAACGAGCAAAAATCGACATTGGGATTCGTGTATACTCGGTTCATCAGAAAGAACTTCTTTCTCAAAGAACTTTCAGGAGGATACACAATGAAATTTCAAAACAGACTGAAGGCCTTTTTTATGGCAGCACGCATCGAGTACCACTGGCACTGTATTCTGCGCGGCAGAAAGAAGGCCGACCGGCTCCTTGCGCAGGGTGCAGCACTCAACTGTGAGCGTATGCTCCGGCTGAATCGCCGCCTCATGCGTCACGGTCTTATGGCAAAGCAGCAGGAAAAAGCCTATGAAGGTATGTTCTGCTCTCCTGCTAACGGCAGTATATAAGGCCTCTTCGAGAAGACGTATCGGAGAGGCCTGAAGATACAAAGAACCACAGCGGAAATTCCGCTGTGGCTCTTTGATGTTGAACCGGTCAATTGCTAGGCAGTTCGATACCCAGTCGTGCCAATCCGCTCTCGCCGAGCATTTCGGCCAGTTCCGGATAGGTCAGATGCAGTTCCACGGGCCCCATGGCATAGGGACCGATGTCGTATACGGAAAAAATAACGGTCATGCCGCTCTTGTCAAACAGCACGGCTCTTTCGTTCCAGCGGGAGATGGTCTCAGCATAGTCAGGGAAGAACCCCGCGGTATACTCTTCACCCAAAGACTCTGCTTTTTGCACCAGCAGCGCCGCCGCCATGACGCGGAATGCTTCGCTGTCATCCGCAATCGTGGCGGGATCAATAAACTCGCCCGTGGACAGGTCGAAGGTGTAGCTTGCGGTGTAGCTGTTGGGATGCGCGCCGCCACTGTAGAAGTAGCCGTCCTCCATGACGGAGATGATGTTGCCTGTCATAGAGAGGGACAGCACCTTTTCGTCTGCCAGAGGCAGGCCGGTGCCGGAAAAGGCTTCTCCCTCCACATACCACTGCGCCATTTCTTCACCGTAGGCCGCCGATTCATCCAGGATCTCCTGCATTTTCACGTTGAAGGCAGCGGTGTTGCGCTGAGCGGTCGTCAGCGCTTCCTCGGTCAGTTCGTCAGCATTGGCTACGCGGAGCATGGGGACAATGTAGCGGTAGGATGCATAGACTTTTCCGCTTTCTTCCTCAGTGAAGGTCTTCTCCTTTGTAATGTCTTCGTAACCGTAAATGGGCGTGGAGCTCTTGGGGGCATCTTGTTCGCCGCTCTCATCCGCGCAAGCGCTGCAGCAGAGAAAAACGGTTATAAAGAGCAGAATAGCAATGAGTTTATGCGGTTTCATGGGGTATTCCTCTCTTTCTTTAAATCGGGCATGATCGATGTGATGGTAAAGTCACTGTCCGGTGCGGCATTTGCGAGATCCGGCATAGCCAGCACAAACAGATCCGTGCAGGCGGATTCGCGAATAAATGCCTGCTCTGCCTCGCCGCCAAGTTTTCGGATCTGCGCGGGTTTGGTGATCACAGGAAGGGATGCGGTTTTTCGCATACGCGCCAAAAGTTTGCGGCCCCGCTCATTTGCGCCCAGTACGCGGATATACAGCGGTGTCTCGTTCTGTGCGGCAGGCGGCTGGCGCAGATAGCTGTGCAGCAGCATGCGGCGAAGTCGCGCCATGGGATAGCGCTTTGTTTTTGCTGCGGCGAGGATATCTTCTATGCTGCATCCGCTGCGGACAGAACTGAAAAATCTTCGGTAGAGTCCCTCGCTGCCGCCGTCATAGGGAAGAAAATCATCCTCTTTCATGGATCGAAGTATGGACAGGATCGCCCGCTCGCAGTTTTTGATAGAAACAGGCGCCCGTCCCGCGTCGATCTCACGCTGGGCAATGGTGGCTGTTTCGTTGCTGAGGAGAGAGCGCCAGTCGCCGCCCTTTGCGAGCTCCTTGCGGATGGCGGAAGCGCTGGAGTATATGCCAAGCTCCTCACTGTCGTGAGCCGCGCCGACCCGCCGGATCGCCAACGGTTCGATGGAGGAACTCATAGCGCGAAGGGAGCGGAGATATTCCACTGCAAGGGCGTTATTCGGAAGCGCAAGGCACTGTGCTGCATCACCGGTCAGCTTTTCAACCGCTGTTTGCCGCGCTGCGGCAAAGGTCATTCCGGTGGCAAGCTGTTCTTTGAGAAGTTCCGGAAACTTTGCCTGTTCCTGTGCCAGGACAGCGCTCTTGAGCGGCGTGAGGTCGCCGCACTCGCAGCCGAATGCCAGGTGTGTAACCACACCGGTGGCGGAGAGCAGGGCGGTACCGCCCTGTGCGAACCGCTCGGCACCTGCGCATGCCCAAGGGGTCGGCAATTCCAAAATAAGATCCGCACCGCCCGCAAGCGCCATTTCTGCCCGGGCATGTTTGGCGAAGACGGCGAAATCGCCGCGCTGAACAAAGTTTCCGCTCATAGCGACCACGACAGTCGTGTCTTCACCCAGTGTTTTCCGTACCTCGCTGATCTGCCACGCGTGGCCGCGGTGGAAGGGATTGTATTCCGCGATGATACCTGCAACAGCCAAACGAAAAACCTCCCCTCCAAACAGCAAAAAATGAAAAAACTCGAAAAAAACAGTTGTCTAACAGAAAAAAATAGGCTACAATAACAGTTGTGACTATTTTAACTGTATCCTGCTGAAAAAGCAAGTCACAGTACGGTAACAAAAAATAATTAAAATATCAACGATAAGGAGAATTTACTCATGAAAATTCTGGTTATCAACGCCGGCAGCTCCTCCCTGAAGTATCAGCTGATGGAGTCTGAGGGCGGTCAGGTCTTCGCTAAGGGTCTGTGCGAGCGTATCGGCATCGACGGCCGCCTCACTCACAAGGTCCCCGGCCGCGAGGATGTGAAGATGGACATCGCTATGCCTTCCCACGGTGAGGCTATCCAGGCAGTTCTGGATATTCTGGTGGATAAGACCAACGGTGTTATCGCTTCCACCGATGAGATCGCTGCTGTCGGTCATCGTGTGGTTCACGGCGGTATGGAGTTTGCAGAGAGCTGCATCATTGATGACGCTGTTATCGCCGGCATCGAGAAGTGCATCCCCCTGGGCCCCCTGCATAACCCCGCTAACCTGATGGGTATCCGTGCCTGCCAGGCTATCATGCCTAACACCAAGCAGGTTGCTGTGTTCGATACCGCTTTCCACATGACCATGCCCGCTAAGGCATACACCTACGCTGTGCCCTATGAGTTCTATGCTGAGGACAATGTCCGCCGCTACGGCTTCCACGGCACCAGCCACAAGTATGTTTCCGGCCGCGCTATCGACATGCTGGGCAACCCCGAGCACAGCCGCATCATCTGCTGCCACCTGGGCAACGGTTCCTCCCTGTCCGCTGTGGTGGACGGTAAGTGCATCGAGACCTCCATGGGCCTTGGCCCTCTGGGCGGCTTCCCCATGGGTACCCGTTCCGGCGACCTGGATCCCACCATTCTCGAGTATGTCATGAACCGCCGTGGCTATGACATCAAGGAGATGATGAACATCCTGAACAAGAAGTCCGGTGTTCTGGGTATCTCCGGTGTCAGCTCCGACTTCCGTGATCTGGAGGCTGCTGCTGCCGAGGGTAACGAGCGCGCTCAGCTGGCTCTGGATAAGTTCGTCTACGAGGTCAAGAAGACCATCGGTGCTTATGCTACCGCTATGGGCGGCGTGGATGCTATCGTCTTCACCGCAGGTATCGGCGAGAACTCCATCGACATGCGCGTTGTCCTGTGCGAGGGTCTGGAGTACATGGGCATCAAGTTCGATCCCGAGAAGAACAATGTCCGCGGTAAGGAAGTGGATGCATCCGCTGCCGATTCCAAGGTCAAGGTGTTCGTCATTCCCACCAACGAGGAACTGATGATCGCTATGGACACCGCAGAGCTCTGCAAGTAATCCATAA
>JAZLEB010000174.1:0-1752 GCA_045615065.1 Candidatus Pelethomonas sp. | reverse complement strand
CCGCGACCGTCTGGAAGCTCTGCGCGAGGCACACGCTATCCTGCGTGACGAGTTCGACAAGTGCGGCCTGAACGAGAAGGTCTGGCAGTACTTCATCGCTGTTCCCGACATTAAGTCTGTCGGTGTCAAGGATGAGAGCCGCTACGAAGGCTGGCCCGCCATCATCCGTGCTGTCAATACCAAGGATGCCATGTCCGCAACCATCGAGGAAATTCCCTACGAGATCCTGCACAAGATCACCTACCGGATCACCCATGAGGTCCCCGGCATCAACCCCGTTCTGATGGACCTGACCCCGAAGCCCATCGGCACTATCGAGTGGGAATAATTGCATATTGATTCTCAGTGGGCTGAAATCTCTTGATTTCAGCCCACTTTTTCTCTTTGCTTTGTAGTATTCTTATCAGCAATGATAAGGATTTGATAAGCATTTTTCTTTGCCGCATATCGCTCCAGAAAAAGCTGATAGCGGTATCTACCTCTCAAAGAGCCTGCATAATTTGGCAATAACAACTCATAATTGAAATCTTCCTGTTTTCGTGCTATAATAAATGCGCTTCCCCTGTGATTGTGAGAGCCGGGTCGCAGTTTTTACACGGTCGCTGCAACATAATGCGATAAAATAACGGAGGTACATGGATATGGCAAATGAAAAAGATATTCTTTATACCAGAACTTGCTCTTTATGCCGCAACAAGCTGAAACTTTTGGACAGGCATTATCTGCATATGCTCAGTGACGGTACCTTGTGTCAAACGTGCCATATGACCATTTTGCAACTGCTGAGCGAAAGACACTGCTGGATTTCCGAAGAGGAATATATGAAAGTTATGCAGAAAAAGTATAATTTCCGGGAGCATCATAGTATGCCTCTTGAAAAGGCGCAGGATTTGTTTGCGCTGCGTGATCGCGTATGCAGCAGATTCTTGGAAACCGTTGATCTGAATGAAGGTAATGTATTTGTTGCGCAGAAGCTGTTTGCAATGCCAAAGAGCCCCCCTATTTTCATACTCAGAGCCATGAAACTGAAAAAGAAAGTTGTATTACAGGGATTCCCTCTAAAAGGTACGATACAAAAAGGAGACCGCGTACGGATCAATGCTGCCGGTACCATCCGTGATTTTACCGCTCTTGATGTCGTTCCGCGAGAAATGGGTCCGCTGGAAAAGGATACTTTCTTTTCGCAGCTTGGAGCGAATGTCCACAACCATAAAATCCTGGAGGGCGGCGACGGCTGGATCATTATCGATACAGAAGAATCCGGTTTCATTCCGGAGAACACTTTTGTTGCCGCTTACAAATAACGGCAACGGATTGCCTGCCAAATTCCATTTTGTCTTATTGTTTAACAGTCTTAACTTTCCAAAAACCCTTTATCACCACTGATAAGATTTTGATAAGCGTCCGTCGTATAGCTATGATAATATGGACAGTCAAAATAATCAGAATAGCAGGCATCATATTTCCTAAGCAAATTTGTTTAGGATGTAAGATCCTGCAACGAGTGGGAGTAACGAATCGTCCATAAAATTGCAAAACCACCATGATTTAGCGGGAAAATGCCGAAATCATGGTGGTTTTTCTTTTGGGACGGGAATGTTTGCGATTTTTGTTGCAATAAGTCCGAAGATTGTGGTATAATACAAAAATCAAGAAAGAAAAACCGGGAAACGAAACGGAGGTTGATTTTCCATGTGGCATACCCTGTTTTCCCTGGTGAGCTGGGGCGCGCTGGTGCTGCTTCTCATGCCC
>JAZLEB010000173.1:0-5024 GCA_045615065.1 Candidatus Pelethomonas sp. | reverse complement strand
TTCTAAACCCGTTTACGGGTAGCAAGTAGCAAAACTCTCGCGGCTGGCGGATCGTACTTGCGCGACGGGACGCGCAAGCTAGTAATAAAGGGTTTTACCCGTCTATGAAAAACCCCCGGCTTCGCCGGGGGATCATTATTAGCATGAAGAACACGGTAACAGTAGAAGGTCTGCCTAAAAACACAAGTCAGAATAGCGTCCGACAGTGCCACAAATACTGCGCGGGTACAGGAATCACCTGTACAATCCACCCTTGAGCGTGGTATACTGGAAGCGGAGCGGCGGTATCTTGCGACGCTGGGCGAAGAAAAACTCCGGGCAATGGAGATGCCGGAACCCGAACTGCTGGATGCACTGGGACTCAGTGAACCGGAAGCCCGCGGCGCAATGGTGCTGCTGAATCTGGATAAGTTTGATGGCACGCAAGACGCTGATGTTTTTTTGGACAAGCTGATTAGGATAACCGCTGAAAGTGATAAACTTGGAATAAATGATATTTTTATAGGAAGAAGTGTTGGAGCAAAGGCTCGCAACTATAATATTATTGATCCTTACAGTGGGAAATATTTTCAGTTTGTTGAAGGAACCAAGATTCAAAATGCTGAGGTGTTTGCGGGATATGGGGTTAAGAAATCGTTGCGCAATGAAGTTGTTGAAGGATTAGTCAAGGAATTTGGCGGACAGTCTGAAAAGTGGCAACATGCAAAAGGCGTTGGTGTTTTGGATTACTGCGGAGAGGAACTAAGGGCTGAGGTCCATTGGTTTCAGGAAGAAAGTGTTGGCAAAGTCAAATTCAAGGTAAAGGAGTGGTTAGAATGAACGTGAAATATATTGAGGAAACAATTCCTATGTGCTTAACAAAGGACAGAATTTACGAAGTTCTATCCATTGAAAAAGGATGGTATAGAATCGTTGATGACAGCGGTGAAGATTATCTTTATCCCCCTGAACACTTCGAAATAATCAAATAAGCCCAAGTAGCAGTTAAGTTCGATAACGCTCCTTAATGCGCACATAGAGGCGAGTAAAAAGTATAACTATACAAAGGAGAGTGATGAGTACTATGGTTCGTTTGGTTAACATTAAAATGGACGGAAAAGTGGCGGAAGCGGATTTTTTCCCGGAAGACAGTCAAGAGGGTGGACATATTTTGGTAGATGTTGAAACCGGAAATACGATTGATTGCACCAATGTTCCTGGATATGGCGCTTCTTACAGAGCACATGCGCGTCGAGGGCTTATCAGAATGGCAAAAGAGGGCGATACTAGCTCCGAGTGTTTGATTATGTGGTATTAATCTGGGTTCAAAAATGTTGGAACACTGCAGCAAAGTAGAAGAGTACTTTTTGTAGTGAGAATCTTTCTGTACTCATCATAGGAGAAGCGCATACCTGCCTAATTGGGACGGGTATGCGCTTCTTTTTCTGCAGATTATGCCGCTCTGGCGGAGCGTGTGATCGAGAACGCGGAGAGAACCGTCCTCAGGGAAGCGCAATTGCAATCCAACCTTGAGCGTGGTATAGTGGAAGCAGAGCAGCGGTTTCTTGCGGCGCTGGGCGAAGAAAAACTCCGGGCAATGGAGATGCCGGAACCCAAACTGCTGGATGCACTGGGACTCAGCGAACCGGAAGCCCGCGGCGCAATGGTACTGCTGAATCTGGATAAGTTTGATGGTGCGTTGGGTACCCAAATGCATCAAGAAATAAATGACAGCCGAGCAAGACCTACTTGGAGACAATCGGAAAAAGACGTTGCAGTGCTCTTTCCAAGCTATAATGCGCAACAATCCTTTATCGGAGGAAAAGAAGTTCCGTATGCCACCCCAGGAAGTTCTAGACCTGATTTTTATGAAACAGGTTCAAGCATTGAAGTCAAAAACTACAATGTGACTAGTGAATCCGGCAGAAAATCGTTGATTAATACTGTCGTTGATCAGGTTAATAAAAGGATAATGCATTTACCGGATGGCACAAAACAAACAATTATTATTGATGTGCGAGGACAGCAGGTGACAAACGAGGTGCTGCGCCAAATCAAAGCATCAATTATAGATAAGTGTTCTACGGAAGTAATAATTCGATTTATGAGGTGAGAATATGGCGGTTGGATTTAGCATTGATTTCTTGTGGTATCAAGTAGGTAGTGCGGAATTTCTTCATGCGTTTTTTTCTACGATTTGTTATCATTTGGAAAATAACCGTTGGGGTTCTAAGTATCCGTACTTAATGAAGAACCTGTATCAAGGTGCTCTTGAATGGCATGATGTGAAATTTGCAAAGAAAGAGCTGGCGGACATCCAAAGTCGGTTGAGTGGACTGAAACCGTCTCAGGTCATTTGGGATATCGATGATTTGTCAAAACAGCCTCCGTGGGGGAATAATATCAGCAAAGAGATAACGGATTTGTCACACTACTTTGTTACAAGTGACGGGCGCGATTTAATTTCGGTTATCTTCGATGCTTTTGAGGCGGCAGAAGATGAAAAAGAGCGGGTCGAAATTATCAGTTTGTGATATGCACGGCGTGTCCAACAGTTTTTTGGGTGGAATATCATTGGCAGGCTTAGTAGGAATATTCGAATTTTCACTTGTGCAAACAATCGAATATACCTATAAGAAAAAAGGATATGAGATTAACAGAGATTATCTTGATGAGAGACGACAGGATCTTATGTGTTTGGACGGGGAGGTCGTAGAGCGATTTCTCGAAAGAATTATCGAGGACGAATGTTCGGTATCTGATCTAAAAACCCTTTTTGAAGACAATGAGAATGATGAAAGTTACCAGCCGAATCTGTATGTTGATTTCGATAACAGGGTTTTATACTCCATGTATTTGGAGTCTACATCCTACCAGGATTATGTACCGTCAGGATGGTCTGCGATGTTTGCTGATTTTTTGCATCTGATTCCTATAAATAAGCGGTATTGGCAAGAATAAAACATGGTCAAGGGGTGAGCATATGAAAAAGACGATTTCTATCATAACAGAGGAATTTGAAAATGACAAAACAGGAGAGAGGGTGGAAGGAGTTACCATTATGGTAGATGGTGTATTGAAGGAGTTCTTCGATATCATCAAGCGGGAAAAAAGTGAATATACGAGCAATGCAAGTATTGTGCAGGATGCATTGATGAGAGGCTTGGAGCAGATCAAAAAATCGATCTCATAAGTCTGAAAATAGAGCAGCACCGCGTAAGCGGTGCTGCTTTAACAGTGTGGAGTAGATCCTCGGCAGCACCACAGTGGGACTTTCTGCATCGGGAAATGCGTACACATCGGGGGTGCAGCAAAGAGCACGCAAAGCTCTATGCCATCAGTGTCGGTGCCAGCGAGGCGGGATTTCAGTATCTGCTGGGTGGTATCGGCGCCTTTGGCGGCGTTGGAGCGGATGATCTGCTTACTAAGGTTGCCGCGCTGGCAGAGCGTGTGTTCGCGAACGTGTTCTGATTGTTACGGAATTTTCACCGCCTCGTAACGAAATTGTTAGAATATTGTAGGAAATTTGCAGTGACTTTCCTGTCGGTTTCTGTTATGATACAGTAAAAGCAGAAAGAACAACCGAAGGAGGTATCCATATGAATCCTTATGAGAAATATTATCTGCGCAAGAAAATCGCGGCTGTAGCCATTGCGGTTGGCGCGGTGGCGGCTGTAGGTGGCGGACTTTTGATCTGGCAGCCGTGGAACCGCACATCCGATCCCGGAAATATGCAGGATCAACCCGGTCTGCAGGATCCCAATCACAATGAGACTCCGCCGGTTGAGGAAAAAGAACCGGACCTTACCATTACCGTAGGCGGTAAGAAGGTGGACTGTTTGCTCTACCGCGGCGATGGTTTCACTATTCCCTACCCCATGGACTGGACGGTGGAGGAGGATGGCGGAGAGGTACATTTCATCCCCGCGGGAAGCAGCAGAGAAGGATCGCATCTCACTGTAACTGTCACAGATACCGCCGCCTATGACGGCTCCTTTATTGCGATCGGCGCCAAGGAATTTGCGGATGAGACTACCGGTAGAGAGCGCCTTTTCTATTATGGTGCCAGCCGCGGCTATTCCGTATCCGGCAAGATGACAGAGGATGAGCGTGAACTCTACGAAAAGACTATGACCGCTATGGCCCGCACCATGACCGTGGGCGATGAGCGTCCCTTCGCATCCCTCTACCCGATGGCATCTGAACCTGAATGGCAGATCGTGGATGACGAAGTGGTGCTGTTCCTGGACAAGGACGGTGTAGACATCGAGTCGGTGGCAGAGAGCGCTGTGAAGAAACATATGAGCGGTTGGAGCGACGAGGTGAAGATGAACTTTACCGGAAACTACCGTCTCGGCACTCCGCAGTGGGACAGCAGCTATACCTGTGTGAGCGATGATTACGTGGATGTCTTCTGCGTACAGGTGAGTTATAAGATTGCCAGCGGAAAGGCAGATGCCATTGAACTCTCTGAGGGTCAGCGCATCGAAAACGGTTGGCTGATCGATGAAAATGAACTGCTGTATATTGCTGTGTTCCACGATGGCAGCATTGTGACAGACAGAACTACCGGCTGGGGCGATGCCGATTACTTCGGCGCGGAATTTGCGTCCGAGGTACTGAAATAAACGAATGCCGTAAGGGCGGGGAGTTACAGATTTCTCCCTGCCCTTACTTGTTTTGGCTCCTTGATTTTACAGTTGTGTTACAAAAGGACCAATCTCGTTGACATTTGAAGGAAAATTATGTTAGACTCCGTCTGTGACAATTAAAAAAAGAGTTAAGCTGAAATCAGCGTCCCGGGACAGATACGGGACCGGCTAGCCACGGTATGTGCTCCGGTACGGATGCTTCGGCGGAAGCTTTTTTTATGAGTTACAACATGGGCACAGCCCCAATAATATTACAGGAGGAATATCCACCATGAGAAATCTCAAGAAGATTCTCGCACTGGTGCTGGCTCTGGTCATGACCATGTCCGTTATGACTGTTGCCAGCGCTGAGTTCAAGGACGCCGACAAGGTGAACGCTAAGTTCGCTACCGC
>JAZLEB010000172.1:0-39343 GCA_045615065.1 Candidatus Pelethomonas sp. | reverse complement strand
GAGAACATATGCCTATGATCCCAATATTGTAACACAGCGAAAAGAAATAATTAATGCAACGGCATATCCCAGTGCCGCCATCTATTCCGAAGCACTTGGATTTACTTCTGAAATGGAGACATATACGATTGTAGGGCTGTACCGACAGGAGGATGCATGGGAAAATAATTACGACCCCTATGGGTTCACACCCAATACAGTATTCGTTCCTAAATCTTCCGTCACAACAGAGATGATTACAAAGGATAGCGGTATTTACTCCACTCTTGTACTTCATAATGGCAAACTGGATGAACTCCAAACTCTGATGGAAGAAGTGGGTTATCCCGATCTGTTCATCTGCTACGATCAAGGCTATTCCGAGTTTATGGCATCACTGGATGCCTATGAGGAAGTATCTGAAAAAGCTCTGTACATCGGTCTTGCCGCTTTTGTGGCGATCATTCTGCTGTTCCTGCTGCTCTATCCCGCGCAGCAGAAGCGTTCGCTCATGCTGATGGGCACGCTCGGCGCTTCCGCGTGGGGAAGATTTACGCACACATTTATCAGCATCCTCTGCGTCCTCGTCACCGGTGCTGCATTGGGCGGCTATGTCGGCTCGAAGCTTTGGACACGCATTGCGGCGGCGCTGATGGAGTGGATCAACATCGAGATCGCTTTGGAATCGGACATGACCGCCATCGCGCCGAAGCTGACCGCCGCAAGCCTTGCGGTCGTGGCACTCGCCGCGCTGCTCGTCTCTGCCGCACTGTGCCGCAATCGTGGACTGATGAAGCGAAAGTAAAGGAGGAGTGACTGTGAAAACAATAAAACAACTACTTCGCCAGCCGATCAAAACAGTGGTAGGCATTATCATCGTCGCTCTGGCGTTTGCGATCCTTGTTACCTGCGTGGGACAATATACTGCAACAGATTTGACGCGCGAGAATCTGGATGACCAGTACACAACAATCGGTCTGCTCTCCAGTAGCTATCTGCAAGAAAACATCTCGCACGGAGTTAATTATCTCTCCGAACTACCGGAAGAAAAGCAAGCATGGGTCGATTGGACCATCCAAAGTCGCCCGGATATCATCCGCGAGGTCTCTTCAACAGGGTTGGTCTCCGCATATATCCCCAAGCTCAATATTGATAATTTTACACAACACAAATCCTCCAGTTACAATATCAGCATGTATAACAAAGGCTACCCCTATCGCTGTGCTATGATGACTGTTTCGTTAACCAGAATTAGCGAAGTGGTGGGTGGTACTACTTCACAAAGGATTGGCGAATTTGGGAGTCAGGATGTGCAGCTGAACGCTATATATTTGTGCCTTGGAACAGTGGAAAGTGTGATTGGGCTGGAACAGGGTTTTGCATCCCCTGTTGGAAAGACGATCCTCCTGTATGTAAAGGTTTTCGAGCAAGAGGACTTTGATGTTTTGGATCTGCAAGTTGGGAAAACATACCTTGTCTACGGTGAGGACTATTGCGACCAACCTAGAGAGGGTCTGCGTTCCCTTATTAACGCAAACGGTGATAAGCGATCTGCGCAGGAAGCGTTCTTCGGTGAGCAGCAATGGAAGAACGGAATTCCCAACTATGATCCGTGGATGGAACAGTTTGATTGTTCGCTGACTATCTGCGATCCTGCGTCCCTACTGTCATATGTCCCGGTTTACAATGAATTCGGAGCGATTACCGGGTTCGAAGTTTCAGAAGATCTGCGTGAGATACTTTGGCTCAAGGATGATAACACTGTCTCGGTAAGATGGATTCCGGAAGAGGAATACGCGCCTTATTATCAGCTTCCCACAATTGCACCATTGAATGGTTCTGCGGATGATTTCCTCGCATCCGAAGAAGGTGCTCTTTGGCAGGAAACGCTGGACAAAATGGAGATCAACAACCACGGATTTCCTGTCCTCTGCGTGGATAAACTGGGATATCAGGCGATGTTCGCACGAGAGCAGACTCGCATTGTGGAGGGCAGGGATTTCTCGGAAAGCGAGCTCGTAAATGGAGAAAAGGTTTGCATCATTTCTGAATCTGTCGCGGTAAAAAGCGGTGTATCTGTAGGAGATACGATTGAATTAAGGACCTATGTCTACGACACTGCTTTTCAATTTCAGTTCGACGAGAGAGAGATGGGCAGCTCGTATCCTTTTGCCGCACTATACTCTGAAGCACAGGGCTTTAGCTCCGAAATGGAGGCTTATACCATCGTGGGTCTGTACCGTCAGGAGGATTCATGGCAAAATGCATACGACCAATACGGCTTTACCCCAAACACGATCTTTGTTCCCAAGAGCTCCGTTACGGCGGATATGATAACCAAGGATAAAGGCATTTACTCCACTCTCGTGCTTCACAATGGAAAAATGGAAGAATTCAAAACCCTGATGGAAGAAGCGGGTTACCCCGATCTGTTCATCTGCTACGACCAAGGCTATTCAGAGTTTGTGGCATCGTTGGATGCCTACGAGGAAGTGTCCCAAAAGGCTCTGTACATCGGTCTTGCCGCCTTTGTGGCGATCATTCTGCTGTTCCTGCTGATCTATCCCGCGCAGCAGAAACGTTCGTTGTTGCTGATGGGAACACTCGGCGCATCCGCATGTGGGAGATTCCGTCATACATTTGTCAGTATCCTTTGCGTCCTCGTCACCGGTGCTGCATTGGGCGGCTATGTGGGCTCGAAGCTTTGGACACGCATCGCGGCGGCACTGATGGAGTGGATCAACATCGAGATCGCTTTGGAATCGGACATGACCGCCATCGCGCCGAAGCTGACCGCCGCGAGCCTTGCGGTGGTGGCACTCGCCGCACTGCTTGTCTCCGCCGCGCTGTGCCGCAACCGTGGACTCATGAAGCGAAAGTGAGGAAATATCACTATGTTACAACACATCTTAATTCGTATCCGCAGAAGACCGGTGGAGGCCGCGGCGGTGCTGCTGTTCACTGCGGTGATCGCGATGGTGCTCTGCGGTTTGCATAAGGGCAACGAGAGCGCGCAGCTCGAGTACGAGGAGATCTATAAAACCATCGATGTCCGCTGCACGATCACCAACCTCACCGGCGATCAGTCGGATCATCTGAGCATTTCATCAAGCACGTACTCTCTGTTTACCGGACGAACCGAGCAAATGAACGACCGCTTCCCGGACGATCTGGCGAAATATGTCGAGGATGTGCAGCTGACAGGCTCCACGAAGTTCGTATGGAACGGCGAAGAATACACGTTGACGGGCATCACTTCCCGTAATGCCAAGAGCGCACTGTGGCCGGAAAACGGCTGCACGATCCAGTGGAACGACGGCTGGGGTGATTCCGCTTTCACCGGAGATCGCGCCGTATGCCTTATCCCGGAAGCGCTGGCAAAGAAGCTTGCGGATTTGGAATTGCCCACTGACGCATTCCCCATCGACATTGAAGCGCGCTATGATTTCCAGACCCCTTATTCCGGCGAGCTGGAGATCGCGGGCGTTTATTACAGCGAGGAGACGACCACGATCTACTGCCCGTGGGATATCTATACGGCGATCCTTTGGAGTATGAGAACATACGCAAATGCCGAATCGCTCAGCGCGGTTCTGCGCGACAACAACGATTTGGAAGAGTTTCGCGCTCTTGCCGCCCAATGGTTTGCCACTCCGTCGCCCAACGCGGCTGGCAGGGACGAGGTGAACGGGTTCTATTTGGCTCTGGACATCAACGATTACCAGCTGACGCAGGCGGACTTGACCCTCAGAAACAGTATGCGCGTCAACGAACTGGTGACGCTTCTTGTGTTCGTCGCGTCGGCATTGGCGGGATTTTTGGTCGGTTTTCTGATGATCCGCACGCGCAAGCGCGAGATCACGCTGATGCGCACGCTGGGTTGTTCCAATGGCAGGATTTATGTGGAATTTTCGTTGGAGCAGCTGGTGGGCATCGTGCTGGGCGTGGTGTTTGGCGGCGCGTACACAAACTGGCAGCCGATGGACAAGCTCGCGCTGTTCGCGGTGGTCATGTATGTGGGACTTAGTGCTGCGCTGATCGTGTTTCTGAACAATAATCTGCTGACAACCGCGAAGGAAGAAGATTAGTTTTCCAACAGAAGGGGGAGGTTTCGGTGAAAACCATCAAGCAGCTTCTGCGCCAACCGATCAAAACAGCGGTGGGGATTATTATCGTCGCGCTGGCGTTTGCGATCCTTGTAACCTGCGTGGGGCAGTATACGGCAACGGATTTGACGCAAGAAAATCTGGATGACCGCTACACCACGATTGGGCTGCTTTCGGATGCATATTTTTGGTCAGTAAATCCAAGCGGCGGAAAACGCTATTCGTCACATTTGCCCGAGGAAACTCAGGAGTGGATCAATCGCCTTATTTGGAACCGAACGGATATTGTCCGGACGGTATCATCCACAGGTCTTATTTCCGCGTACATTCCCGATCTAACTATTGATAATTTTTCGCAGCATTTATCAACCTACAGCATCAATTCTTACAACAACGGATACCCCTATCGCAGCGCCATGCTGACCGTTAAACTGACAAAGATTGGCACAATAGGCACGGATAAAATTACCTATCAAGGCGGTGAACCGTGTGTATACGGTACTACATACTTGTGTGCTGGCACGGTAGAGAGTGTTGTTAGCATGGAGCAGGGCTTTGAATCTCCGGTCGGAAAGACGATCCTTCTTTCTGTAAGAGTCTATCCGGCGGAGGATTTTAACGCGCTGGATCTGCAGGTCGGTGAAACCTATTTGGTCTACGGCGAAGATTATTGTGACAGTGTCCAAATCGATACTATTTTGAACCTTTACGAGTCTTATAGTGAGTTATTCGGCGATTTTTCTATTACTTATAACGAAAAAGGCCTTCCAAAGTACGGGCCGTTACTGGAGCAATTTGACTGTACTCTTACACTTTTCGATCCTTCCTCTAAGCCGACATACCTGCCGGTTCCTGACGAACAGGGAAATGTCATTGGATGGACGGTCACGGAGGATCGGCATGAAGTGTCCTTCTGGAATAAAGACCATATTGAACTCAAACGAATTTCCACAGAAGAGTTTGTTGATCTGTATCAAGCACCCACCATCACACATCTGAACGGCTCTGTGGATGAGTTTTTGACATCCGAGGACGGTGCTCTGTGGCGGGAAGCACTGGAAAAGATTGAGATCAATAATCATGCTTTTCCGGTTCTGGGAGTAGAAAAGCTGGGCTACCAGGCAGCATTTTCCAGAGAGCAGGCAAGAATTGTGGAAGGCAGAGATTTCTCGGAAGCAGAACTTCAGAATGGCGAAAAGGTTTGCGTCATTGCCCAGTCTCTGGCGGAAATAAACGGACTGCAGGTAGGGGATACCATCGACTTGAGAACATATTTCTACGATCCCACCTACGAAGCACAAAGTGCGATGATATTGTGGTCCAGTTTCCCCAGTGCCGCCATCTACTCTGAAGCACTGGGCTTCAGCTCCGAAATGGAGACCTATACCATCGTGGGTCTGTACCGACAGGAGGATGCTTGGCGAAATAGCTACGACCAGTACGGCTTTACCCCCAATACGATTTTTGTCCCCAAGAGCTCCGTTACGGCGGATATGATAACCAAGGATAAAGGTATTTACTCCACCCTTGTGCTCCACAACGGCAAGATGGAGGAGTTTCAGGCCCTGATGGAAGAAGCGGGTTATCCCAACCTATTCATCTGCTACGATCAGGGCTATTCCGAGTTTGTGGCGTCGTTGGATGCCTACGAGAAAGTGTCTCAAAAGGCGCTCTACATCGGTCTTGCCGCATTTGTGGCGATCATTCTGCTGTTCCTGTTCCTCTATCCCGCGCAGCAGAAACGTTCGTTGTTGCTGATGGGAACACTCGGTGCGTCCGCGTGGGGGAGATTTACGCACACATTCATCAGCATCCTTTGTGTCCTCGTTCCCGGTGCCGCGCTGGGCGGCTATGTGGGTTCGAAGCTCTGGACACGCATTGCGGCGGCGCTAATGGAGTGGATCAACATCGAGATCGCTCTGAAATCGGACATGACCGCCATTGCCCCGATGCTGACCGCCACAAGCCTTGCGTTGGTAGCACTGGCCGCGCTGCTCGTCTCCGCCGCGCTGTGCCGCAATCGTGGACTGATGAAGCGAAAGTAACTATCTATTATCAATTTGGGAGGAAAATAAAATGAGTATCTCTCTGAATAATGTTTCTTACAGCTACAAGGGTAAATTCCAGACCGTTAAGGCGGTGGATGGGGTTTCATACGACTTTGAACCCGGCAAGTGCTACGCCATCATCGGCAAGTCCGGCTCCGGTAAGACCACTCTGCTGTCCCTGATGGCGGGGTTGGATCTGCCCACCGAGGGTGAGATCATCGTGGATGGAAAGTCCACAAAGGATTGGGACAGAAACAAAATGCGCCGTGACGCGGTGAGCGTGATCTATCAGAACTACAATCTCTTTCCGCTTCTCACCGTGCAGGAGAACATTCAGTATCCGCTAACCCTGCGTAAAGTGTCCAAAAAGGAGGCTGCGGCGCTGTCGCAGGAGGTTCGTGAGCGCGTGGAGCTGCCTGCTGTTTATGATAAGCGCCTGCCGTCCCATCTCTCCGGTGGTGAGCAGCAGCGTGTGGCCATTGCACGGACACTGGCGCAGGGCTGCAAGATCATTCTTGCCGACGAGCCGACGGGCAATTTGGACTCCACCAACAGCCGCAACATCGTGGAGATCCTATGCAGCCTTGCCCACGATGACGGCTGCACTGTCATTATCGTGACCCACGATCCCGCCGTGGCGGAACAGGCGGATACGGTGCTTCAGATGAAAGATGGAAGCTGGATCTGACGAGAACGGCGCGCCGAAAACTGCATACAAAAACTGCCACATCGAACTTTACCTCGATGTGGCAGTTATGGTATAATGTCGAAAAAATCATCTGCGAGGTTCACCATGAACGACGAGATCCTTCTTCAAAATTCACAGCAGGCGCAAATCAACATCCTTGTGTGCGACGATGACCGGGCGTTTCTGGATGCTTTCCGCGCAAAAATGGTCAGTGCGCTTGAAAAACTGAATACAAGTGCAGAGATAACGATGCTCAACAGTATTCACCAACTGTCTGATGAGGTGTTGTCCGCCTGTGATATCGCTTTTTTGGATGTGGACTTCGTTGGTGAGGACTTTAACGGCATAGACATTGCGCGCAGATTGCGCGAAGTAAACAGCCATGCCCTGATCTTTTTCATCACCAACTTTATCGAATATGCGCCCGAGGGTTACGAGGTTCAGGCGTTTCGCTATATTCTGAAGTGGGATTTGGATGCAGTGCTGGGTCGCTATCTCATGCAGGCATTGGAGAAGCTTTCTGACGTTAACGATATGCTTCAGCTGCAAAGCGGCGGTGTGCTTCTTGAACTGAAGTATTCCGAGATATTGTATCTGGAAGTGCTGGGGCACAGTGTCAGCATTGTGACGGAGCAGGAAACCTACACGATCAATGCATCGCTGAGCAGTTTTGAACAGCAGCTTGAAAACCACGGTTTTCTGCGGGTGCATAAAAGCTATCTGGTCAATATGCGTCACATCAAGAAGTTTCAGTGCCGTGAGCTGACACTGTCCAGCGGTGTGGTTCTGCGTGTCAGCGAGAAGAGCTATGCCGAGCAGAAGCGCAAGTATCTTCTCTGGAAGGGCTGGCGATGATGGAATATATCATGTATGCGCTCTGGACGGCACTGGAGCTGTTGTATAGCCTTCTGATATTTTCTGCGTTTTTCGAGAAAAAGCATCGGGGAAGCGACAGTGCGTGGTTTCCGGTTCTTATGTGGCTGATCCTCACCGCGTACACCTGCGTGAGTGGTATCAGTGTGTTCCTGTACGCCGCGAAGCTGCTGGTGATGGTTGTGATACTGATGTATCTGTTCGGAGAAACCGGTGCGCAGGGACTTGGCATTCTGGCGCTTGCTTTTGGCGGTTCGCTCCTGCCGGAGCTTGCCGCGCAGTTGCTGACTGAACCCGGAACGGTTCGCTTTTATCTCGCCATGACCGCCGCAGAGCTGTTGTCACTGCTGGCGGCATGGGTAATCGAGCGATATCTGGCAAACCGCGTCAATCGGCGGCAGGTGCAGGAACTGGAGAATCTTTTGCAGCGGCAGCACATGGAGATGCAGACCGAGAGCATCAACGCGCTGGAGCACAACTACCGCCAGCAGCGCAAGGTCACGCACGAATTTGAGCACCATCTGCAGGTGCTGGACAATTTGCTCACAAACGGCGCGGTGGCGGACGCGAAGGGCTACATCCGTCAGCTGCGCAGCAACCGCTCCTACCGTGTTATCAGCGTCAACTCGCACCACACGGTGATCGATGTTATTTTGAATCAGAAGTACCAAACCGCGAAAGAAAACGACATCAAAATGCAGCTTCAGGTCAACGATTTGTCCGGTGTAAAGATCGCGACGGAATCGTTGGTGGTTATTCTCAGTAATCTTTTGGACAACGCCCTGGAAGCCTGTCACAGACTGGACGGCTACCGTGAAATTGATTGCAGCGTGCTGCACGATGACGGCCTGTACATCGCCATTCGCAACACCTCCGGTCCTGTGCAGATCGAGGACGGACGAATTGCCTCCAGTAAGAACGACAAGTGGAATCACGGTTACGGACTGGATAGTGTCTGCTATCTCGTGGATAAGCTTGGCGGAGAGTATACCTTTGACTATGAGGACGGATGGTTTCAGTTTGTCGCGGAAATACCGGAAGAATAAAAATGACGGCATGAAATATGCCGTCATTTTTATGTCTGGAGGCAAAAGTAGCAGTTGCGCAGAAAAAGTAGCAGTTGTGCGGGCGCTATTGATAAGGTGCTCGGTCATGCGGTATAGTGACGGTAACAGTTGGGCACTTTCGCTTAATACGATCGGAGGAATACGAGATGAAAAGTATACGGCAATTACTGCGCCAGCCGCTGAAAACGCTCACAGGCGTACTTTTGATCGCCGCGGCGGTGGCGGTGCTGTGCGTCGGCGTGGGGCAGGGATTCGCATCCCTAAAAACGCAGAAGTATTTTGAGCAGATGTTTACCACCACGGCGGTAATCACGGATGCCTATCAGCACACAGAGGTAGTCAAACGTGTGCCCAAGGAAAATGGCGGAGGTTTCAATTATTATTACGAATCTGTCTTTGTGCCACACCTGCCTGACGAGATCCGGCAATGGCTGGAGGAGACGATTGCTGCGCATCCGGAAATCGTGAAAGAGGTTTCCACGCCGGGACTGGCCTCCGCCTATATTCCCGCGCTTACGCCCATTAACTATTCACAGTACGTGAACAGTTATCGGGACCGCACAGAAACCGGGCGGGATACATCGACTACCCGCACGATGGTTGCCGGACAAATGGGGGCGCCCTATTCCTGCGCGGTTTTTGAGATTACGCTCACAGAAATGGGGGAACCAATTGTGGAGACGACCGATGACGGTGAGCGGATCATTCGCATGCTGACCGGAACCATCGAGCAAGTCATCAGCCTGCAGGAGGGCTTCAAAAGCCCTGTGGGATATACCGCACGGCTGACCATGGTATTTCCCGATATGGAGTCCGCCACTGCGTTTGAACTGACAACGGGCGACAGATATCTTGTATACGGCATGGATTACTTTAATCTCCACTGGGGGCTGGCGGCTTATCTCTCCACGGAGATGGAAGGGGAACTGGAAGATATCGATCCGTATCGATGGCACGTCATCACAGATGAGGAATGGGAAAAGTATGAGGATATCCCCCGGGGATATGGTGTTGGTATTTACGGACTGCCTGACCGTTATGTATGGCTCTCAGAATGGGACGTGACCTGCTACCGTTCCATCACGATGACATTGGAAAATTTCGGGGACTTTTATACCGGAACCGGCATTCAGGAGGGCTTGACCGAGGCGGAGTACCGTGAGCGGTATACCGTTCCCACAATTACTCGTTTGGAGGGAACGGCAGAGGAGTTCCTTGCCTCCGAAGAAGGCGCGCTGTGGCGCAGGATGATGGAAAACACGGAGATCAATAATCACGCGTTTCCGGTCGTTGGAGTACAGCAGCTTACCTACACGGCGGAATTTGTTCGCGGAATGGCGCATCTGGTGCAGGGAAGGGATTTCACCGAGGAGGAGCTGAACAGAGGCGAGAAGGTATGCATCATTTCCAAAGTGCTGGCGGAGCAGAACGGTCTTGCTGTTGGTGATACTATCAGTGCGGATTTCTTTAACTATGATCACCACTCGCCCTACCAGTCCTTCGTGGAAAACGACTCCAATGTGACCCAGCCGGCGGCATACTTCTACTCCGAGCATACGCCGTTTGCCGCGCAGGAGACATACACCATCATCGGCATCTACGAGAAAACACAGGTCTGGCGAACAGCAAGCATTCGCCGGTTGTTTGAGTTTACCTCCAATACGATTTTTGTTCCCGAACAGTCGGTTACGTCCGAAATGGCATATGGAAACCTGGGGTTCTTCTACACCCTGATTTTGGAAAATGGCACGGTAGATGAGTTGGAGACGCTGGAAACCAAGGCAGGCTACCGCGGTCTGCTGTCTTATGAGGATCAGGGATATTCCGATGTATCCGTGGGACTGTTTGACTATTCCTCCATGGCGAACCTCGCGTTTCGAACCAGTGCGATAATTTACACTGTCGTTGCGCTGCTCTTCCTGATGCTCTATCCCGGACGGGAAACAAAAATGTTGATGACCATGCACTCTTTAGGTGCCACACGCCGCTCGGAGATTGCACATGTTTGTACCGGAAGCTTTGCGATCCTGCTGCTGGGAACGGCGCTGGGGGTGGTGGGTGGCGGTGTCCTTTGGCGCAAGCTGACGGCGCTGATCCCTGCATCCGAAGAGGTTGCTGCGGCATATGGACTTGATCTTACGGTGCTGCTGGGCATTGGCGCGGCACAGCTGCTTCTTATCTGCGCGCTCACAGTAGTTTTGGCACTCTATATGTCCAGGAAACGCTCCGGACTCAGAAAGGACAGGTGAGACTATGCTGGTACAAATCATTAGTCAATTTCGCCGCAGACCGCTTCCACCTTTGGCGGTTATGCTGTTCGCGGTTGTGATCTCCTTTGCGCTTGGTGGTCTGCAGCGCGCCAACGATGCTGAGCAGGCAAGCTACGAGGAGGCATTTGAAACGACACCTGTTCATTTTGTAGTGACGGACTTCAGAGGAGAGCCCAGCGGTATGGTTGAGTCCTGGCTTTGCGACCCGTTTCTCGGTCGGGGATACATTGAACCGTATCTGAATGAATATGTTGGTCAGCTTCGCATGGAAATGACAGCGTTTATTGATGGTGAATATGCCGACTATACCCTCTCCGGTATTACCTCTGCAGTGACATCTCCTCTGCTGGACAGCGCGTGTGGCGGTGAGGTGACATGGTTTGAAGGATATGATGAGAGTATCTTTGAGCGTACCTTTGAGGAAGGAGATCTGTTCTGTGTGATCCCGGAGTCCTTGTACGAAACGCTGGAGGAGGGAGCAACAGAGATCGAATTTCAGTTTGCAAGGGAGGAATGGAATTCGGCGACCGGACACGAGTATGTAACGCTGACACTCACTATAGCCGGAACCTACGCTGCGCCTAAGCGGGAATTTACCATCTATTGTCCCTATGATGTGGCACGCAGACGAAACTCCGAGAGAGATCGCCTCTCGAGCACCTATGCCACCGGAATCAGCGGCATTTTGAGGGACAACCGCAAGCTGGAGGAATTCAAAGCTGCTGCCGCCAATTGGTTTGGTGATGTGAATCCGGAGGGGAAGGCGACTCCTTGGGGAAAATGGGGATATGAGTATTACATTTGTGCGCTTGATGTGGATGACTCTGTGCTGCAGCGCCTTTCACGCAATTACCAGATCAGCATTTTTATCAACGAAATGTCGGCGATGCTCGTTCTCACGTTCTGTACCGCTGCGGGATTTTTGATCGGCTTTCTGCTGATTCGCTCACGCAAGCATGAAATCAGCCTGATGCGTACGCTGGGTGGCTCGAATTTCCATATCTATCTCGGTTTTGCCGCAGAGCAGCTTTTGTGTGTTGCGGCAGGTATCATCCTGGGCGGCGCGATGATGGGGTTCAACGCACCCCGGCAGCTTGCGCTGTTCGCGCTGGTTTATTTTGTCGGCCTAAGCGCGGCGCTGATCGTTTTCTTGAACAAAAATCTACTTTCTGACTTGAAAGAGGACGAATGATATGAGTATTTCATTGAACAATGTATCATATAGCTACAAGGGAAAATTCCAGACCGTTAAGGCGGTGGATGGGGTTTCCTATGACTTTGAGCCGGGCAAGTGCTACGCTATTATCGGCAAGTCCGGTTCCGGTAAGACCACTCTGCTGTCCCTGATGGCTGGTCTTGATCTGCCCACTGAAGGGGAGATTCTTGTGGACGGAAAATCCACAAAGGATTGGGACAGAAACAAGATGCGCCGTGACGCGGTATCGGTGATTTACCAGAATTACAACCTGTTTCCGCTGCTCACCGTTCAAGAAAACATCCAGTACCCCCTCGATCTGCGGAAAACACCGAAAAAAGAGGCTCACACCATCGTCAACCAAATGCGTGAGCGCGTGGAGCTGCCTGCGGTGTACGATAAGCGCCTGCCTGCGCACCTCTCCGGCGGTGAGCAGCAGCGTGTGGCGATTGCACGGACACTGGCACAGGGCTGCAAGATCATCCTCGCAGACGAGCCGACGGGCAATCTGGACTCCACCAACAGCCGCAACATCGTGGAGATCCTATGCAGCCTTGCCCACGATGACGGCTGCACTGTCATTATCGTGACCCACGATCCCGCTGTGGCGGAACAGGCGGATACGGTGCTTCAGATGAAAGATGGAAGCTGGATCTGACGAGAAGAATTCGGTAAGAGTCGCTGACGATTGTTTGCATAGCACGCGGTATTTTGGGCAATGCTATCCAAAATTGTTGGAGGTATCCCATGTGTACGGCAATCACATTTTCCGTGAAAGATTTCTTTTTTGGGAGAACTTTGGATCTGGAATGCAGCTTCGGTGAGGAGGTAGTCATTACGCCGCGGAATTTTCCAATCCCCTTTCGGATGAGAAATTCGCTGCACAGCCACTATGCGATGATTGGTATGGCGCATGTATCGAACGGATATCCGCTGTACTATGATGCGGTAAATGAAGTGGGATTGTGCATTGCGGGCCTGAATTTTCCGGGCTTTGCCCAATATATGCCAAGCGACGAGCATGAAGACAATGTGGCGAGCTTTGAGTTTATTCCGTGGGTTTTGGGTCTGTGCGGCAGTGTGGAAGATGTGCGAAAACGCCTGCCGCACCTTCGGTTGACCGGAATGCCGTTCAGCGCTGAGCTGCCGACCACTCAGCTGCATTGGATCATTGCCGATAAAACGGAGTGCATTACTGTTGAAACACTGGCAGAAGGCTTTAAAGTATATGAAAATCCTGTGGGGGTCTTGACCAATAATCCGCCCTTTGATGACCAAATGTTTCAGCTGCGTAATTTTATGCATTTATCTCCAAATCCACCTCACAACCACTTCTCCCCGGCTGTTGATTTGAAACCCTACAGCCGGGGGATGGGAGCGATCGGTCTGCCGGGTGACCTGTCCTCCCAGTCAAGATTTGTCCGGGCGGCATTCACCAAGCTGAATTCCCTCTGTGCAGAGGAGGGGAGTGTCAGCCAGTTTTTTCATATTCTTGAATCTGTGAATCAGACCAGGGGCTGCTGCCGATTGGAAGACGGAAGCTGCGAGATAACCTGGTACACCTCATGCTGCAACGCAAGCCGGGGCATCTACTATTACACCACCTATGATAACCGGCGTATTTCCGCGGTGGAACTGCACCGGGAGAAGCTGGAGAGCAGAAGCCTGATTCGCTTTCCTTTGACGGCGGGGGAGGATATCCGCTTTGTAAACAGAGCGTAAGAAGTTTATATGGACAGACGAAAACCCCACGGGGCGTGATACCTTTTGATGTCACGCCCCGTGGGGTAACTTATGTCAGCTTTCTCAAGCCTTTCGGGTAATGGTTCTTCGCCCGGCCTGCCACTACTTTTACACCGCCCACAGAGCAGCCCTTTGTGGTGATCACAGCCCAGCCGTTTTCGCAATCCACGGGGATCTCTTCGCCCCGCAGATAACGCTCCAGCTCCGCACTGTCGGGTGCAAGCTCGATCTTTCGCTTGAATTGCCTGCCCATCGCCATAAAGAACTGGTGATGGGGCTGGATATAGTTTTTGCGAACTTCGCCAATGGTAACGCCGCAGGAGAAGGCAACACCCTTGTCCGGCACCAGCGCAGGCGCGGCATACACCGGATTTCCGTTGCACAGGGATACCTTGCCCGCATCGAAGGAAACAAGAGTATCGTTCAGGAAATCAAGGACAACGGGGTCGATCTTCCCGGTGATTTTTTTGGCAGCGGCATGAGGAGCGTAAGGAAGGGTATCGTGCAGAACAGCCATAAACTGACCCTCGCCCCTGCTTTTGTGGGAATAAAACCTTCTTGCGTCATGGAGATTGCCGCACTTGCAGCCGTCATAGCTGATTCCGTCGCTGGTGTGGAGTCTTACGACCTCGCGCACGGGGATCAATTCGAAATTCGGGTGATTTTGCAAAAAATTATCGACCACCATTTCGTTCTCTTCCAAAGAGAAGGTGCAGGTGGCGTATACCATATATCCGCCCGGACGAAGGGCTGAGGCGGCGTGTTCCAGGATATCTTTCTGCCGCTGGGCGCAGTGCAGAACATTATCTGTGCTCCACTCCTTGATGGCGATATCGTCCTTTCGGAACATACCTTCGCCGGAACAGGGCGCATCCACCATGATCATGTCGAAGGTATCCGGGAACAACCGGGCAATGCGTGCGGGATCAAAGCAGGTCGTTGCGCTGTTGCGGAAGCCAAGCCGCTCCATGTTGCCGGTGAGGATCTTACAGCGGGAGTGGATGATCTCGTTGGAAATGAGAATGCCGTTTTCTCCCAGTTTGTTTCGCAGTTGACTGCTTTTTCCGCCAGGAGCGGCGCACATATCAAGGATCCACCAATCGGGATCGATCTCCAGACACTCGGCGGTCGCCATTGCGCCGGGATCCTGCACATAGATCATGCCTGCGTGGTGGAAGGGGTGGTTTCCCACCTTATCGTAATTGAGATAAAACCCTGTATCCACGTATGGAATGGGCTCGGAGGAGAAAGGATCGATCTTGGAAAAATCCTCCACAGAGATTTTTTCTGTGTTGACGCGGAATGCCCGCACCGCGTTTTCCTGAAAAGACGCTTCGTACAGTCGATATTCTGCTTCACCCAGCAGATCCTGCATTCGCTTGGTAAACTCAATGGGTAATTCTTTCACTGGTCTTCACCGCCCAAGTTCATTTCCACATGCAGCATACCGAGTCCGACTGCCATTACAGCCGCGGTCTCCGCGCGCAGGATCCGGCTTCCCAGAGAAATGACAGACGCACCTGCCTCCCGCGCGAGGGTAATCTCCTTTTCATCAAAACCGCCTTCAGGTCCCACTAAGATGCCCACGGACATGCCCGGCTTGATGCGAGCCAGTGCTTCGCGGGTCTCGGCCATACCGCGTTCGTTTTCGTAGGGGACAAGAAACAGATCCAGCTCGTCAGCTTTTGCCATGGCCTGCTTGTAGGTCATCACATCAAAAACCTCGGGGATCACATTTCTCTTGCTCTGTTTGGCAGCGCTTTCCGCAATGGCCTGCCAGCGCTCTCTTTTTGCTTTTTTCTTCTTGTCGTCCAGCTTCATGACGCAGCGGCTCATTTCCACCGGTATGATCCCCGCCACACCCAGTTCTACGGTTTTCTGGATGATCAGTTCCAGCTTGTCACCCTTAGGGAGTCCTTGAAAGAGATAGAACCGCACAGAAAGCTCTGTGTTGCGGTAATTCTCCTCGATGATCTCCGCCACAACGGCGTTGTCTTCGATCTGCTCCAGACGGCACAGACAGCTTGTTCCCTCGCAGCTGACAAGGAAGGTATCGCCGACCTGCATCCGCAGAACATTGCAGATGTGATTATGATCCTTGCCGCTGATCCTGAAACTGTTGCCCGCGCGGGCATCTGTATCTACAAAGAAATTAAACATACCGTACATCTCCTGTTTTCTGACAAGCTATATAAAAGCACTGTATCATGTTTTGTGCTCTTTTTCAAGCGGGCTGCTTTGGCGCTGTCGAATTATGTCTGTACAGGTTCCCGGAAATGTTGTATGATTATAAGGCAAGGGAGCGGGCGATTGCTTATTTGCCCCAAAGTCTGCAGAGAGGAAACTGTCAGCATGAGAGTGGTGAAACGTCTTCTGTGCATTCTGTTTGCCGCAGCTGTCCTCTTCGGTGAAGGTGCTGCAATGGTGTCGGAAGACCCGGTTCGACAGGATGCTCCAAAAACCGAATACATGCTGGAAAACGGTCTTTTTACTAACTTCCTGGACGGTTACTCAATCCAATTGGATGGAGACTTTTCTGTTGACCTCTCTATGGCGGAGGTGGCGACGATCCTGACCTCCCGCGATACCCGCATTGAGATCTACAAGCAGGAGCTCGAGTCCTTTACGTCGGGCGATTATGTGTCTTATTCCAATGGGTTTTTAGCCAACACCTTGGATCACTATGTGATTTCGCGCGGTTGGCGCAGGATAGGCGGCCGCAGGGTGTATGTTACGGCATGGTATCGTGAGAAGCTGCAGCGTGTTGAGAATGACAAAAACTATTATGCCACTTTTGATATTGTGGAAGGAACATATGTGTACTCTGTTTTTGTGAAAACAGCGATTCCATTTGACCGTGCAGACCGATTTTATAAAATGGTAGCATCGTTCGTGCTGATAGACACCATAGAGCACACCGCTCCCTGGTCGAGCAAAGCGGTGAACATTGAAAAGCGCGGTTGGAATGCAGAAACGGAAGCCTTTTACCGAACTTATCTCCTTGAGCAGGGGCGGCTTTCCTGGGGAATTTACGAGCCGGATTTTGTACACGGTATTTCTGATCAGATCCGGTACTATGAAAAGGTGCTTTCCTGCGATTTTACGGTGGTGTTATGCTACAGCCATTTTTATCGCGACAGCGCGGAGGTCCCGTACAAAGATATGGGGGCACTGTTGGAGCAGGCCTGGAACAGAGGGCAGGTGCTGGAACTGACACTGCAGGCCACTGAAACCGAAAATGGAAAAAACAGTATGTACGCCATTCTACAGGGGGAGTACGACGACTATATCCGCTGGTACGCGCAGACGATTGCTGATTTTGCGCATCCTGTGATGTTTCGCCTGCACAATGAAATGAATGGCGATTGGTGTCCCTATGCAGGATATAAGACGGCGAAAGATCCTATGATCACCAAAGAGGTTTATTGGTATATCTATAATATTTTCGAGGAGTGCGGCGCCAACCGCAACACGATCTGGGTATGGAATCCAAATGGCAGATCGTTCCCTGAATTTGACTGGAACCACAGCCTGATGTACTATCCCGGGGATACATATGTTGATGTGGTGGGCATGACCGCCTACAATACCGGAACCTACTATGCCGCATACGGTGAGAAGTGGCAGGAATTTGAGACACTGTACAGGGATCTGTATGAGGAATACTGCCGCCTGTATGCCCAACCCTTGATGATCACAGAGTTTTCCTGCGCCAATATGGGCGGAAATAAGAACCAGTGGGTGGAGAATATGTTTTCTGTCATCCGCAGCTATGACCGCATCAAAATTGCTGTATGGTGGGATCATTGCGATTATGACAGAAACGGAAATGTGGCTCGTTCCTATGTGCTGGACGAAACACCGGAACTGTTGAAGATCTTCCGCAGAAATATCGGATACCGTCCCGAGGTGTTCTGCAGACCGGGAGGGTGGCGGTTTATCCCCTATTACGGTGAGCCGGAAAAGGGCTTTTTGGAGAAACAGGAGGGAAGAATATGAGCTTCTTTGCCGTGATCGATACAGAAACCAACTGGGCGGATCGGGTTATGTCCATCGGCACAGTGATTGCGGATGCGGATACTTTCGAGGTCATTTCCGCAAAATATCATATTATTCCAGAGGAGTGTGCCGTTGGCGGCATGTATGAGGACGCTCTGTATGTGGAGTCGCCGGTACCTGCCATAGCCTGTAGCCGGGAGGAAGCGCTGAAGGATCTGACGGTGTGGTTTGCTGAGCACAGGATCCGCGCTGTGTTTGCCTACAATGCGTCCTTCGACCGCAACCACCTCAGCGAGTTGGCGGGCTATGACTGGTATGATATTATGCGCCTTGCCGCATACCGTCAGTTTAATCCGAAGATACCTGCCTGCGCGGATTGCTATTCCACCGGCAGGATGAAGCGTGGCTACGGGGTGGAGCCCATGCTGCGCATGCTGTCCGGAAAGAAAGCATACAGTGAGACCCACAATGCGCTCCACGACGCACTGGATGAGCTGGAGATCATGCGCCTGCTGGGCTACAAAATCTGCGACTACATACCGCTTTGAATGAAAAAACCGTAACCGCTTTTGCGGTTACGGTTTTTGACTTGCTGGAGAGGATCAGCACTTCACACTGGTGCCGGTGCGGCCGGCGATGCCGTCACGAGCCTTTTCCAGCAGAGTGATGAGAGCTTCACGGCCGGGCTTGGACTCAGCAAACTTCACAGCGGCTTCCACCTTGGGCAGCATGGAGCCGGGGGCGAACTGACCGTCGGCAGCGTGCTTGCGTGCCTCCTCGGGAGTCATGGAGGAGAGCCACTGCTCGTTTTCCTTGCGGAAGTTGATGGCGACCTTCTCCACGGCGGTAAGGATAATCAGGGTGTCGGCATCCAGCTGTTCAGCCAAAAGCTCGCTGGCGAAATCCTTGTCGATAACAGCGCCTACACCGGCAAGGTGGTTGCCCTCAGTGCGGCTCACGGGAATACCGCCGCCGCCGCAGCAGACCACCAGAGCGCCGCTGCCCACAAGGGTGCGGATCGCGTCGATCTCAACAATGTGGCGGGGCTTGGGAGATGCCACATAGCGGCGCCAGCCGCGGCCTGCGTCTTCCTTCACCAGATAGCCGGTCTTTTCTGCGTAAACCTTGGCGTCCTCTTCGCTCATAAACTTGCCGATAGGCTTAGTGGGGTTTTCAAAGGCGGGGTCTGCACTATCCACTTCCACCTGAGTAACGATGGAGCACACGGGCATAGTGCTGATGCCGCGATCCAGCAGCTCCTCACGCAGAGCGTTCTGCAGATCAAAGCCGATATATGCCTGACTCATGGCACCGCAGACGGGCAGGGGAGTGAAGCCCTGTGCGGGATCCTCCTTCTGCAGTGCGGACATAGCATTGTTAATGATACCAACCTGAGGACCGTTGCCGTGGGCGACGACCACCTGATTGCCGTCCTCAATCAGATCCACGATGGCGCGGGCGGTGATCTTTACTGCTTCTGCCTGCTCGGCAAGAGTGTTGCCCAGAGCGTTGCCGCCCAGAGCAATAACGATACGCTTGCTCATTCCAAAACCTCATATACATAAAAATTTTGAATAGGGACGGAGTGTTCGGCTCCGTCCCTATGTAATTCCAAGTTATTATACTGATATTTTCTCCAATTGTCCACAGTTTTTCCGCAAGTTTTTTGGATTATTCACAAAAATTTGGTTTTTTACTGACGCATGATATCTGCATCTCCCGCAGACACTATAGTGAATACGTGTAAGGAGGAATATGGTAATGAGTGACGAGCGCGAACAAGAGGCGAATGAAACGGATGAAACTGAGATCGGCGCCGATAGCGACAGACTTCGCGAACTGGGGTCAGCAGTCAATCGGTCCAAGAGGGGAAATATCTATACGCTGACAATAATCGGACAGGTGGAGGGACACCAGGTGGCGCCGGATACGGCAAAAACCACAAAATATGAGCACATCATGCCGCTGCTGGCCAGCCTTGAGCAAAATGACGAGGTGGATGGGCTGTTGCTGCTGCTGAACACTGTGGGTGGCGACATTGAGGCGGGACTCGGTATCGCGGAGCTGATCAGCGGTATGCGAAAGCCCTCTGTATCGCTGGTGTTGGGCGGCGGGCATTCTATCGGTGTTCCGCTGGCAGTGGCGCCTAAGGTGAGCATGGTGGCGCCCTCGGCATCCATGACCATCCATCCTGTCAGGATGAACGGAACAGTCATCGCCGCGCCGCAGACATACAACTATTTTGAGCGGATCCAGGAGCGGATCGTCAGTTTTGTGTCGAGAAACAGCCGCATAAGCCGGGAAAAGTTTTTGGAATTGATGCTGAAAAGCGGTGAAATGGCGGCAGATGTGGGCAGTGTGATCTACGGTGAGGAGGCGGTGGAGCTGGGGCTGATCGACCGTATCGGCAGCCTCAGCGACGCGCTGGAATGCCTGTATGAGCAGATCGCCCGGGAGCGGGAAAAAGAGTAGAGCCGGAAGGCGTGCCGTGAGATGCGGCACGCCCTTCCTTTTGTAATATTTTGGTGTAATTTAGGCACTTTTTGTCTTGTAAAGCAGTGTGTATTCTGCTATAATACATTAGTTAAAATGGATTTTTATGCGATAACAGGAATTTACCCTGCTCAGGAGGGCATTTATGTACTTAAAGGCACTTGAAATTCAAGGTTTCAAATCCTTTCCGGATAAGACTGTTCTGACATTCGGTGAGGATATCACCGCGGTCGTCGGTCCCAACGGCAGCGGCAAATCGAACATTTCCGACGCGATCAGTTGGGTCATGGGCGAGCAGTCTGCCCGTACACTGCGCGGCAGCAAGATGGAGGACGTCATCTTCAGCGGTACCGAGAAGCGAAACCCTGTGGGTTTTGCGCAGGTCACACTGATTCTGGACAATAGCGGCGGCCTGTTCCCCACTATGGAGACCAGCGAGGTTATGGTCACCCGCCGCTATTACCGCAGCGGTGAGAGCGAGTATTATATCAACAAGCAGTCCGTTCGCCTGAAGGATATCAATGAGCTGTTTATGGACACAGGTCTTGGTCGTGAGGGCTATGCTCTGATCGGTCAGGGTCGTATCGATGAGATTCTGTCCCAGCGCAGCGCCGATCGCCGTGAGATCTTTGAGGAGGCCGCCGGTATCTCCAAGTACCGCCACCGCAAGGAGGAGGCGGAGCGCAAGCTGGAGCGCACAGTGGAAAATCTGGTGCGTATCGGCGATAAGATTGCCGAGCTTGAGCTGCAGGTGGAGCCTCTGCGCGATCAGGCAGAAAAGGCAAAACGGTATTTGATCCTGCGCGACGAGCTGCGTGTGCTGGAGATCTCTGTATGGCTGGAGAAACTGGAAGAGATCAAGACCAATGCCATGAAACTGCGCAGCGACTGTGCTGCGGCGCGTATGGAGAAAGAACGGGCGGATGCGGAGCTTGAGGCGCTGTATGCTGAGAATGACCTCTTTGCCCAGCGTATGCAGGATAACGATCTGGAGCAGGAGCGAGTCCGCGGTGAGATGCAGGGTATTGGTACCCTGATCTCCGAGGAGGAGAACGCCGTTGCCGTGCAGGAAACGGTGGTGCAGCATAACCGCAGCTCCATTGAACTTCTTGAGCGGGAGATCGCCGAGCAGGATGAGCGCAGCGGCTCCCTGCAGGAACAGATCGCCGAGCAGCATCGCCGTGTTGAGGCGATTGATGGGAAAACCGCTCTTCTGCAGCAGGAACTGGAGAAGCTTCTTGATCAGGCACGAGCTGCCGCGCAGAATGCAGGCAGCGCCGCGCAGGAGGCAGAGAGCCTCCGTGCCCGCGAGACTCTTGCTACCGCTGAGGCGGCTGATGCAAAGAGCAGACTGTCTGCCGTGCTGGCCGGTATTGAGGAAATGCGCGAGCGCGAGACCACCATTGAGCGCGATATTGAGAATGCTAACGAGCGGCTGGATGCCGCCCGCAAGGAGGAGCGCACCGCAAAGCGTGCGCTGGAGGATGCGCAGGATGAGGCAGACTCCGTTGCCAATGTGATCTCCGGTCATCAGCTTCGCCTCAGCAGCAGAGCCAAGCGCGAGGAAAGCTGCGGTGAGGAAGTGCGCAACCTTACCATGGAACAGAATAATATGCAGTCCCGCATTGCTCTTCTCACCGAAATGGAGAAGGAGTATGAGGGCTTCAATAAAGCGGTGCGCACCGTGATGCAGGCGGCTCAGCACAATACCCTCAGAGGTGTCCACGGTCCTGTGGCAAGCCTTATGCGAGTGGAGCAGCGCTATGCTGTCGCGCTTGAGATCGCGCTTGGCGCGGGTATGCAGAACATTGTTGTGGACCGCGATGAGGACTCCAAGAATGCCATCAACTTCCTGAAGCAGCGTGATGCGGGCCGTGCTACCTTCCTGCCGTTGAATGTAATTCGCGGAAATGAGCTGAATGAACGGGGTGTTGAACAGGAACTGGGCTTTGTGGGCATCGCCTCCCGCCTTGCTTCTTATGATTCGAAGTATGAGCAGGTGTTCCGTGATCTTCTCGGCCGTACGGTTGTGGTGGAGGATATGGATTGCGGTCTTGCCATGGCGCGCAAGTACCAGCAGCGCTTCCGTATCGTTACACTGGACGGTCAGATCATCAACCGCGGCGGCTCCATGACCGGCGGCAGTGTGTCCCGCTCGGCGGGCATCCTGACCCGTACCAACGAACTGGAAAGCTTGAAGCAGAAGAATGAGCAGCTCCGGCAGCGCCTTTCCGATGCCAAGCGTGAATTTGATGAGATCACCCGTGAGTGCAATGCCGCCCGCTACGAGCTGGAGGTCGCTGAGGGTCAGCGCCGCCGCGCGGAGGATGCGGTGCTGCGCCACAAGGGTGAGGTGGACCGCCACCATGCGCTGGTGGAGAACCTTGCCGCAGCGGTGGAGAATCTGGAGGGCGAGCAGCTTTCCCTTGCAGACCGCCTGAAGGAGCGCCGCGCCCAGTGCAGTGACATTGAGCGTGAGATCGCTGAGAAGGAAGCTGCCGCCGCAGCTCTTCGCGTACAGGTGGAGGAAAAGCTGGCCGGTCAGTCTGATCTTTTGAGCCTTTCCGGTAAACTCAGCGAGGATGTGTCCTCCTGCAGAGAGGAAATGGCCCGCCTGAGCGCCGAGCGGGAGACCACCGTTCGTGCCGCCCGTGATTTGGAGCAGGTGCGCGGCGACATGGAACTGGACCGCGATTCCCGCAGAGCGCGTATGGAGGAGTACAGCGCTGCCATTGCCAAAGCCGAGCAGGAGATCGAGCGCTGCAGCGAGAAGATCGCTGCCCTCAGAATGCAGAATGCCGCCGGTGAGCAGGCGCTTGCCGCGTTGCGTGATGCCAAGATGCAGCTGGAGCAGGAGCGCAGCGCTATGAACCAGCGGCTGAGGACCTGCAATGAGACCGTTCAGCTGGCATCCCAGTCTCTGACCTCTCTGGAGAGTAAGCTTACCACCGGTCAGTGGGAGGAGCAGCAGCTTCTGGAAAAACTTTGGGAGTCCTATGAACTCAGCCACAGCGCCGCTATGGAGCAGCGCATTGAACTGGAGTCTGTTGTCAAGGCAAACCGCCGTATCGGTGAATTGCGCCGTGAGATCAATTCTCTGGGCAATGTGAACGTGGGCGCCATTGAGGAATTTGACCGTGTGAACACCCGCTATACCTACCTGACCGAGCAGCGCGACGATGTGAACAAGGCCAAGGCGGATCTACTGGGCATCATCGACGGTCTGACCGGCGAGATGACGACCATCTTCTCCCAGCAGTTTGAATTGATCCGCAAGGCATTTCAGGAGACCTTCCTGGATCTTTTCGGCGGCGGACATGCCACACTGGAACTGGAAGATCCCGAGAATATTCTGGATTGCGGTATTGAAATCAAGGTGCAGCCCCCCGGCAAGACGCTGAAGACCATCACTCTGCTCTCGGGCGGTGAAAAGGCCTTCGTTGCTATCGCGCTGTACTTTGCGATTTTGAAGGTCCATCCCACACCCTTCTGCGTGATGGACGAGATCGAGGCGGCGCTGGACGAGGCAAACGTTGTCCGCTACGCCAACTACATGCGTACCATTGCGGATAAGACCCAGTTCATCGTCATTACCCATCGCCGCGGTACCATGGAGGAGGCAGATGTCCTCTATGGTGTGACCATGCAGGAGAAGGGTGTCAGCAAGATGCTGCAGCTGGATCTCAACGATATGGAACGGGAACTGAAGCTGAAATGATCGGCTTGAAAGGAAGAAACAATGGGCTTTTGGGATAAACTGAAAAAATTATCACTTTCCAATATTTTTGGGCACGCCATCAGCGAGGCGGATGAGGAATTCTTTGAGGTTTTGGAGGAGATGCTGATCCTTGCGGATGTGGGCCTTACTACCGCTACGCAGGCGGTAGAGGAGCTTCGCAAGCGCATGAAGAAGGAAAAAATCTCCGGCCAGGAACCTGTGAAGGAGTGCCTGAGAGAGATCCTTGCCGCAAAGCTGACCATGGAGGATCAGGGACTGAATCTCAGCACCAGACCTTCCGTCATTCTGGTGGTCGGCGTGAACGGTGTGGGTAAGACCACTTCCATCGGTAAGCTGGCTGACCGGCTGCGCCGTGAGGGTAAGCGGGTGCTTTTATGCGCGGGCGATACCTTCCGCGCTGCCGCTGCCGACCAGTTGGAGATCTGGGCCGGCCGTGCCCAGTGTGAGATCGTTCGCCAGCATGAGGGCGCCGACCCCAGCGCTGTGCTGTTTGATGCCATTCAGGCTGCAAAGGCCAGAGGCGCGGATGTGATCATCTGCGATACGGCGGGCCGTCTGCATAATAAGGCAAATCTGATGCAGGAGCTGAACAAGATGCGCCGCATTATTGACCGCGAGCTGCCTGACGCGGCGCTGGAGACTCTTCTGGTGCTGGATGCGACCACCGGTCAGAACGGTCTTATTCAGGCAAAACAGTTCAAGGAGACCGCCGGATGCACCGGTATCATCCTCACCAAGCTGGACGGCACTGCCAAGGGCGGTATCGTGATAGCCATCGCGCAGGAACTGCAGGTGCCTGTCAAGTTTGTCGGCCTCGGTGAGGGGATCGACGATATGCAGCCCTTTAACGCCAAGGACTATGTCAGCGCCCTGATTTGACGGAGAACACGGTATGGCACAGATATTTGAAACCTTAATGCTAATCTGCTTCGGTCTGTCCTGGCCTTTCAATATTGCAAAATCCCTGCGTGCCGGTACGGCTAAGGGAAAAAGCATACTTTTTGAAATCGTAGTCATTGTTGGCTATCTGATGGGACTTGCCGGGAAGTTTATCAGCGGAAATGTGACATATGTTGCCGCGGTGTATGTGCTGGATATTCTGATGGTAAGCTGCGACTTGCTGCTTACCCTGCGCAACCGCCGCCTGGATAAAATGAGAGAGAAAGAGGAACAGCAGTTATGAAATTCATTCTTGCTTCTCAGAACCGCCACAAGCTGGTGGAAATGCAGGCCATTCTGGAAAAGCACGGCATTGAGGTCGTGCTTCAGGGAGATATGGGCCTGAAGATCGATGTGGAGGAGACAGGCACTACCTTTGCCGAGAACGCTATGCTCAAAGCAAAGGCTGTGATGGAGGCAAGCGGTCTCCCCGCCATTGCCGATGACTCCGGTGTATGCGTAGATGCGCTGAACGGTGCTCCCGGCATCTACTCCGCCCGCTACGGCGGCGAGGGATTGGACGACATCATGCGCTATCAGCTGCTCCTGCAGAACATGCGCGGTGTGGGCAATCGCGCAGCGCATTTCACCAGCGCCATCGCCTGCATGTTCCCCAACGGGGACACTTTGGAGGCGGAGGGCATCTGCCCCGGCAGCATCGCCTATGCACCCCAGGGCGACGGCGGCTTTGGCTATGATCCCGTGTTCTTCCTGCCCGAGCTTCGCAAGACTTATGCCCAGCTGACCCCCGACGAAAAAGCGATGGTTTCTCATAGAGGCAAGGCGCTGGAAATTTTCGATGTGAAGCTGAGAGAATATTTGAAGGATAAAAACTGATCTAAAATATTAAGATAAAGGAATGATACTATGGCATTAACAAGCAAACAGCGCGCACAGCTGCGCGGTATCGCCAATGGCATTGATACCATCGTCCACATCGGTAAGGACGGAATTACCGAGAACCTGATCAAGCAGGCAAATGATGCTCTGCTGGCCCGTGAGATCATCAAGTGCCGTGTGCTGGAGAACTCCATGCTCTCCGCCCGCGAGGCTTGCGACGAGCTCAGCCGCGCCACCCATAGCGAGCAGGTGCAGGTCATCGGCACCAAGTTTGTGCTGTTCAAGTTCCAGCCCGACCTGAGCAAGCGCAAGATCGAGCTGGTGAAGGATACCAAAAAGAAGAAGGCGTAAGCAAAAGCTGTACGAAAGGGGAGAGAAGCGGTGAAGATCGGCATTTATGGCGGTACATTCAACCCCATCCATGCAGGCCATATGGCGGCTGTCAAATTCGCCGCGGAATATCTGCAGTTGGATCTGCTGTATCTCATCCCCGCGGGTATGCCTCCCCACAAGGCCTTGGCGGAGGATACGCCTTCGTCGGAGCACCGCCTGAATATGACATGCCTTGCCGCCGGTGCTATCGGCAAAAATGTCAAGGCGCTGGACATTGAACTGCGCCGCACCGGTAAGAGCTATACAGTCGATACCCTGCGGGAACTGCATGCGCAGCATCCGGAGGATCAGCTGTATTTCTTCATGGGTACGGATATGTTCCTGACCTTTCAGAAATGGTACAAGCCCGAAGTGATCGCAAAGCTCTGTACCATCTGTGCCTTTGGCCGCAGCGAAGCGGATACAGAGGAATTGTTTGCGGTCCAGCGGGAGTATCTGAGAGAAACATTTCACGCGGATGTGATCACGATCACACTTCCCAAAATCGTGGAGATATCCTCGACTCAGCTTCGTGAAGCGATGAAAGAGGGACGGGGCAGGGAGTATTTGCACCCGGCGGTGTATGGCTATATCCTGCGCGAGGGATTATACGGGATAAACCGTGATTTAAGATCCCTCGCAACGGATGAACTCAGGTGTGTTGCACTGAGTATGCTGAAACCCTCCCGTGTCGCTCATGTGCTTGGTACGGAGGAGACCGCCGTTTATCTTGCAAGCCGCTGGGGTGCGGATGAGGATAAAGCCAGAAGGGCCGCTCTGCTTCACGACTGCACAAAAATTTTGGGAAGGGAACAACACGCTGACATTTTTCGTCAATACTGTAAGGAGCCGGATATCTGGGAACAGCAGGAGGAGCAGCTTCTCCACGCCAAAACCGGAGCGCTGATCGCAGCCGACGTGTTCGGGGCGGACAGTGAAGTGGTAGAAGCGATTGCTTATCATACCACCGGAAAGGCGGATATGACACTGCTGCAGAAGATCATCTACCTTGCCGACTACATGGAACCTACCCGCACCTTTGGCGATCTTACGGAAGTTCGCCGCTTGGCGGAGGAGGATCTTGACAGGGCGATGCTTCTGAGTGTTACCATGAGCCTTGACCATCTTGCGGAGAAAGGCGGCGTGATCCACCCTGACAGCGCAGCGGCTCGGGACTATCTGAAAGGAAGAATGTCATGAGTGCAGGAAGAGAGAAGCGGGAACGGAAGAATCGAACAGCCGGTATTCTTTTGACCGTACTGTCTGTGGTCGTTGTTCTTGTGCTGGTTGGTTTCGGGCTGAAGGAGATGCTGGTAAAGGCTCCGGACGTCAACGACAGGGAGCCGTTTACACCTGTGGAAAACGGCACGGAGGAAACCGAAGAACCGGAGGACACCGCCGGCGAAGAGGAGTCCCCCGAGATCGTGAACGAGCGAAGAGACCAGGTCTATACATTCCTGCTGCTGGGCAAGGATACCGGAGGCGGCGGAAATACCGACACCATGCTGCTGGTTACCTATGATGTACCCGCAGGTACCCTCAATGTGCTTACGATCCCCCGCGACACCATGATCAATGTGCCGTGGAACATCAAAAAGATCAATGCGGTCTATGCCTCCTCCCGTGGATTGGAGGGGCTCAAGACTGAAGTTGGTCACCTGACGGGTATTGTGCCTGACTTCACTGTTATTGTGGAGTGGGAGGCTATCGGCAAGATCGTGGATGCGCTGGACGGTGTATATTTCAATGTGCCCTATCACATGGACTACGATGATCCCTATCAGGATCTCTACATCCATCAGGAGAAGGGCTACCGCCTCCTCAGCGGTGATGATGCCATGCAGGTCATCCGCTGGCGCGCCAACAATGATGACAGCCCCTATGGTTACGGTATGTCGAATGGCGGCGTAGGCGATACAGGCCGGCAGAAGATCCAGCGCGATTTTCTGAAGGCGGTTGCCGAACAGTGTCTGCAGCTCAAAAACTGGACAAAGGTAAGCGCCTTTGCTGAAATTTTCTTTGAATCTGTGGAAACGGATATTCCCTGGAATAATCTCATATGGTTTGCCGAGCAGGCAATGGAACTTGACACAGAGAACATTGTGTTTCATTCCATGCCCGGAAACCCCGAGGGGTGGTATTATACCCCCTCTCTCGGCGTAAATCTTAACTATTTCTTTGCTGATCCCGAAGGGATCGCAGAGCTGATCAACGAGCATTTCAATCCCTGGACACTGCCGATCACTGTTGAAAATCTGCAGATCGTCTATAAAAATGAAGATGCATCCCTCGGTATCACAAGCGGCGAGCTGGCCGATCCCAAGATGGCGGTTCCTTCTGTGAAGCCGCCTTCCCCTCCCAAGCAAGAGGAGAGCGAGGAGGAGAGCGAGCCTTCGCAGGAAGAGGAGCCTACGATTCCTGCCGATACGGAAACCGGTGATACCGAGGATACAAATACATAAGAGATCGATTACCCTGAAAGGATGATAAAAATGGGTCAGTATAAAGGAAAGAGAGAATTCAACGAGGACGAGCCTGTTCGTTCCGAAAAGAAGGGCGGAAGCCGCAGAAACCGTGCTGCGGATGACCCCTTCTTCAACGAGAAACTCACCTTTGGTGAGCGGGTAGAGAATTTCTTCCTGGATGTGGGCTGGTTCTTCCGCTCTAAAAAGGGCAAGCGCCTGGTAGGCGTTTTGTGTGTCCTGATCGTATTATGCGTTGGCGGATATTTTGCGGTGGATTATGCACTGGATCATATCGGACCGCCCGAGATCCCTACTCCTCAGCCTCCTGTTGATATTCAGACCCCCGACGAGCCCGATAATAGCGACGATGGCGGCGAAGAAGATCCCGGTGAGCATATTCCTACCGACGATGAACTCTATCCCGATGACGGTTACGCCGGTGAAATGCCCACCGTCAGCGGAGAGAGAAAGAATGGCGTATATACCTTCCTGATCGTGGGAACGGATAAGGACGACGGTAATACGGATACCATTATGGTGGCATCCTACGATACTGTGAACCAGACGATCAACATCATGAGTATCCCCCGTGATACCATGATCAACGAATCCTGGGATCTCAAGAAGATCAATTCCGTCTATTCCCGCACCGGCGGCAATATCAACTCCCTTGCCAACCGTATTCAAAAGCTGGTCGGTTTCAAGCCGGATTTCTATGTGAAGGTTGATCTGAGTGTTTTTGTGGAGCTGGTGGACCTGATCGGCGGCGTGGAGTTCTACGTCCCTCAGGATATGAAGTATGATGATCCCTATCAGGATCTTCATATTGACCTGAAGGAGGGGCAGCAGGTTCTTGACGGTGAAAAGGCCATGCAGCTGGTGCGCTTCCGCGGCTATGCCGAGGGCGACATCCGCCGCGTCGCGGTGCAGCAAGACTTCCTGAAGGCGCTGATCAAGGAGTGCCTCAGTCTCAAGCATTGGGGTAAAATCAAGGCATATATCGACCTTGCCATGGATAATATCCAGACCGATCTGGAGATGGGCAGTGTGATCTGGTTTGCTGCCAATGTGCTGGGCCTGAATGAGGCTCCCACTCTGAGCACCTATAATGTGAATACCTACACGATTCCCGGTAACTACTGGGCATCCACCTGGAGCCGCGCCACAAACTCCAATCAGTCCTATGTGACGATCTATGTCAACAAGACCATTCAGTTGGTTAACCAGTATTTCAATCCCTACGTGCAGGATGTTACTCCCGACATGATTGATGCCATGAGCATTTTGGAGAACGGTGACATCGCATCCTCCACCGGTACGCTGAAAGATACCACACACAATGAGGTGATGGCGGTACGCCGCGGTGAAGCCTACTATGACGAGGAAGGCAACATCGTCTATATCACAGATGAGCCTACCATTCCCGGAGAAGACGGTGAAGGCGGTGAGGGAACCGAGCCTCCTGCTGAGGGCGAAGAAGGTACCGAGTCTCCCGTTGAGGGCAATGAGGGAACACTTCCCAGTGATGAGGACACCGGTGATGAACAGACGAATACTCCTGAGAGCGGTGAGGAGTCCGGGAACGGTGACACACCCGAGGAGCCTGAGGAGCCCGAAGAGCCTGAAACTTCTGACGACGGCGAAATTATGTAACAGCGGTACGATACAAGAATCAACAAACTAAGTGAGGTAAATGAATATGACTCCTAAGGAAATGGCACTGCTTGCCGCCAAGGCGCTGGATAGTAAGAAGGGCGCTGACATCAAGGTCATGGAGGTCACTGAACTGACTTCTCTGGCAGATTACTTCGTGATCTGCACCGGCGCCAGCACCACACAGATCAACGCGCTGTGCGACTGTGTAGAGGAAAAGCTGGAGACCGAGGGTGGTGAGAAGACTCTTCGCCGTGAGGGTCATCGCGGCGGTATCTGGGTGCTGCTGGATTACGGCTGCGTTGTGGTCCATGTGTTCAACGACGAGGCCAGAGAGTTCTATTCTCTGGAGCGTCTGTGGAACGACGGTAAGAATGTGGATCTGAGCGATGTGCTCGCTCCCTCCGAAAAGTAAATGACAACAGGCCGTCCGCATGATGCGGACGGCTTGTGCTTTTTTGAGTCGGGACGTTGCGCTCTTGTTGAATTTGCGGTGAAAAACTGGTAAAATCAGAGCATAAACAATGCTCCGGCTATGGAGAAAGAGGGGAGAAAAGCTATGAGCATACTGATGATTCTAGTGGACGGAATGCGTCCGGATTCCCTTGGTGATATTGCGTCAGCTCAGCAGATGATACGCGAGAGCGCGTCAACAATGTGTGCCGCAACAGTGATGCCGTCTGTTACACTGCCCTGCCATATGTCCCTGTTTCACAGTGTGGATCCCTCCCGTCACGGAACGACGACTAATATCTATGCCCCGCAGGTCAGACCCGTGGAGGGCCTGTGTGAAGTGCTGGTCCGGCATGAGAAAAGGTGCGCCTTCTTCTATGATTGGGAGCAGCTGCGGGATCTAACCAGACCGGGAAGTCTTTATCGCAGCTTTTTCAAAAGCGGTGCCCGCATTGGCTATACTGAGGCTGATCGCTGCTTGACCGTTGCCGCAATCAGCTGCCTGACGGAAGAAGCGCCTGATTTTACATTCCTGTACCTTGGCAATCCTGACGAAGTGGGACACCGCTTTGGCTGGATGAGCGATGCGTATATGGAGGCTGTCCGCGGCGCGTGGCAGCAGATCGACAGGGTGATGCAAGTGCTGCCGGAGGAATATACTGTGATTGTTTTAGCCGATCACGGCGGACATGACCGCATTCATGGAACACCTGCAGCAGAAGATATGACGATCCCTGTTATGATCCGCGGAAAGGACTTTCCTGCGGGTAGTAAGCTGGAGAATGTCAGCATTATGGACATTGCGCCCACGGTGGCTCGCCTGCTGGGAGTGTCACCCGACCACGATTGGGAAGGAAAGTGCCTGTTGTGATGCAGAATAAAAAGGATATCCGGTCACTCTCGCTGCTGTTTGCGCTTACCTATATGGTGGGTTATTTGACCCGCGTGAATTACGGCGCGTTGATCGCGGAAATGGTGTCAGACACCGGCTTTTCCCGCAGTTCTTTGGCACTGGCGCTGACAGGCAGCTTTGTGACCTACGGATTGGGTCAGATCGTCAGCGGCCTGTGCGGAGACCGTTTTTCCCCTAAAAAGCTGGTGTTGGGCGGTCTTGCGGCAACTACACTTATGAACTGCCTGATGGCATTGTGTGCGGATCCCTATCAAATGCTGGTAGTGTGGAGCGTCAACGGTTTCGCGCAGGCATTCCTGTGGCCGCCGATGGTGCGGCTGATGACAGCGCAACTGTCCATGGAGGACTACGACCGGGTGGTGGTCAGAGTGTCGTGGGGCAGCAGTGTGGGAACTGTGCTTGTATATCTGATTTCGCCGGTCATCATTTCCGTTGCCGGATGGCGTAGCGTATTTTTGACTTCTGCGGTGTGCGGAGTCATTATGGTCGCGGTGTGGAGCATCTGCTGCAGAGATGTTCCTGTTGAGCCGAGAAAACCGGTGTCCGGCGGGGCGGGAAGCGGAAAACTGTTTTCTATGCTGATGCTTATCGTTATGCTGACGATCGTGCTCCAGGGAATGCTCCGCGACGGTGTGACCACATGGATGCCCTCCTATATTGCGGAAACCTACTCGCTCAGCAATCAAACAGCTATTTTGACCGGTGTGGTTCTGCCGCTGTTCGGCATTTTGAGTTTGCAGATCGTCTCAACTCTCTACAGAAAATTCTTTTCGAATCCGCTCACATGTGCTGCGGTGATTTTTGGAGTAGGCGCGGGATCTTCGCTGGTGCTTTGGTTGGTTGCTGACCGGGCCGGTGCGTTGTCTGTGTTGTTCTCGGCTTTGCTGACAGGTTCTATGCACGGCGTGAATCTGCTGCAAACTGCCACGATTCCGTCCTTTTTCCGTAAATATGGAAATGTGGCGACCGTATCCGGTGTGCTGAATGCCTGTACCTATGTTGGCAGCGCTGTGTCGGCGTATGGTATTGCTGTTTTGTCCGAAACAGTGGGATGGAGCGGCACGATCCTCCTTTGGGTCTTGATCGCCGCTGTGGGCGGCGCGCTGTGCCTTGTGTGCTGTAAGCCGTGGCAGCGGAAATTCGGTTAATATTTGTGAAGCGAACTGCTTTTGCTGAAGCAGTTCGCTTTTTTCTGCTAAAGTTTGGGAACTCTTTGGTGTGCGGTTTCGTCATAAAGGATAGAATAAGCTGTTTACAATGGATGATGAAAGGAGCGACAAATGATTTCCGAGATCAGATCTTTTGTGCATGAGAATCTGTTGATCATATGGTTTGTAGTCATACCGCTGATCAGCAGTGTTATTTGCCTGAAAACACATCTTAAGTGCTATTGGGTGCCGCTGATTTCTGTCGCTGCGTCCGTGCTGCTGCAGGTTTTTGTCAATCCGCTTCTGTTTTCCGATTTGTTTGGCACGCCTGTTGATGATTTTTCATTTGTATCGGACTATTGGCTGATGATCGAGCTTTTTCTGTTTGTACCATCCACTTTGCTGTGGATGTTTGGCTGTCATTTTATCTCTAGGCGGGCGCACAAAACAAAAAATATATGATATTTTGCTCTTTATACAATCGAGGAGGTACTGTCATGAAACGTATTTTAGCTTTGGTTTTGTCCTTTGCAATGCTCTTTTCCCTCGCCGCCTGCGGCGGCACTTTCAACAGCGATATAGCCGATCCTCTTGAAAATGAACAGAATGAGCCGTCCGGTGATCCTCTTGAGGGTGTACGAGTGGATCTGATGTCCGGAATTGTGGCGGGAAATATTGCTTTTGATCCTGACACCGAGGCGGACACGATTGCTGCCGCTGAATTTTCGATTCAGCTTGCCCGCTTCAATGGAGGAGCCGGTGAAAATATTCTGCTTTCACCTCTGTCTGTACTGTGCGCGCTGGCAATGACCGCCAACGGCGCGGATCATGAAACTCTCAGGCAGATGGAAGCCGTGTTCGGTATGTCGGTGCAAGAACTGAATGAATACCTTGGTTGGTATATGGACTCTCTGCCGCAGGGTGAGAACTATCGCCTGTCGCTGGCCAATGCCATTTGGGTCAATGAGGTCGCGCGCTTTACGCCGAACAGAGATTTTCTGCAATTCAATGCGGACTATTATGGCGCGGATATCTATTCGGCACCGTTTGATGACACTACATGCGCGGATATCAATGATTGGGTGAACGACAAGACGAACGGTATGATCCCCACGATTCTGGACCGTATTCCTCCGGAGGCGTTGCTGTATCTGGTCAATGCGCTTGCGTTTGAGGCAAATTGGCGGGAGCAGTATGATTCCTATCAGGTTCGTGAGAATGTATTTACCAAAGCGGATGGCACGGAGCAGACCGTAGAATTCATGTACTCTGAGGAGAACTTCTATCTTAAGGACGAAAACGCCACCGGATTTATCAAGATGTATGAGGATAATGCTTATGCCTTTGTTGCGCTTCTTCCCAATGAGGGGATGAGCCCTGAGGAATATCTTGCGTCCCTGACCGGCGAGGAACTGATCGATTTGGTCAACAATGCGCAGAGAAAATTGGTCGCCGCGTCCATTCCCAAGTTTGAAACAGGGTATAGCATCGAACTGTCCGAAGTGCTGAAGAATATGGGTATGACGGATGCCTTTGATCGGAATAAAGCGGATTTTTCTGCGCTGGGAACTTCTACGGAAGGCAATCTCTTTATCGGCCGTGTGCTCCACAAGACGTTTATTTCCGTGGGCGAGCTGGGCACCAAAGCCGGTGCCGCAACGGTCATCGAAGTACCGGATGCTACCGGCGCTTATCCTCCCGATAAGATCGAAGAGGTGTATCTTGACAGACCCTTCGTGTATCTGCTCATCGACTGCGAGACCGGTCTGCCGTTCTTTGTCGGTATCCTTGCGGACGCGAAGCAGTAACAGCACATAAAAGAAGCACCTGCCGGGAGGCAGGTGCTTCTTTTATGTAGCAAATTATTCAGCCTTGGGGCCTGCGGCGACCAGTGCCTTTCCGGCATCGTTGCCGGTATACTTCACAAAGTTCTTCTCGAAGCGTGCAGCCAGATCCTTGGCCTTGGTCTCCCACTCGGTGGGATCGCCATAGGTGTTTCTGGGATCGAGGATGTTGGTGTCAACACCGGGCAGTGCGGTGGGAACTTCCAGATTGAAGTAGGGGATGGTCTTGGTCTCGGCCTTCAGGATGGAGCCGTCCAGAATAGCATCGATGATGCCGCGGGTGTCCTTGATGGAGATGCGCTTGCCGGTGCCGTTCCAGCCGGTGTTGACCAGATAGGCCTTGGCGCCGCTCTTTTCCATCTTCTTCACCAGCTCTTCACCGTACTTGGTGGGATGCAGCTCCAGGAATGCCTGACCGAAGCAAGCGGAGAAGGTGGGGGTGGGCTCGGTGATGCCGCGCTCGGTACCGGCCAGCTTGGAGGTGAAGCCGGAGAGGAAGTAGTACTGGGTCTGTTCGGGAGTCAGGATGGAGACGGGAGGCAGAACGCCGAACGCGTCAGCAGACAGGAAGATAACATTCTTGGCATCGGGGCCGGCAGACACGGGGCGAACGATCTTCTCAATGTGGTCAATGGGGTAGGAAACGCGGGTGTTCTCGGTCACAGAGCCGTCGGCAAAGTCGCACTTGCCGGCGCCGTCAACAGTGACATTCTCCAGCAGGGCGTTGCGCTTGATGGCGTTGTAGATGTCGGGCTCGGAGTCCTTGTCAAGGTTGATGACCTTGGCATAGCAGCCGCCCTCGAAGTTGAAGACACCGTTATCGTCCCAGCCGTGCTCATCGTCACCGATCAGCAGACGCTTGGGGTCGGTGGGCAGGGTGGTCTTGCCGGTGCCGGACAGACCGAAGAACAGAGCGGTGTTCTCACCGTTCATATCGGTGTTGGCGGAGCAGTGCATGGAGGCCATGCCGTTCAGAGGCAGGTAGTAGTTCATCATGGAGAACATACCCTTCTTCATCTCGCCGCCGTACCAGGTGTTGAGGATGACCTGCTCGCGGGAGGTGATGTTGAAGAGAACGGCGGTCTCGCTGTTCAGACCCAGCTCCTTGAAGTTCTCGACCTTGGCCTTGGAAGCGATGTAAACAACGAAGTCGGGCTCGAAGTTAGCCAGCTCCTCCTCGGTGGGAGCGATGAACATGTTCTTAACGAAGTGAGCCTGCCATGCCACCTCCATGACGAAGCGGATGCCCATACGGGAGTCGGGGTTGGTGCCGCAGAAGACGTCCATGACGTACAGCTTCTTGTTGGACAGTTCCTTCAGAGCCAGCTCCTTGCAGACGTTCCAAGCCCCGACGGAAGCGGGCTTGTTGTCGTTGGAGAACTCCTTGGAGGTCCACCACACGGTGTCCTTGGAGGTCTCGTCCATAACGATGAACTTGTCCTTGGGGGAACGGCCGGTGTAGATGCCGGTCATGACGTTGACAGCGCCCAGCTCAGTCAGCTGGCCCTTCTCAAAGCCCTCCAGGGAGGGGTCCATCTCAGCCTCGAACAGAGCCTCGTAGCTGGGGTTGTGAACGATCTCGGTAGCGCCGGTAATGCCATACTTGGTCAGATCAAGATTTGCCATAATGCGTTAACCTCTTTCATTTTAGAATTAAATAGTGGGTTTTGCCAAAATCGGGTGCCGATATCCGGTTTTTCCCGTCTGGCTTCCCCATACTTTGCAATTTTATCATACACTATCGGTATAAAAAAATCAATTAGAAAGATGTCAAATTTTTGTAACGGTATCGCCTGTCTTTTTATCAAAAAGCCCATAACCTCTGACACTATTGTATACACGGGCAACGCTTGATTCGATACGTCGAGCGGCAGGCAATGCCTGCTGATTCTTCGGGACTTCGGATTGCACCAATTTGATACGCGAGTAAAAACCGCCCGATTCGGTACGCAGAGCGGATACTAGCGACCGGTCGGGCACTTTTACTCGCCTGTCAAGTTCGTACAATCCGAAGTCTCGCATTGCCAGCCGGGGCTCCCGGCACGTGAAAATGCCGCCCGGGACAGCGGGCGGCATTTCAAGAGGGGACAGCATCCGGAGAGGGGTTCCGAACGCTGAATGGATCCTTATTCGGTTTCGATGCCGTGGATGCGCTTGTGGGCCGCAATGGCAATCTCCGGCAGAAGATCGTACAGAATCATCAGATCGCCGTTCTTCCGGGCCAGAGTTTCCTCATCCACGGGGATGTAGGTGATGTCGTTCACATCGTTCTTCTTCGGGGCAGACTCCAGCAGACACTCCCACGCACAGCGATACAGCGCCTGTTCCTCCGTCAGGACGGACAGTTCCCGCTTCTTCGCGCCGCGGTTGCGCAGATTGCCGTACAGACAGGTGCCGCCGCAGATCATCATGCCCGCACCAAAGGCCAGAATCGGCAGATCATTGCGCATCAGCAACGCAATCACCGCTCCAGCCAGAATCATAACGGCAAAGGGAATGCTGGTCTTAATCAGTACCGAGCGGTTGTCCATATACTCCTCGTACTTCGCCCGGGCGCAGTCGCCGCAGACATCGAACTCCTCGAAATCGCCCAGTGCCTGAATCCGCTTTTCCTTCAGATCCCGCACGTGGAGAGTCTCCACATGGAGCACCCGGAAATGATAGTCGTTATGCTCTTTTCCGCATTTGATACAGTTCATAATCTTCTCCTTAATACCCATTCCCGAACACGCTTCATAAGTGTCCTCGGGAATGAGGGGCGCCGCATGACGCGGCGCCCACAATTGAAACTTAGACGATGAAACCAGCCATGGTGGACAGCATCACAGAGCCAATCAGCAGAATGATGGCGCCGCCCAGACGGGAGGAGATCTGTGCGAAGGGCATCAGCTCCATGCGGCCGGCTGCGGACAGAACGGCCACGTCGCCGGTGCCGCCCATGTTGGACATGCACAGACCAGCGGTGATACCAGCCTCGACGGGGTAGAAGCCCACGAACTTACCGACGATAGCAGCACCGAAGAAGGCACCCAGGCAGGTGACCAGGCACAGCACGAAGTAGGTGACGTTCAGGGACTCCAGAACAGCGTTCAGGTCAACATAGCAGATACCGATACCGACCAGCAGGGTGGGGGTCAGGTTCTTCATGATGAACTGGAACCACTGGTAGCAGGCGATCTCGATGTTCTCGGGCAGGCAGTCGGTGATCTTGCAGACAGCGACGGTGATGATCATCCATGCGTAAGCGTGGATGGAGACGGAGGGAACGATCATGCCCCACAGCTTGGCAACGATGTAGCCCCATGCGAAGAAGGTGGTGGACACGAACAGGCCAACGCCCATGTAGGGGATCTTGATGGCGTCGCGCTTGGCCTGCATCTCGGGGGAGATCTCCAGCTCGGAGGGATCGACGGTGCCGGACTGCATCAGCTGGCCTTCGCCGTTCCACTTCTTGTCGGTCAGGATCTTGACGATGATGCCGGCGATGACGATGGAGATGGCGTTGCCGATAGCAACAGCGGGGGTCATGATGGACAGAGCAGCGTCAGCGCTCATGGTGCCGGAGGACTCGAAGATCTTGGACAGGGGGGTAGCGCCTGCGCCCATGCCGCCGCCCATGATGGGCAGAGCGATCAGCAGCAGAGCCTTGGCCCAGCCGAAGCCCATGACCTGGCCCAGAACGGAGCACAGGGTGAAGGACAGGATCAGGCCGCCGAAGATAGCGGGGAAGTAGCGGGCAGCTGCCTTAACCAGCAGCTTGCGGTTCATGCCCAGGATGGAGCCGGTGATCAGGGCTGCAATGTAGAAGTCCAGGAATGCGCCGGTGGGCTTGAAGAAGTTGGTGATGTTCTCCACGACAGCCTCGGGGATGACATGGAAGTAGTTCAGTGCGGAGCAGCCGAAGATGACCACGATAGCGCCGCCGCCCAGGTAATCCTTGACGATGGGCATATTGTCGCCGACGATGTTCAGGACGGTGCCCAGAACGATCATCAGAGCGAAGCAGCCGGCCATGCCCTTGGGCAGAACGCCCATGTAAGTGGCAACCAGCACGACCACTGCGAAGATACCAAACAGGTACCAGGGCAGGTTAAAGAGCTTCAGGGGCTCTTTTTTCAGGGTGTTGTTAGACATTGTTTTTCCTCCTTAGATTCTCTCTTATGGAAAAGCGGCGAACCGCTGATTCCCGAAACGGAAGTTAGATGCGGGCGACGCCGGAAGCGCGGGCAGCCTCAGCAACAGCCTTTGCCACGGTGGGGCCGACTCTGGGATCGAATGCCTTGGGGATGATGTACTCTTCGTTCAGCTCGTCGTCGGAGATCAGACCGGCCAGAGCCATAGCGGCAGCCATCTTCATCTCCTCGTTGATGTCGCTTGCGCGGACATCGAAGGTGCCGCGGAAGATGCCGGGGAATGCCAGAACGTTGTTGACCTGGTTGGGGTAGTCGGAACGGCCGGTGGAGATGACCCGGGCGCCGCCAGCCTTGGCATCGTCGGGGAAGATCTGGGGGGTGGG
>JAZLEB010000171.1:0-21381 GCA_045615065.1 Candidatus Pelethomonas sp. | reverse complement strand
CCTCCCCAGGCCCAAGCGGAAAGGTGTACCCGCCCCTTGTTGGTTTTAAAATGGGATCTATTATTCTTCCGTCTGCTCGTCATCGAAAGCCGCCGGCTTCACGATGGTAGCGCGGGCGATCTGATGATCTTCCACCAGTGTGATGTGGATATGTAGACTACGGAAATCCAGTTCAATATTCTGTTCACCGTCGTTGGGGATCATGTCCAGCTCGCCAAATACCAGGCCGGTGAAGGTGTCTACATCTTCAAGTCCGATGTTGATATCCAGCGTTTCCTCGATATCGTGCAGTTCCACATTGCCAATAATTGCCCATGTTGTTTCATCGATCTGCTCAATATGAGGCTCAGCCGCGGCCTGCGCGTTCGTATCGTCCACCAGATCGCCTACCAGCTGCTCGATCAGGTCGCTCAGAGTGATGATGCCCACCATTCCGCCGTACTCATCCAGCACCACTGCCATGGTATTGCGTGTCTTCTTCATCTTGCGGAACAGAACGTCTGCTTTAATAGTCTCTGGGACAAAAAACGGCTCCTTCACTGCATGCTGCATCACCTTCTCGCGGCACTGATCGTCCAGACGGAAGTAATCCTTGGCATTCAGAATACCGATTATATTGTCCGGAGAACCTTTGCAAACGGGATAAAGGGTGTGACGGCTGTTGTGAATGGTTTTCGCCCATTCCTCCATCGAATCCTCCGTCCACAGAATGGTAACTTCAGTGCGGTGCACCGCGATCTCCTCGGCGGTCAGATCGTCGAATTCAAAAACATTCTGAATAAATTCCTTTTCCTGCTCGTCGATTGCACCCTTCTCGCTACCGGCATCCACCATCATGCGGATTTCTTCCTCGCTGACCTGCTCGTCTGCTTCGTTGGGGTCGATGCCCATCAGCCGCAGGACCGCATTGGTAGAAAAGGACAGAAGCCACACGATGGGCTTGAACACAGTGGAGATACCGCCGATCAGACCGGAGATTCCCAATCCAAGAGCTTCTGCTCTCTTCATTGCCACCCGCTTGGGCACTAGCTCACCAAACACAAGGGTAAAGTAGGAAAGGACCAGGGTAATCAGCACCACCGCAACGGTGTCCAGTGTGCTCCTGGGAATATTCACTCCCAGGCTGATGACCCAGTCAACAAGAGGTTCGGAAAAGTTGTCTGCAGCAAATGCGGAGCCGAGGAAACCGGACAGCGTAATGGCTACCTGAATAGTAGCGAGGAACTTTGCAGGTTCTCCGGTCAGCTTAACGAGCCGCTTTGCCCGCTTGTCTCCCTGCTCTGCCATGCGTTCCAGTTTGGTTTCATTTATGGAAAGTACAGCAATCTCCGCACAGGCAAAAACCGCATTCAGTGCAATCAGCACAGCCTGTAGAATTATCAGTAAAAGCATAATTTTGACCTTTCTTTATCACAATAATTTTTCTTCAAAAAACAGCAAAAAGACACCTCCCGTGTGGAAATCATTCCCCACAGGTCGTGCCTCAACATCTGTATTTGAACAAAACAGTATTGCAGTTTCGGTCAGGGCAACTATCGCCAGCGTCCATGATCGGCTTGTTTCCTCCTTTTTGCAACATTGCATTAAATTATAGGATATTCTCCAGCACAAGTCAAGAGCGCTTTCCTGAAATGCGGTCAAAAACTGCTGCCATACTAAAATAAGGACACCGACTATTGGTGTGACCATAAAAAAGGCCGCTCAGCCTTTGCCAAACGGCAAAGGCTGAGCTGTCCTTTTTTATTCTTCTTTTAAATACATGCGGCCTTCCTCGGTGTAGAGGGCGGCGTTTTTCAGGATACCTTCATACTGCTCATCGGACACCTCGCGGATCACCTTGCCGGGTACACCCACCACAAGGCTGCGGGGCGGAATGACCTTGTTCTCACCAATCAGCGCACCGGCGCCTACGATGGAACCTTCGCCGATCACCGCGCCGTCCAGAATGGTGGCGCCCATGCCGATGAGGCAGTTGTCCTCAATGGTGCAGCCGTGGACGATGGCGCCGTGACCGATGGTCACGCCTTTGCCGATGGTGGTGTCCTTAGCGCCGTGGACACAGCAGCAGTCCTGCACATTGCTGTTCTCACCCACGCGGATGGCGCAGGCATCGCCGCGGATCACGGCACCATACCACACATTGGCACCCTTTTCCAGCACAACGTTGCCGATGATGGCAACATTTTCCGCAAGGCAGGCGTCCTCGTGGATCTGAGGAGCCACGCCGTTACAAGGCTTAATGATCATAATCGTTTCCTCCGTTACTGCTCCGCTTTCGCGGCAAGTTCTGCCGCTTCACGAAGGGAAATGTTTTGCTCCCGGGCAATGCGGGCAAGATCGTCAAATTCATACTTGCTGCGGTTTGTACCAAAACCTGCGCTGTCCTTGCGGCGGACAGTGCCGAAGGGGGTCTGTATCTCGGTAAAGGTGCGCTGCAGAGTGGCGCGGTGCTTGAGAGTTTCGCGGATGCCCAAGGTGGTGGTGTGTTGGAAGAGAAGCTCTGTCATCTTCTGCTTGTCCTCAGGCTTGCACAACACTGTCAGAAGAATTGCGGGGCGGTTTTTCTTAGTGGAAACGGGGGTGGTGAACACATCCAATGCTCCGGCTTCAAACAGAACATCCATAGCGAAGCCGATCTCCTCGCCGGTCATATCGTCCAAATTGCACTGCAGCTCCACAATGCTGTCGCCGCCGCCCTCGCTGCTGCCGATCATGCAGCGCACACAGTTCGCGGCGGGGAAGTCCTTTTTGCCCATGCCGTAGCCGATGGCTTCTGTACGCATGACGGGCATGGAACCGAATTCGTCGGCAAAATGCTTGAGCAGCGCCGCACCGGTGGGAGTACACAATTCACCGCGGATCTCACCGCCGTAGATGGGAACAGAACGGAGAATGTATGCTGTGGCGGGAGCGGGAACAGGAAGAATACCGTGGGCGCACTTTACCTGACCGCTGCCCACATGGACAGGGGACACAACTACCCGGTCTGGGTGCAGCTTATGCATCAGCATACACACGGCGGTAATATCCGCCAGCGCATCCATAGTGCCTACCTCGTGGAAGTGGATCTCGCTGACCGGCACACCGTGGGCATGACTCTCCGCTTCCGCGATCAGTGCATACACCGCGAGAATATCCCGCTTCACTTCGATGGGGAGGGAGAGATGAGACACGCGGTGCTCGATTTCGTGCATACCGCTGTGCTCATGGTGATGATGATGTTCGCTCTCGTGGTGGTGATCATGGCTGTGGTCATGAACATGCTCGTGATCGTGGTGATGATGATGGTCGTGGAGGTGTTCATCCTCCTCAATGCCGTTCACACTGACGCGAATGTGAGTGCCAGTGATACCGCATTTTACGGAGGGCTCCCGTGTTACGGTGATACCCTTGAGTCCGATATGATTCAGCTCGGCAAGAAATGTATCGCCGTCAGGAAGAAGCTCCAGCAGGGCGGCAGTGAGCATGTCGCCGGCGGCACCCATGGCGCAGTCGATATAGAGAGTTTTCATTTCTTTGCCTCCATGTGGTTGATCATGCTGGCGGTGTAGCCTGCACCGAAACCGTTGTCGATATTTACGACAGACAGGCCGCTGGCACAGGAGTTGAGCATAGACAGCAGTGCTGCCACGCCGCCAAATGCCGCGCCATAGCCCACACTGGTGGGCACGGCGATCACGGGGCAGTCAGCAAGACCGCCCACCACACTGGCAAGCGCGCCCTCCATGCCTGCGATGGTGATGATCACACTGGCACTCATGATCTCGGGCAGATGGGACAGAAGACGGTGGATGCCTGCCACGCCTACATCATAAATGCGAACAACTTCATTGCCCAGCACCTGGGCGGTGAGGGCGGCTTCCTCTGCTACGGGGATATCGCTGGTGCCTGCGGTCATGACAAGAATGGTGCCGATACCGTCAGGTTTTGGAAAATCACCCACGATGCCCACGCGGCCGTCTTTATGATAGACGAGGTCGGGATGAATTTTTTGGATCTCAGCGGCGGCCTCCGCGCTCAGGCGGGTGATGAGAATGGTTTTCTGCTCGTTTGCCTTCATAGCGGATACGATGCCGATCATCTGCTCGGGAGTCTTGCTGGCACCGTAGATCACCTCGGCAGTGCCCTGACGAAGTTTGCGGTGGTGGTCGATATTGGCATAGCCCAGATCCTCAAAGGGCTGCAGCTTCAGCTTCTGCGCAGCTTCCTCCACAGAAAGATTTCCCTCTTGCAGTTGGGTAAGGATCTCTCTTACTTCGCTGTTCATCCTCGCACCTCCAGATCCAGCAGGATCGTTTTATACAGGGGTTTCAGCCCCTCCAGAATGTCATTTCTCTTCTCTATCAGCAGTGGAAGCTGTTCCTCCCGCACCTGCAGTTTCGCGCTCTCGCCCGTAAGGCGCACGCGGAAATCGTGAAACCCAAGATTGGTCAAAAAGACTTCCGCCTGCTCGGTTTTGTGAAGTTTCTCGGCAGTAATGACCTCACCGGTGGGGATACGGGTGGCAAGGCAGGCGTAGGCGGGTTTGTCCCATGTAAAGAGGTTTGCCTTACGGCTCAGCTCACGCACCTCTTTCTTGGTGATGCCGCACTCGCGGAGAGGGGAGCGGACGGAAAGCTCTTTGAGTGCCCGGATGCCGGGACGGTCGGAAGCATCGTCACTGGCGTTGGTGCCGTCAATAAGCACCTCGTAGCCATCTGCCTTCGCGGCTTCCGCTATGGCGGTGAAAATGCGCTTTTTGCAGTGGTAACAGCGGTCGGCGGGATTGGCAGCAATGGTTTCGTCGCACAAAACATCCAGATTAAGCACCCGCATCTTAGCGCCCAATTCTTCCGCAAGGCGGCGGGCGTCCTCCAACTCAAAAGCGGGCTGAAACTGGGAACTTACATAGTAGGCGGTCACGTCCGCTCCTGCCGTGGTGGCGGCATACAGCAGATAGGCCGAATCCACGCCGCCGGAAAACGCCAGCGCGACTCTTGCGTTTTCAGCAAAAAAAGTGTTCAGATCCATAGCTACCTCTTTGCGCACAGTTTTTTTTATTGTAACAGAAAACACGACACAATACAAGCGGAAACAGCCCCCTCCGTTCCTTTGGAGGGGGCTGCCGCAAGTAAATTATCCGGGAATTTTGCCGAGGGGACTTCTTCGCATTTCGAGGTGCACAGCGATGTTGCTGAAAGTGCCCACCATCTTGTCCTTCGCGGCGCGAACGACGTAGAAACAAGGCACTCCGGGCACTGCGGTCTCATCACAGTACTCCGTTGCTGTCGTTACATCCAACAACTCATATACTCCGTCTTCATTCATGCGCCAGATCTCGTACTTTTCCGCGCCGTGGATCGTCCCCCATGTCAGCACGGGGAATCCGTAAGCATTGCCCTCGATAGACACTTCGATCACGCCAGTACGAAGCAGCGCACTCACCAGTAAATCATTCTCCTCTCCAATCACGATCGCAGCCCATTGCTCAACACTGCCGGTATAATAGACCTTCTCCAGCACAATGCAGTCCTGGAACGCAAAATCGCCAATCACTGTCACGCTGGCGGGAATGGTGATACTCTCCAGCTTATAGCAGCGCTCAAAGGCTCTATCGCCAATCAGGGTGACACCATTGGGAATGACAATGCTTTTCAGATTGGTGCATCCGTAAAGCACTCCATAGGAAAGCTCCGTAACATTCTTGGGGATCACAAACTCTGTCAGCGAAGTGCACGCGGTGATCGCGCTTTCTCCAATCGAGGTCACATTGTCCGAAAGCTTAAGTTCCTTCAGGCTGCTGCATTCGGCGAACGCCTGATTTCCGATAGTCGTCACGCTGTCCGGGATCTTGACGCTGACCAGATTGGTGCATCCGTTGAAGATCGCGCCGGAGAGCTCCGTCACTCCGTCCGGAATTTCCATACTGACCAGAGATTCGCAGCTGCTGAAAGCATACGACCCGATTTTTTTTACGTTTTTCGGGATCGTAATATTCTTCAGCGCCCTGCAGCCACTGAACGCATTGTTTCCGATCTCTGTCAAGGTTTCCGGCAGGATCACATCCGTCAGCTTTCCGCAGGTAGCAAACGCGCAGATACCGAGCTTCTTCACGCTTTCCGGAACCGTCACCTTGGTCAGTGCCCAGCAGTCGTTGAACGCATATTGCGAAATTTCGGTCAGACCGTTGGAAAGGGTCACTTCTGCCAGAGAAATGCAGTAGTCGAACACGTGAGCGCCCATGTAAGTAACACTGTTGGGAATCACAATTTTCGTCAGCCCACTGGATTCAAACGCATAAACCCCGATATAAACAAGGGTTTCCGGCAGAACGATTTCATTCAGTTCGTTGCAGTCATAAAACACGTTGGTCCGAATATGCGTGAGCCCTTCGGGAAGTTCAACACTTGCCAGCTTCGAACAGCCGTAAAACGCATAGCTGCCGATCGTTGTCACACCCTCTTCAACCACCACTTTGAGGATGGAGTTGCGCTTATCCCACCAGGGCACGTCAAACTGATCCTGCCAGCTATCCATCGCGCCCGTACCGCTGATGGTCAGCGTTCCGTCCTCGCTCAGCTTCCATGTAACATCGTTTCCGCACTCACCGGAAGCGACCTTGCCTACCGACAGAACCGTCGTCAGCGTGGTTTTCTGACCGCTCTTCATATTTTCAGCAGGGAAGATGACGGTGATGGTATAATCGCCGTCAGCGATCACACCCTTTTCCTCATTGGCAGTGATATACAGGACCTCGGTGGTTTCATCCAGAGCGAAGAATTCCGCACGTCCCAATCCGGTGTGCTCGGGGAACGTATAGTAGTAGCTCGCAGTTTCATCATCGAAAGCCATTTTTCCGTACGTTCCATTCACCATAATGCTGACGGGAACCGCATTCAGATAACTGAAGGACAGGTCGGAATCAAAAGTCACAGTGTAATTGATCTCCGCCATGTCGATTTTGCTTTCCGTCGCCACCGTTTTCGGAGCGCTGATGCTGTCGATCACAACGTCATAGGTGACCGGCGGAATCGTCCATTTACCGTTTGTGTCACGCACCAGTTTCAGGTCAGGATCATCCTGCGGGGTCAGAAGCACAAAACTGTCCTCTGCAGAATAAACCGATTTGATATAGACACGCACATGGTCGATCTTACCGCAAGTCGCACCGTTAAACACTTCGCCGATGCCCACGGATGTTGTGCCGCTGACATGTCCGTTGATCGTCAGCAGCTGTTCCTCGCCAAGGATCAGCGTACCGCCGCCCGTAAAATCTGCCACTGCCGGGGTATCACCAATCAGCGTCAGATCCAGCTGTGCACCGCTTGTCACCGCCAGAGAAATATCATTTTTCAGAGCCGTGCCCCGGAAAGCCAGGCTGCCGCTCTCCACCGAAAGACCGCCCATGTTCTCCAGGTACAGCGTGCAATAATTTCCGTTGCCGTTGAAGGTCACGGAGGCGTTATCCCATTCGCCGGTGGTTGCGTATACGGTATTGATCACATTTTGATAGAGGTTGATACGCACCGCTCCCGCAGCAGTGAACCGCTCCGCATCCGCGACAGGCGCCGCGACCTTATAGTCGGGATTCAACAGTTCGTCGGGATCCACATAGCTTTCCAATGCGCCGCAGGCATAAACCTCGCCCATTTTCCCTGTTGCGAATTTGTCCACGGTGATCGTTGCATCCATCGCAAAGACATTGCTGCCGCCGTCGGAGGACATGCTGCCGGCATACATATTCCCCAGAGAAGTTGTACCCATGATGATGATCTGACCATGTTCGCCTGCCGCAACGGTAACGCTATGGCCGGTCAGTCCGCCGCAGAAGAGATGCACTTCATTTGTACTGCTGTCGGACACAACGTCTTTCAGCGTCAGGGTATAGCCGTTTGCCAGAATTGCATTGCGCACAGGATTGGCAAACATCAGATTCACGCCATCCAGGGTGACATCCGCGCTCAACAGAATGCCGCCCGCACGCAGATTCAGCGTACCGCCGCGGATCGTTACCGCCTTGTCGATGACCCAGGGTGCGCTGTCACTGTTGGTATCATTCACATTGGCGGTTCCCTGCAGAAGAATGATATCGCCGTCTTTCACTGCATCGCTTTGCAGAAGCGCGCGCAGGTCGCCGCCATCTGCCAGCACATGAGTGCCATCGCTCTCCAGCAGGAGCGGCTCACTCTCCCAGCTGTGGGAAAGCACACCGCCGACCTCAGCCTCCAGACGGAATTTTATCTGTGTACCCGTCGGAGAAACGGCGCAGCTTTCCGGGAGGGTTCGTCCCACGTACACAGTGAGCCAATCGGACCAGACATCGTTCTGCAGATAAGATACAGAAAGTTCGTACATATTGAAGTTCTGCAGCGCGTCCGCAGGCTCATAAGAAAGGATAAAAGCATCCTCGTTCTGCAGTGCGCTCAGTGTAAGCTCGGGCTCGGGCAGCACGGTGAAATGTCTCTCCAGCATATTGTTGGAGTAGTAGGTTTCCGCAGCTGCGGAATCCTTCAGGGAAACGGCAACCGTAAAGGTATATTCGCCGGCAGGCAGCTTCGCCGTTGTTCTGGCAGACAGGATCGTTCCCGCATTCAGTGTGTTTGTCCATTCAGTACTGTTATTCATCACGATCTCGCCGTGCTGATCGGTAAGCGTGTAAGAGATCGTGACCGTTCGCGCTTCTGTCCAGTCAAGCGGGGACAGATTCTTGCAGCCGAATCGGAGGGTCACACTGTCCCCGGCGGCAAACACATCCGTTTCATTGTCACTATTCAGAATCTGGATATACGCACTGATATCGACCGCGTTCTCGTCGAATCTGTTGTCGGGTACGGACTCCTCGCGGACACATTCGTCGCTATACGGCACTAGCGCATAGAAATTCTCCAACAGTGCGTACAGGTTTGTGTTATAGCCCTCCATGGTCCAGCTGTCATAGCCCTGCGCTGTGACCACGGAAGTCAGGGGCAGCATCCAAAGCTCGTTAGGCGCGTCGCGCCGCTCGTCATATCCGGTATCCGAGTCAGAATCGGACACGATCAGAGCATAGTAATCGTTCTTATCAAATCCGGAAGCATCCTTCTTCTGGATGTAACCCCACAGGGAGATCGCGTGACCGCCGTTTCGCGCCCAGGTGGGGGTATACCAGCCAAAGGCAATGCTGACACCTGCACCGTCGCGAAGTTCCGCAAAGGCTTTCTCAATATCCCGCGGCGCAGTGCGCATATAGTAGCCGGTGAAGAAATTGTCAACGGCGTACTCGGGCAGGAAGCCGTTGAACTGGCCGTAGGCATACTCCTCCGTGTTGTCCACCTGCGCCCAGTCCGCCTCTCCCTGCTTCTCATTGATGCCGCTGAAGAACCATGGGATGCCGTACACCGCATTGCCGCCGGCGGGAGAGAACGCATCGATATAGACTTCAAACACATCGTCGGGCGTGGCAAGGTCAGCCTTTTGCGCCCAACCGGTATAGTGAAGAATGTTGGAACAGGACGCGGCCCAGCAGAGGTCCTTGTTTTCTCCTTCGCCCCACTCGATCTTTTCTGTGTCGATAAAATCAAGATGCTCCATATTGAAGTCCGTTCCGGTAAGCACGGAGTTGATCAGCTCCAGCTGAACTGCCTGCAAGTTGTCCAGTGTAAGACCGGTGAGGAATGCCTCGTACTCAGCATTAATGTCAAAGGAGACGGCATAGTAGCCGTTGGTCAGCACAATTCCGGTGGAACTTGTGATGTCCGGATCTGACTCGGCAGATTCCATTTCCCGCAGGGTGACATCCATCACTGCGGTGTCTTCATAATAGATGTGGTAGGAGGCGATGGAGAGGATCTCCGGCTGCTGTTCCAGATCGGAGATATCCAAAATACCGTCGAACCGGTATTCTGTGCCGGAGAGATCCACGATCACGGTGTAAAATCCGGCAGCCTCACGAAATTCCAATCCACTGAAGTCGGAAACAAATCCTGCACTTGCCGCAGGCGCCGCGATGATAATCAGGGTCGCAAGAAGCGACAGTGATAAGAGTTTAATCAGGTGCTTCATTTTACTAACCTCCTTGGGAGAACTATACAGTAATTATATTCCGACAGGCATTTTTTGTCAATTTAAAGCAAAGTTTCACGAGCAAGAAAAGCAGCCCTCTCCGGGGTGCCGGAGAGGACTGACGGTGTAGTTATTCGGGAATTTTACCGAGAGGGCCGCGGTTTACCTGGAAGTATACCACAATATCACTGAACTCGCTTTCATGACTTTTGAAGACTGTGCGAATGGCATAGAAGTACATAGTACCGGGAGTGGCTGTCATGTCTGCGAAAATGGTGGCGGTCACGGTGGCGATCAGTTCATATTCTCCATTTTCAGCCATGCGCCAGATCTCGTAGCTGTCGGCGTATTTCACCTCGTCCCATGTGAGCAGGGGAGTGCCGTTTTCGCTGGAAGAGACAGATACTTTTGGGGCATCCGGCTTGCCGGTGCATACAGGTGTGATCTCCAGAAGGGAGATGTTGGATGGATCTGTATCAATATCCTGCCACTGCTCCATGAGACCGGAGTATGTGATCTGCCGGAGGGCAGGACACTCAGAGAATGCGTACGCACCGATCTCTGCCACTGATTTGGGAATGAAGATAGCGGTGAGCTTGCTGCAGCCGAAGAATGCCATATCACCGATCACAGTCACACTGCTGCCCAGCGTGAGGGAGGTGAGTGAGGTGCAGCCCAGGAATGTATTTGCAACAATATGTTCCAGCTTGTCACTGAAGCGAATACTGACCAGAGATGTACAATTTTCAAAGGCGGAATCGCCGAGATCGGTAAGTGTGTCCGGCATGATGACAGCAGTAAGACCGGTACAGCCGGAAAACGCCTCGGCATCAATGGCGGTCAGCGATTTGGGCAGTTCCAGTACAGTAAGACTTCTGCACCGGAAGAATGCTCTGCTGCCGATGGATATGAGACTTTCTGACAGCGAAAGATCGACCAGCGATGTGCATCCTCCAAACGCGACACGACCGATTTTGGTGATGCCGGGGGCAGAAAAACTCTTGAGCTGAGCGCAGTTGTAGAAGGCTAAATCGCCCAAAGTGGTAACGGTGTTTTCCATCACAACGGAGGTGATGGCGGCGCGGTGGCTGTGCCAGGGAGCGGAGGTGTCATCCGCAAAATCCCACATGGCACCCTCTCCGGTGACCGTAAGGGTACCGTCCTCCCGCAAAACCCACTTAAGGTCATCGCCGCAGGAGCCGGAGGCGGTCACGGGATTTTGAATGATGCCGGGGTAACGCACGGCGTACTCCACATTTCCGTAGTTCAGATCTGTCTCTTGAATTTTGGTGCCTGTAGTTCTGGCGTGGACAACACGCCCGTTGCCCACATAGATGGCTACATGGGCATAGGTGAACTGGATTACATCGCCGGGCAGGAAGGCATCGTGATCGTAGATTTTTTCTCCGGCGTCGGCAAGGGCAGCTTTGCTGCGCCCTGCCTGAGAGAGGGTGATGTTCAGGCCGGACATACGGTTGTACACATACCACACCAGACCGGTGCAGTCAAAGCCTCCCTCTTCGGGAGACTCGCCGCCGTACACATAGTCATACACACCAACAAGGCTCCTGGCATTATTCACGATGGTGGAGGCAGCTACCTGTCCGTAAGGCGCTGATCCGCCGTGGGATTCAGCAAGCCACCGGACAACATCGGGAAAGGCGGTGTCATCTAACTGACCGCCGGTGGGAAGGTGACTTTCCCAAGGAGGCAGGGGCTGTGTTTTGGCTGCGGCGGTGGACAGGAGCAGGCAGAAAAACAGGATATACACTGCGAACTGTCTGAAAGCAGAAATGAGTCGTTTCATGCCCGTTCCCTCCTTGTGTGATGATTGTATATATTGTCGGTTCTTCTGGTTTGATTATATCGTTGGCAGAAAGGATTGTCAACGCGGCGAAAAGGACCCAAAGTTTTTTTGCTGCGGTATTGGTATTTTCGGCTTTTTGTGATACACTATATAATTTAGAGAGATGTTTGAATTTTTGAGAAGGGTGTGGCGTATGGCATTGCGAAACTATCGCGGAAGGCGGCGTAAGTCTCCGGCAGCGGCAGTGCTGCTGTTTGCGCTGCTGATCGCAGCCGGCGCGGTGTTTTTACACTGGAGCAATCACTCGCTGATTGTGGAACAATTCACATATACATCCGAAAGGCTTCCGGAGGGGTTCGATGGCTGCACTGTCGTGCAGCTCAGCGATCTCCACGGCGCACAGTTCGGTGAGAACAACGAGAAGCTGCTTGCAGCGGTACGCGCGGCGGAGCCGGATTATATTTTCCTCACCGGGGATATGCTGGACCAGTACCGCGCGACGCCCCAAAGCTATGCGGTGGAACTCGGCAGGGCGCTCAGCGCCATTGCGCCAACCTATTTCATTACCGGCAACCACGAGTGGGCACTGCCGAATATACGGGGACTGAAAACTGCCCTGGCGGAAGCGGGGGTCACCGTATTGACCAATGAATACACCGAGCTTCAGCGGGAGGGTGACGCCATCATTCTTGCGGGAATCGACGATCCCAACGGTTTTGCCGACCAGAAAACACCCGAGGAACTGGCGCAAGAGATTGATAGCGCGTATGATGACCCGTTTTGGCTGCTGCTGGCTCACCGTAATAACTATTTCCGGACACAGTATGCTGCTCTGGGCGCCGACCTGACCATATCGGGTCACGCCCACGGTGGGCTGTTCCGCTTGCCGGGAACGGATGGACTTATCGGTGTGGAGCGCAACCTGTTTCCCGATCACACTGCCGGATTTTATGAAGTGGACGGCGCGGAGCTGTTTGTTTCCCGGGGGCTTGGCAATTCCGGGCGGACGTTCCGCCTGTTCAACCGCCCGCAAGTAGTTGTACTCACACTCAGAAGAGGATAAAAATATGACGGAATTCATCGCAGGACAATATGATATCGCGGTGATCGGCGCAGGTCACGCGGGCATCGAAGCTGCGCTGGCAAGCGCAAGATTGGGGCTCTCCACCGTGTGTTTTACCATCAATCTGGACGCGGTGGGCAATATGCCCTGCAATCCGGCGATCGGCGGCACTGGCAAGGGACACCTTGTTCGCGAGCTGGACGCACTGGGCGGCGAGATGGCGAAGGCTGCCGACAAGGCGTGCATTCAGTACCGCCTTCTGAACCGGGGAAAAGGCCCGGCTGTTCACTCCCTCAGAGCGCAGGCAGACCGCTGGACCTATCAGCGCGTGATGAAGCACACGCTGGAGAAGCAGGAGAACCTTGCCGTGCGGCAGGGGGAGGTCACGGAGATCCGGGTAACGGACGGCGCGGTATCCGCGGTGGTGCTGCGTACCGGCGCGGTATTCTCTGTGAAAGCCGTGATCATCTGCTCAGGTACTTACCTGAACGCCCGCACCATCGTTGGTGAGTGCGTGCAGGATGGCGGACCGGACGGTATGTTTGCCGCCACTGACCTTACAGGTTGTCTTGCGAAGCTGGGACTCTCCCTGCGCCGATTTAAGACGGGTACACCGCCGCGTATCAATGCCCGCAGTGTGGATTTCAGCAAGATGGAACTGCAGGAGGGGGACGAAAAGACTATGCCCTTCTCCTTTGAAACGGAGAAATTACCCCAAAACCGCGCGGTGTGCTATCTTACTTACACCAATGAGGAGACCCATCGCATCATTTTGGATAATCTCCACCGTTCACCTATGCACGCAGGTGTCATCGAGGGCATCGGCCCCCGTTACTGTCCCTCTATTGAGACAAAGATCACCCGATTTGCGGACAAGCCGCGGCACCAGCTGTTCATTGAGCCTATGGGACTGGATACAGAGGAAATGTATGTGCAGGGCCTCTCCTCCGCTATGCCGGAGGAGGTACAGCTTCGCATGCTGCACACCATCCCCGGCCTTGAAAAGGCGGAGATGATGCGCCCCGCCTATGCCATTGAGTACGATTGCATCGATCCCCTTGAACTGCTGCCTACATTGGAGACAAAGAAAATCTCCGGACTCTTCGGTGCCGGTCAGTTTTGCGGCTCTTCCGGCTATGAGGAGGCGGCGGTGCAGGGCTTTATGGCAGGTGTGAATGCTGCCCGCAAGCTGAAGGGGCAGGATGGAATCGTTCTCTCCCGCGGGCAGTCCTACATTGGAACACTGATCGACGATCTTGTGACTAAAGGCACTGAAGAGCCATACCGCATGATGACCAGCCGCAGCGAGTACAGATTGCTGCTGCGGCAGGACAATGCCGATGAGCGCCTTGCCGCCATTGGCCATGAGATCGGTCTGGTGTCCGATGAACGGCTTCGCGCTGTTCAGGAAAAATATGATGCCGTTCGGCGGGAGATCCGCCGGCTCAGCGCCAAAGGTGCAGCGCCTACCCCGGAACTGAATGCGTTCCTCGTGGAGCGGGGTACCACACCTGTGACAGACGGCGCGCCCCTCATTGCCCTGCTGCGCCGACCGGAGGTGCATTACAGCGACCTTCGGCGGTTTGATCCGGATATGCCGGATCTGGCAGAAGAGATCTGCGAGCAGGTGGAGATATCCGTGAAGTACGAGGGGTACATCAAACGGCAGGATCAGGATGTGGCGGAACTTGCCCGTATGGAGCGGCGCACGCTGCCCCGGGATATCGACTACCATTCTATTCAGGGGCTCAGGCTGGAGGCCCGGGAGAAACTGAGCGCTGTCCGCCCACTGAATCTGGGGCAGGCAGGGCGCATCTCCGGTGTCAGTCCCGCGGACACCGCCGCCCTGATGATCTGGCTGGAACGCAATAATAAGGAGTGATAAGAGTATGAAAAAATTTCTTGCTATCGTTGTCTGCAAGGTGCTGCGCCTTGTGGGTAAGCTGGTGGGCAAGGGAAGCTCCCTGCCCGGAAAATATGCTCTGAAGCTGTGCCCTGACATTCTCAGCCGGGTGACACTGCCTGAATACATCATCGCCGTGACCGGAAGCAATGGTAAAACCTCCACCGTGGAGATGATCGCCGCCATTCTTCGCAAGAGCGGCAAGACTGTTGTATACAACGAGGAGGGCTCCAATCAGATCGAGGGTGTCACCACGCTGATCCTCTCTCACGCTACTCTCGGCGGCAAGGTGAAAGCGGATGTGCTGCTGCTGGAGAGCGATGAGCGCTATGCCCGACACTCCTTCCGATACTTCCATCCTACCCATTTTGTGATCACCAATCTCTACCGTGACCAGCTTACCCGCAACGCCCATCCTGAGTGGGTGTTTGATGCGATCCTGCCTGCCATCCACGATGACACGGTGCTGGTGCTGAACGCGGATGATCCGCTGGTGTCCGCTTTTGCAAAGGATCACGACAGGGTCAAGTGGTTCGGCCTTGACCGCTGCTCTGTCAGCAGCGATGAGCACACCGGTGTGTATCACGATGGCGCTTACTGCCCGGTCTGCAAGGGAAAAATGACCTATACCTGCCACCACTATGAGCATATCGGCCACTACCACTGTGAGAGCTGCGGTCATAGCCGCCGTGATACGGATTTCGCGGTTACGCAGCTTGATCTCAGCGAGGGTAAGCTGATACTGGACGGCAAGGAGGAGATCAGCCTTGCGTTCCGCAGTATTTACAACGTGTACAATATCCTTGCCGCGTGGTCTGTGTGCCGTCTGGCAGGGGTGGAGCAGAAGATCGCCGCCGAGGTCATCAATAACTATATTCTGAAAAACGGACGCATGGTGCGCTTCTCGCTGGGTGGTCACAAGGGTACGCTTCTGACCAGTAAGCATGAAAACTCTGTGGCATACAATACCAACCTGGGATATATCGCCCAGCAGGAAGAGAACTGCAGTGTGCTGGTGATCGTGGATGCGATCAGCCGCAAGTACTTTACCGGCGAGACCAGCTGGCTGTGGGATATTAATTTTGACCTTTTGAACCGCGAACAGGTAGACAAGGTCATTCTCTGCGGCAAGTATGTGAACGACCTTGCACTGCGCTTCTCCTTCACAGCTGTTGCGGGTGAGAAGATCGTTACTCGTGATACGGTGGCGGAAGCGGCGGAGTATCTCAAGGCAAACGGCACCGAGCCCCTGTATGTGGTGACCTGCTTCTCCGACAGGGACAAGCTTCTTAATCTGGTAGAACGGGAGGGATAATGATGGAACTGAATATTCTGCATCTCTGCCCCACACTGATGAGCCTGTACGGTGAGTATGCAAACCTTGCCCTGCTGCAGCGCCGTCTTGCGGCGGTGGGTGTAACTGCCAATATCATCACCGCCGAATGCGGCGAGACTCCTGATTTCTCCGGTGCAGATATGATTTACATGGGCGCCGGTACCGAGCGCAGCCGCGAGGCTGCCCGCAAGGATCTTTTACCCCATGCCGCCTCATTAAGAGCAGCGGCAGAGGGCGGCGCGGTTCTTCTTTTCACCGGAAGCGCCATGCCTCTGCTGGGAAAATCACTCCGGGATGCCGACGGCACCGAGCGCGAGTGCCTTGCCATGGCGAACTTTACCACTGAGGAGTCGAATAAGCGCATCGGTGAGGACGTGATCGCTTCTTCCACCCTGTGGGGGGAGGTCGCTGTGGGCTTTATGAACAAAAGTTCTGTGACGCGCGGCATTACCACACCGCTGTTTTCTGCTCTGCCTCTCGGCTTCGGCAATGAGGAAAAGGGCGGCGCGGAGGGTTATGTGAGCGGCAACGTGTTTGCCACCCATATTACCGGGCCTGTGCTGGTAAAGAACCCTGCATTCACGGATCTGATCATTACCCGCCTGTTCGAGCGCAAAGGCTGGGAAGTACCCGCTTCTCTTCCTCGGCTGCCCCACGAACAGGAGTCCTATGAGGTTACTGCAAGAGAACTGCAGGCGAGAATCAAGTAAAAAAACCTGCCTGTCGGCATTCGCCGACAGGCAGGTTTTTTCGTTTACGATACGCGGACGATGCAGGTGAGCTTCTGACCATCTACCTCGGCGGTAATGGTGCAGTTACCCTTGCCCACACGGCGGACAACGCCGTTTTCGTCAATGGTAGCAACAGTTACATCGCTGCTGGTCCAGATAACGGGGCTGTCGGTGCCGATGACCTTCATCTTAACCGGGGGATCGCCGACGCGCAGTGTAAAGTCGGTATAGTTCAGCTTGAGTTCCTCAGGGCTTACCCAGGGATCACCGGTAACCGTAACCGTGCAGGTGACGGTTTCACTGCCGCAGGCAGCGGTAATGGTCACCGTGCCGCCGGCGATGCCGGTAACGGAGCCGCCATTCACGATGGCGATATTTTCATTGGAACTGCTCCAAACGATCTCGCCGCTGCCGCCTGCGGCGGTGATGCGGGCGGTCTCGCCTGCGGGAATGGTGATGGCACTCTGACTGAGAGTCAGCGGTTCGGTGACGGGTGCTTCGCCGCTGTCATCACCGGAGGAGTCACCGCTGCCGTCGTCAGGTGTTTCTTCGCTGCCGCTTCCGCCCTCCTCACTGCCGGTATCATCGCCGCCATTATCGGGGGGCAGGGTGTCATCGGGTTGAGGGTCTACAGGGGGATCGGTGTGCTGATTGTCCTCCACGGGAGGGGGATCGGTACGTCCTGTGCGGATGCCCATGAATTCCGCCATATCGTCGCCAAAGAACACCAGCAGAACGGCGCAGATACATACTGCGGCCAGCACCAGCTTAATGACACCGCCGGCTCCGGCGCTGCGCTGTTTTTTGCTCAGGCGCTTTCCGCTGCGGTAAATGGGGCGGCCCCGCCGCTCAGCAGCGATCTCCTGACAGAAAGGACATCTATGGTAGGTGCTGGAGTATTCCTCACCGCACCGGTTACAATGAAGGTTATCCATGCTGTGCATCTCCTTGCAAGTTGGTTTACAATAATATATTACTGGTTTTCAGAATAATCGTCAACCGCCATTTTCAGGTTTGACGGATTTTGGGCATATTTTGTTCCGCTGCCTTGCATTTCAGCGGCTTCGGTTTTATAATGCAGGTAATAACAGTTGACGCGGGGAGGAAACAGAATATGACGGATACGATTTTTATCGGTATTGCCGGCGGTACCGGCAGTGGAAAGACCACACTGACCCAGCATATCAAGAAGAAGTTTGGCGACGAAGTGAGTGTGATCTACCACGACAACTACTATAAAGAGCAGAAGGGTGTGCCCTTTGAGGTGCGCTGCCGCCAGAACTACGACCACCCCGATGCGTTTGAGACAGATCTCATGGTGCGCCATCTGAAGGCGCTGAAGGCGGGCGTTGCCATTCAGTGCCCTGTGTACTCCTACACAGACCACAACCGCACCGCCGAGGTGCAGGAAGTAAGACCCACCAGTGTAGTCATCGTGGAGGGCCTTCTGATCTTCCAAAATCCCGAGCTGCGGGAACTGATGGATATCAAGATCTTTGTGGACACGGATGCGGATGTTCGTATTCTGCGCCGCATCCTGCGCGATGTAAAGGAGCGCGGCCGCACGATCGAATCCGTGGTGGAGCAGTATCTCACCACTGTCAAGCCCATGCACGAGCAGTTCATCGAGCCGTCCAAGCGGTTTGCGGACATTATCGTGCTGGAGGGCGGACACAATCTGGTGGCGCTGGATATGATCATGCAGCGCATCGCGGGACATATTGGGAAATAACCGGGGAAGAAGTATGAAATATCAGAAAAGAGATATCATTTTTGGGTTAATTCATGCGATCTTGCTGACATTGGTTGTCCTTGGGATGATGTACATATTCTTTTTGGATCTTATGCACGAGATAAGTTACACGTTGGTTTTTAGCGCTGTTCTGGACCTTGCGTGTATAGTGTTTCTCATTTTTTTCTGGAAGAATGTGCTTACCACGATCTCCCAATATAGATACGCTAAGGAAACCGATGTTCTGAGCACGCTGGTTGGTATCAAGCCGTACGCAAATATGCGGGAAATGCGGGAAGCATATGACAAAGAAAAACCCTTTCCGTTGTATAACGATGGAAAGTTGATTGTTACCGAGAACTTTGTTGAGTACAGAAAAAAGTACAAGCTGTTTGATATCCACGGTATATTGGATGCAAAGGTGATAACATATAGAGTGAACTATTCGATTGAGGCTGTCAAGGTACAACTGATTTACATGGACGGTGAGCGGTACACGATCACTTACCGCAGTCTTACGGAAAAAGGCCGTATGAAGGATCGATCCCAGACAATGATAAATGCCGCGAACATCATCGCAAGCCGCAGCAAAAACTTCCGCAGGCATCTCCCGCCTGCAAAGACGAAACACTGAACAAAACAACTCCTGCGATCCAAAAGATCGCAGGAGTTGTTGCTTATTCAAACTGTGCTGCGTACAGCTTATAGTACGCACCCTTTTTGTCCATCAGCTCTCTGTGAGTGCCGACTTCCTGAATACGGCCGTGATCCACCACAAGGATCTTGTCTGCATTCTGAATGGTGCTCAGACGGTGGGCGATGACAAAGCAGGTTTTATCTGCCATCAGCTCACGCATGGCGCGCTGGATATGCCGCTCGGTACTGGTGTCAACATTGGATGTTGCTTCGTCCAGAATGAGCATTTTGGCATCATACAGCATAGCGCGGGCGATGGTGAGCAGCTGCTTCTGTCCTTTGGATATGTTGCCGCCATCCTCACTGATGATGGTATCGTAGCCGTGGGGCAGCTGCATGATGTAATTGTGGATGCGGGCGGCTTTGGCTGCGGCGACCACTTCCTCTCGGGTAGCACCCTCCTTACCGTAGGCGATGTTTTCGTAGATGGTGCCGCGGAAGAGCCAGGTGTCCTGCAGCACCATGGCGTAGGCACGGCGCAGACTCTTGCGGGTATAGGAGTACATATCTCCGCCGTCCACCAGACAGGTGCCGCTCTTCGTATCGTAGAAACGCATGAGCAGGTTAATGACCGTGGTTTTGCCCGCACCGGTAGGACCGACAATGGCGATGAGCTGACCGGGCTGGGCGTGGAGATCAAAGTCCTGCAGAATGATGCGATCCTCGGTATAGCCGAAGGATACATCTGTCAGTTCCACCTCGCCGCGCACCTCGCTCAACTCGGCGGCATATTCGCTGTCTGCCGCTTCGGCAGGTTCATCCAGCATACGGAACACGCGCTCTGCCGCTGCCAGAGCGGAGTATATCTCGTTGGTAATATTGGCGATCTCACTGATAGGGCCGGAGAACTTGCGGGAGTACAGCACAAAGGAGGAGATCTTCTCCAGATCGGCATAGCCGCCGAGAAACAGCAGAGAACCCACCATGCCCACCAGTGCAAGACTCAGGTTGTTGATAAAACCAACACTGGGGCCCAGCCGACGGGCGGTGGAGGTGGAGATCTCGTAGGCATCTGCCGCTTCGCGGTTGATGGCTTCAAATTCCCGGCACATCTGCTCCTCACGCTCGTAAGCCTGAATGGTGCGGACACCGGAGAACTTTTCTTCCACAAAACCGTTCATTTTGCCGTAAGCGGCGGAGCGGCGGGAAAACAGAGGGCGGGTCTTGCCGTTCATATGCTTGGTGTAGAACACCGCAAGGGGAACGGTAATGAGAGTGATCGCTGCCAGCGGCGGGCTGATGACCAGCATCATAATGAGTGAGCCGGATATGGTAACGGTGCTGGTGAGAATCTGCACGATATCTGTGGACATGGAAGTGGTCATCACATCGATGTCATAGGATACGCGGCTGATGATGTCGCCTGCCTGGTGGCGGTCGAAGAAGCTGACCGGAAGCTCCATCATGCGCTTGAACACATCTTCACGCAGCTTCTTGCCCATAACGCGTCCCATGCGCATCATGCTGATATTGACCAGGAAGGAGAGTCCCGAAGAGGTGAGGTAGCAGGCGAGCATGGCGGCGGCATATCGGTAGACGGTGTCGAAATCCACCAATCCCTTGCCTGCGGAGGCGGCGCCCACTGCCTTACCGGCCAGAGACGGACCCAGCAGCGCCAGCGAGTTACTCACCAGCACCAGCAGCAGTGTGAAAATAAAGGCAGCGCGGTTATGAATGCAGTATTTCAGGATCCGAAGGAGGGTTCCCTTCGCGTTCTTGGGACGTTCGCGTTTTCCGTTTCTGGGTTGTGCCAAAGTAATCCTCCTCCTTTCAGGCGAGATCGCCCATCTGGGATTCATAGATATCCCGATAGACGCCGCAGGTATTCAAAAGATCTTCGTGCTTGCCGCAGCCGATCACTTTGCCCTCGTCCAATACAAGGATCATATCAGCGTGGAGCAGGGAGCTGATGCGCTGGGCAATAATAATAGAGGTGACGCCCTCATAGTTTTCCCGCAGATTGCGGCGCAGGGCGGCATCGGTCTGATAATCCAGAGCGGAAGCGGCGTCGTCCAGCACGAGGATCTCGGGCTTTCCTGCAAGGGCGCGGGCGATGAGCAGGCGCTGCTTCTGACCGCCGGAGAGGTTGGCGC
>JAZLEB010000170.1:0-4495 GCA_045615065.1 Candidatus Pelethomonas sp. | reverse complement strand
AATGTCCGTCAGGTAGCCCCCGCCGCAGCGGCCGGTGCCATTCCCGCCGTGCAGGCAGAGCACTACCTCAGCGGCCGCTAATATAACAAAAACCCGCTTTGGAGAGCCAGTCTCCAAAGCGGTTTTTCTTGTTTTTCTTACATCTCCAACTGCTGCATTTGAGGTTTGTCCTGTTCTTTGGGTGTTTCGTTTTTGTCATACCCAAAATCCTTGGCAGCGGAGGAGGTCTCGCGTCCCAGCATGGCTTCCATCACCTTGATGTCGCTGGCCACATCCATAGCATCCGCGCTGTACAGTCTATCCAGCTGCAGCTCGAAACCTTCCACGATGGAGTCCATCATCGCCTCGATGCGCTCCTTCGTTTCTCTTAAATTTTCACCCTCCACACCCAGTTCATCGAACTCCGCGTAGGTGTCCAGCAGCTTTTGGGTGGTGGGCAGATAGTAATCAAAGAAGGTGCGGATTCGCTCCCGCTTTTCCGGATGCGCCTCCACCTCTTTGAAGATCAGCGCGCTGATCTGCTCCAGCCGTTCGATCTTGCCGCTGAGTTTTTCATCTGCAATACGGTCGTTGGCAGTGCGAAGTTCCCTAAGGATGCCGGAATAGCCCTCGTTTGCCTCCTTGGGCACCTCTTCCTCCTGCTTTTCCTCTTCCACGACAGCGCTAAAGCGGGTAAAGCATCCCTTCTCATAGTCAATATAGGCATCCTCACCCAAATATCCCTTGTCGATCAGCTTCTGCAGTTCTTTTGCCGCCTTGTCCACAGGGCGGTTCACCCGTTTTGCGATTTCATCAAGCCGCATAGTTTCTGCCATTCCGATAGCAAGGATATACCGCTTCGTACGGCGCGACAGCTTTGCCTGATATTCTGCCCTGCCCCACACAATGCCGCCTCCGGTCAAAAAGCCAATACCGGCGACCAGCTGCTCCAGTGTAAAGGTATACCCTTCGATCAGATAGGGGATCGCATCCAGCGACAGGATCGCGCCGATCACCAGCGCAGCGATGCCAAGAGCCCGCAGCAGCCGGATTTTTTTGGAATCCTTTTGCCGGACATCATTCGGCTTGGCAGCGTTCTGTTTGACAGTCCCATTATTTCGGGAAGCAGTTGCTGTATATTGTACCTGTGTTTCAGCACCGCGGCGACGCTCCATCGCCTCCTGCGCGGCAGTTCGATGTGCTGCCTGTTGGGCAGCATACTGCGCCGCCTGTTTCCGCTTGGCGACCTGTTTTTTTCTATACTCAGGGAAAAATATCAGCACAAAAATTGCCACAGGCGCCAAACCCACAGAGAACAAGATCGCGGCGAGCGGCCACTTGATCCATTCCCATTCCTCGATCCATGTTCTGTTAGAGCGAGGCGCGGGGCCACGGCCGGTTCCGTTATTTTCGCTCATTCCTTTTCGCCTTTCTTCTTCAGCTTGGTCTTGCTGCCGTCAGCTTCAACAAAATAGGTATTATCCAGATGTCCCTTCAGGTTACCCACCACAGAGTCGATATATTCCCGGCGCAGAGCAGCGCGCTCTGCCTCCTCCTCCGGAGTAAGTCCCACACTTTTGTGTTTTCTTGCCAGTTCGTTGATCCGATCGATCTTGCTCTGTTCCATTGCTGTTTCTCCTCTCAGATATACCGGTCCATGACCAGAATGATCCGTCCTTTTTTTGATACACGGCTGCATTCCCGCACCACCGATTTTCCGAACCCGCGGGCGGAGACGGTACTGCCCTCTCCCACAGTTTTGTCACACTTGATACACGGCGTATGATCCAGCGATACTTTGCCCGCCGCGATCAGATCCGCCGCCTTTCCGCGGCTCATGGAAAACGCCGCCGACACCACAGCATCCAACCGCATGGATGACACCGTGTCACTAACCTCTTTCACCGAAACCTGCGGGCACATGAGATCCTCCCGGTCGATCCGGGAAACACTCAGCCGTACCCGTCCGGCACTGTCCCAATCGCGCAGCAGAAACTCAGCCACCTTGGGCGAAGCTACCACGTCCGCACTGTGGGGCGAAACAAGAATATCTCCCAATGTCTCCCGTGTGATTCCCAGCCCCATCAGGCTTCCGAGAATGTCCCGGTGTGTCAGGGAGTTGTCATTTCCATGAAACGCGGCGCGAACAAAGGCGATCTCCTCTGCTCCATTTTCCGCCCAATCCGGAAGGAACAACAGCAGCTTTCGCTCTGCATCTTCATACCCACCGTCAAACTGAAAACCTGTGCGGATGCCTGCAGTATTCAGCAATGTCTGTGCCAAAAGCTGTTCCCTCTGCGAGAGAAACGCGGTGGCGGTGGGGATCCCCCGCCGCTCCATCTGTTCGTACTTATCCAGTATGCGCGCCAAGAGAAGCTTATCCTCACTCTCCTGCGCGATTTTTGCGATCACAGTCTGCTTGTCCATACTTGTCTTCTACCGCACCTGATAAATTTGTAACTTGTTAAGTATATCACACCTTTTCCCGCCTGTCAAAAAAAGTGGTTACAGCTTTTCCGCATTTGGCACTTTCCCCCGATAAACACCAAGTTTTTTGTCACTGTCTTATTGCATAATTCGACCGGTAGTGATATACTTAGTTGATAATATCAACAAAACCTATCCGAGAACACCGCTTTTTTTAGCGGAGGTGTACAAATGGACGTAAAAGGACAGTATCTCCCTCTCGATAAGCTTCGGCTTGCCATGCAAGTTTTGGACCCCTGTATGGACGATTATCTTTTCATTCTCGACCTTCATACCCGCTGGTATGAGATCTCAGAAAGTGCTGTCAGTCGCTTTCGCATTCCTTCCGACGAATTCTATCTGGACGAGAAGCAGTTGGCTGACCAGGTGTACTCCAAGGATCTCGACTTGATCATTCAGGATCTGCAGGATGTGGCTGACGGCAAGAAGAAACGCCACGATCTGCAATACCGTTGGATCGGAGCGAACGGTGAACCGGTTTGGATCAACTGCCGCGGCCGCGTTTTGGGCGACAGTGATGGCAATCCGGAATTTCTCATCGGCTGTATCAACGAGATCGGCCGCCGCCAGAAAGCAGACAATGTAAGCGGACTGATCGTTGCCGCAAGTATACAGAAGGTCTTTGACGATCTGGTCGCCAAGCACGGCAACGGCTACATTCTTCGCCTTGATATTGATAATTTCCGCGAGATCAACGAAAAGCTCGGCATTGAGTACGGCGACCGTGTCCTGCGCGACACCGCGCGATGCATCGAAAGTGTACTGGGAGAGAACCAATATCTCTACCACATCACCGGTGACGAGTACGCTGTCCTTGATCTTGCCAGCGCTTGTTCCGAAGATGTCCGCAACCTCTACCGCCGCATCCGCAAAGCAGTCGATCACTATGTTGTAGAAACCGGATTTACTGTTTTCTTCACCCTGTCCGCCGGTATTGTTCATCTTACCCCTGCGGATACTCCCGATTATGCCACTATGATGGCTTTGGCTGAATTCTCCCTGAACGAAGCCAAAAAGCGCGGTAAAAACACCTACTATTTTTACTGCGCCGAAGATTTCCGTGCGTTTATGCACCGCAAGATGCTGCTTCACGAACTGCGTCAGGCGGTGGTCCACGATTTTCGTGGGTTTGATGCCTACTTCCAGCCGGTGGAAGATATCCGCGTCGGCAAACTGTATGGTGCGGAAACTCTGTTGCGTTTTACCTGCGAGAACGGTTCCCCCGTTTCCCCGGCGGAGTTCATCCCTCTACTGGAAGAAAGCGGGCTCATCATCCCGGTAGGCCGGTTCATTCTCCGTAAAGCTATGGAATTCTGCAAAACCATGCAGGAAAAACTGCCCGGCTTCAAGGTCAGCGTCAATATTTCCTATATTCAGGTTTTAAAGAGCGACCTCATCGGCGATCTTTCCCGCTATTTGGAGGAGTACGGGCTCTCTCCCCAGAGTATGCAGATGGAACTCACGGAAAGCGGTCTCTTTGAAACAGATTCCAGCTACACCCGTTTCTGCAGCAGTTTGAAAGAACTGGGTATCCCCCTCGCCTTGGATGATTTTGGTACCGGTTATTCCAATTTCCATTATCTCTATCATATCGATCCCCAGATCATCAAGATCGACCGTTCCTTCACTCTCAAAGCGCTGAATCACGGCTACGAGTTTACGCTTCTGCGCCACATGGTACAGCTGACTCACTCCATCAATTCCAAGATGTGCATCGAAGGTATTGAAACCCGCGATGAGCTGGATAAAATTTGTGAGTTGGAACCTGACTTCATTCAGGGGTATTACTTCGGCAGACCTTACCCTGCGCAGGACTTCTATGCAAAATATCTGAACTGATGATACGGGTGCACTGCCTGGGCAGTGCACCCGTTTTTTGTATTTCAACTTGGAGTTTGTCGGGGACTCAGCTTTGCACAATCTCAAGCCTCCCTCTGACGAGGGAGGTGGATTTTGCGAAGCAAAAGACGGAGGGAGAGACTGCAAAACAAGAACTTCCGGTGTATCTCTCCCTCAGTCTCGCTTCGCT
>JAZLEB010000169.1:0-3313 GCA_045615065.1 Candidatus Pelethomonas sp. | reverse complement strand
GGAATTAGTCTAAAAAGTTAAGAAAAACACCTGATTTCGTTTGAAATCAGGTGTTTTTATGGTTGCGGCGGCAGGACTCGAACCTGCGGCCTCCGGGTTATGAGCCCGACGAGCTGCCAACTGCTCCACGCCGCGATATATCATTTTACCTATATGGTGCCGGTGACCGGACTCGAACCGGTACGCTGTCGCCAGCAGGGGATTTTAAGTCCCCAGTGTCTACCATTCCACCACACCGGCGCACATCGGCATAAGATAGAATACCATACGCCCGGTATATTGTCAAGCACTATTTTTTGTCGATTTCTGTTATTTCAAGGTTTTTTCTGTTATTTCGCGTCGGTGATCACACCGCCGCCCACAATGATCTCCCCCTGATAACACACCAGAGACTGACCTGCCGTGACCGCCCGCTGGGGCTCGGAAAACTCCACACGAACACAGCCATCACCCTCGTTATACAGCACCGCTTCCGCCTCCCGCTGGCTATAGCGGGTCTTGGCAGTAACACTGACCGGCTCAAGGGAAGGGGGGAGGGAGACCCAGTTGAACTCCTCCGCCCACACGGTGCGGGCGTACAGATCTGCTTCGTCACCCAAAAGGACAGTATTATTATGCCCGTTTTTCCGAACAACATACAGCGGTCGGTCCGCACTCACGCCCAATCCTCTCCGCTGACCGCTGGTATAGCACACCTGTCCGCGGTGGCTGCCCAGCACCTTTCCGTCCTTATCCACAAAATCACCGGGGATCAATTGAACACCCTGCTCCTGCAGGAAGGAAACATAGTCCCCATCCGGCACAAAGCAGATATCCTGACTGTCCGGCTTGGCCGCCTGCTTCAGACCACGCTCGGCAACAATGGCGCGCACCTCCGGCTTGGTCATGCCGCCCAAAGGCAGCAGAAGCCGGCTCAGCACACGCTGGGACAGGGGATAGAGCACATAGCTCTGATCCTTGCTCCTATCCTCGCCGCGCATAAGCTGCCAGCGGTTCAATGTTTCATCAAACCGCACGCGGGCATAATGACCTGTTGCGATATACTCTATGCCCAGTTCGTCTGCCTTACGCAGCAGCGCTTCAAACTTGATAAACCGGTTGCAGCGGATACAGGGGTTGGGGGTACGTCCGGCGCAGTAGGTGTCCACAAAATCCTGCATCACATATTCCCGGAAATCCGCGCTCTCATCAGGGGAGTAAAAGGGGATTCCCAGCGCCTTCGCGGCATCTCTGGCATCCTCCGCCTCCTGCGAAGAGCCACAGCCGCCGCATTCACTTCGGTAAAGCTGCAGGGTGCAGCCTGCGGCAGCATAGCCCTCACGCTGCAGCAAAAGGGCAGCGGCAGCACTGTCCACGCCGCCGCTCATACCGATCAACACCTGTTTTCCGTTCATGCCGTCTCCTTGGGCTTACATTGCGCCCATCAATCTGTCAGTTTAGAGAGAAATGCCTCTTTGGGCAGGGCATCCGCCAGCTCCAGCTGGGTGCGGTTAAAGCCGCCGGAATAGTCGGCCGCGATCCACGCGCCCATGGTGACCACGCTGGTGCGTTTATTCTCCAGTGTGGCGATCACTGTGGTTCCGCCGCCCTCTGTACTCATGATCACCAGCGTGCCGCCGTGGTCCTGCGCGATCTTGCGGCAGATGGGAAGTCCCAAACCAAGTCCGCGCGGAGTACCGTCGGGATAATTCATGCTGCGGTAGCGGGTAAAGAGATTTTCCATATACTCAGAGCGAATACCGCATCCGGTATCACTGACATGGATCTCCACCGCGCCGCTCGACGCACGCACCTCCACAGTGACTTTGCCGCCGTGGGGAGTAAACTTGAACGCATTGGAAAGAAGATTCAGCAAAAGGCGCTCAATACGCACCGCATCCATTGCAACGATCTTTGTGCCGACATCTGCCTTGAACTCCAGCGTCAGCCCCAAAAGCTTCGCGGCATACCCGGCGTGCTCTGTAACCGCGGCACACAGGCCCACAATATCGTCATTACTGTGGGGAGGGCAGAGGGGAGAGTCCAGCTCGGCCGCTTCCTCCAGATTGCCTGCCAATCGGCGCAGGCGGTAAAAATTTCGGTTCAGCAGCGCCGCGTAGTCATCCAGCTCACTGTCGCCGTCGCGTGCATCTGCGGGCACAACCAACTGCAGCGCAGCATACATGGTATCCATAGTATCCTTGATCTGATAGGCGATCTGCCCCAGTACATCGTGGAGATTTTCCTCGTTTTTCAGCTCTGTCATACCGCACCTCCGGGAAATTAGTTTGCTCCGCACAGCAAAAAAGCGCATTGGTAATTTATACCTGATTTTCACACAGAATTTTGACCGAATATTTGTGCCAGTATATCAAATTTTTGTAGATTTTACAAGAAAATAATAAATTTAATAAAAAAAGTTCAAAAAACACTTTTCAAGGAAACGTTTCCGGAGTATAATTACCTCAGTAATTCATTAAAGAGCTGAAAGGAGCTTTTAAATTATGAGTATCAAAGTTGGTATTAACGGTTTTGGCCGCATCGGCCGCATGGTCTTCCGCGCCAGCATCAACCACCCCGAGATCGAGATCGTGGGCATCAATGATCTGTGCCCCGCCGATTATCTGGCATACATGCTGAAGTATGACACCATGCACGGTAAGTTCGAGGGCGAAGTCAGCCACACTGAGAACGCCATCGTCGTCAATGGCAAGGAGATCCCCATCTTCGCAGAGCGCAACCCCGCTGATCTGCCCTGGGGCAAGATCGGCGCTGAGTACGTTGTTGAGTCCACCGGTCTGTTCCTGACCAAGGAGAAGGCACAGGGTCACCTGGATGCCGGCGCCAAGAAGGTCATCATGTCCGCTCCCTCCAAGGACGACACCCCCATGTTCGTGTGCGGCGTCAACTTCGACAAGTACACCAGCGACATGAACTTCGTTTCCAACGCTTCCTGCACCACCAACTGCCTGGCCCCCATTGCCAAGGTCCTGAACGACAACTGGGGCATCACCGATGGTCTGATGACCACCGTTCACTCCGTCACCGCTACCCAGAAGACCGTTGACGGTCCTTCCGTCAAGGATTGGCGCGGCGGCCGTGCTGCTACCGGCAACATCATCCCCTCCTCCACCGGCGCTGCCAAGGCTGTCGGTAAGGTCATCCCCGAGCTGAACGGCAAGCTGACCGGTATGTCCATGCGTGTTCCCACTCTGGACGTTTCCGTTGTTGACCTGACTGTCAACCTGGCTAAGCCCGCCAAGTACGAGGAGATCTGCGCCGCTATGAAGGCCGCTTCCGAGGGCGAGCTGAAGGGCGTTCTGGGTTACACCGA
>JAZLEB010000168.1:0-7019 GCA_045615065.1 Candidatus Pelethomonas sp. | reverse complement strand
CATGCCCTACGGCATGGGGATTTTAATTTTTCCTTGACACAGTAATGCTCAAATGCTATACTCTGTGCATAATCCAAGGGGTGCTGGCGCATGCCGGCTGAGATGAGATGTATCGCCATCCTGTCCCTCGAACCTGATCCGGGTAATGCCGGCGTAGGAATGCGATTGCACTGCTATTTTTATCGTATGCCCACGCCTTGCGGGTATGCGATTTTTTATTGCCCGCACGCATTTCCCCCTATACTAAGGAGGAAATTATTATGAAGCAGAAAACCAAAACCCTTTGCGAAGCCGCATTATTTGTGGCACTGGCCCTGGTGTTGGAACTGATCATCCTCATCAAGCTGCCGCAGGGCGGGTCTGTTACACTGTCCATGGTCCCTCTCATTCTCTTTGCAGTTCGCCACGGCTTCGGTTGGGGCGCAATGGCCGGTCTGGTCTTTGGCGGCATCAATTACATGATGGGCGGCAGCGGTATCGACTGGACATCCATTATCTGCGATTATTTTATCGCTTTCTCCATGCTGGGCTTCGGCGCAGGCTTATTCCGCAAAGCACCCGCAGGCTGGGGCCGTCTGCTGCTTGCCTCTGTATCCGGTATCTCCCTTCAGTTTGTGGCAAGCTATCTGGTAGGTGTGTTTGTATGGGGTGTCTATATGCCCGACGAATTCTTCGGTCTCACCATGACTACCCCCTGGTTCTATTCCTTCCTCTACAACATCTGCTGGGCCATCCCCGATCTCGTGGTTTCCGTATGTACATTCATCGTCCTCTACTTGATCAAGCCCTTCCGCCGCTACCTTAACGCAAAAGATCTGCGCTGATGTCGAAACGCTCTTGCCTCCATGTCCGTAAATGGGTATAATAACTGTATCCGGGTATGGAGGTCAGATGCTATGAAGCATTGGAAACGGGATATTCTTTTGATTCTTGTACTGCTTATACTTGCGGCGGTACTGTGGATCGCACTACGCCCCGGCGATGCAGGAAGTTACGCTGTTGTGTCAATCCACGGCAAGGAGTACGGCCGTTACCCCCTCGACAAAGATCTATGCATTCCCATTGGCGAAGATGAGTACAATGTGCTCTGCATTACCGGCGGCGAAGTATATATCAGCGACGCAAACTGCGGTGACTACACCTGTATCCGCACCGGAAAGATCTCCCGGGAAGGCGAGCAGATCATCTGTCTCCCCCACCAGCTGATTATCACCATTACCGGTTCTTTGGAGTCTGAGATCGATGCATCGACAAACTAGGAGGCGCTATGAACAGTAAACGGATCGCACACTATGCGCTGCTCATTGCCCTCGCCATGGTACTCAGCTGGTTGGAAAGTTTGGTGCCCGTGTCTTCCGCGGTTCCGGGGGTAAAACTGGGTCTTACCAATCTTGTTGTTCTGTTCGCCCTCTACCGCATGGGAACAGCGGACGCACTCAGCATATCTCTGATCCGTGTGGTACTGGTATCGCTTACCTTCGGCAACGCCTTTGCTTTTGCCTATTCCTTTGCGGGAGCCGCTCTGAGTTTTCTCATCATGTGGGGACTGAAAAAAAGCGGTAAATTTTCCACCGTCGGTGTCAGCGTGGCAGGCGGTGTCGGGCATAATATCGGTCAGATCCTCGTGGCATCTGTGGTACTGGAATCCGGCGGCATCTTTTATTACCTTCCGGTTCTGATGATATCCGGAATCCTTGCAGGTGTCGGTATAGGTCTTGCCGGCGCGGTACTGGTCAATCGACTCCCGAAATCATTCCTCGCCAAATAAATATAAGCTGCTGCGGTTTTCCGCAGCAGCTTTTTCGTTTTCAGTTCGCCCATGCCTTGCAGGTCGCAACTGTCTTCTGAGGGCTGTGAGCCCACTCATCTGCCCCGATGTTCTTGCAGGCATCCGCACTGACCGGCGCGCCGCCGATGATGACCTTCGCGTCAACCCCCGCAGCCTTCAGCGCTTCCACGGTGGTCTTCATGGAGTCAAGCGCCAGTGTCAGCACACCGGAGAGCGCAATGATCTTAATGTTCTCTGCCTTTGCAGTCTCCACAATTTTCTCGGGAGGACAATCGATACCGAGATCCAAGACATCAAATCCGGCTGCCTCCAGCATGGAGCGGACAATATTCTTGCCGATATCGTGGAGATCGTCCTTCACGGTGCAGAGGATCATTTTAGTCTTGGGGCCGCTGCCGTCGCCTTCCACAAGGGCTTCCTTGAGGGTTTCCACCGCATCGGTCATCAGTTCGCCGGCATAGATCAGATCACCAACGAAATACTCGCCCTCTTCAAACAGCTTGCCAACGGTGTCCATACCCTTCTGACAGGCCTCCAGCGCCTTATCGGCATCCTTGCCGCCCTCGGCCATCACAGCCTCCAGCAGTTCCTTCACAGTATCCTCATCCAGCTCACCCATAGCGGCTGCCAATTTTTCAAAATCGATCATCTGACACAAACTCCTTTACTGTTTCTGCCCGAACTTACCCTGTCGGTAAGCGCGGTTATATCTTCTGCCGCCTTTGTCCTTCATGCGCAGCGCCTCACAGGCAAATACAGTACCCATCATATCCTGAGAGCAGGGATCCATGATCGCACTGTCAAGACCTGCCGCAATGGCGTAGCTCATGCAGTTCATATTGACATACTTTCTGGCGGGCATCTCAAAGCTGATATTGCTGATGGCACCGGTTACCTTAACCTCCGGCGCATAGTCGTGTATCCCTTCAATGCATTTGATGAAATCTTCCATAGCACTTGGCATAGTTGCCAGCGCCATCACGCAGGGATCAATATGCAGATTTTTGAGTGCAACGCCGTAACGGTCTGCCTTATCGATAATTCGCTTGGCGATCTCCAACTTTTTGGCAGGATCGACAGGGATGCCGTCGGCATCACAGGTAAGACCGATCACTTCCCAATCGGTACCGGCGATCAGCGGAAAAATGGTCTCGCACTTGGTTCCCTCTTCATTGACAGAGTTCACCATACCGGGACGCTTTACATGTCCTTCCCGAAGAATACGGGCAAGAAGGTCAGCGTCCGGGCTGTCAATACAAAGCGGTACATCCGTACACCCCTGCATGACTTTGATCAGCCACAGCATAGTGTCATATTCCACATCTGTTGCAGTGCTGGGAGCACAGTCAAGAAAATCCGCACCGGCATTCACCTGCGCCAAAGTGCGCTCCACGATCAAGGTTTCATTTCGCTCGGCGATCGCCTGCTTGACGGACGGGATCGCGCCATTGATCTTTTCACCGATAATAATCATGCCGCATCCTCCTTAGCCGTCTGTCAGAATGGTCAGCAGAAGGCGCATGAGCATATCCTTCATAGGACGGAAATACCAGGGCACGATCTTCTTAGCCAGTTTCTGATAACCTTCCGGATACGATGTATAGGGATTCTTACTCATCTCGCACACCTCACAGTCTGTAGCTGCTGACAAAGTCGCATACAGCCTTCATATTCTCACGCTTGGCATCATTGCGGTAGGAGAGCATCTTACCCTCACTGAAGATAAAGCCACCGTCTTTGCCCAGCTCATCACACAGGCGCTTGGCATAGGCAACACACTCCTCGGGGGTACCGTTGGAGAGAAGATCGGTGGTCATGCCGCCCATGATAGCTACGTTGGGCAGCGCCTCGCGAAATTCAAAGGGATCATCCTGCTCCAGATGGAAGGTCAGGACACCCTTGGGATAATCCTTGAAATACTCAGCAAAACGAAGGATGGAGCCTTCGGTGAAGATGCGCACATTCATGCCCTTCTCGGCATAGGCATCCAGCAATTCTTTGAGGTGCGGCCAATAGAACCGCTCAAACTGCTTTTTGTTCATCACATTGTGAGCCAGCATCAGAATAGAGGAATCAAAGCAGTACTTGTAGTTAGGTCCTTTGCCGTTTTTGATCTTTTCAATGGCGGGGGTGATACGCTCGGCATCCCAGCGGTTGATGAACGCATCCAGTTCATCGGCATTGCGGCGCATAGCAATGGACAATTGCTGAATACCCAGAAGATTGCTCATCAGTTCCTCAATGCCCAGCACGATGGCTCCCATCATCGGGTTATTGGGAGAAAGAGACGGCAGACCGTACTGCTTACCTGTAACAGAAGACATATGAAGAATATACTTGATATAGCGCATATATTCAGCGAAGGTCTTCTTCCACACGGCAAGATCCTTCTCCTCCCAGCTTGCGCCGTACTTCTTGGGAAGGATCACCTCCCATGCGTACTTCGCGGGATCGTCCAAATACTGCTGGAGAGTCTCCACTGTACAGTGCGCATGGTCATGGATACCCACAACATCTTCATTATAATAGTAATATCCACCCTCACCGAACGCCTCGGTCACAGTGAACTGGTTGCGGATACCCACATCCATCAGTCCATCCACAGGATACCGGTCGAGGAATTTGACCACAGACTCCTCCAGAACATCAAAATTGGTCATTGCCTGATCCAGTGTGTAGCCTGCATCAAAGACCTTCCATGTCACCACATTGGCGAAATGCGGGATCCTCTCTGTCTTTTTGAAATTGGCAGCATCGCGGAACAGTTGTACCCGTTCCCTCTGTAACTGCTTACTGTTCATAACACTTCACTCCTTCGCAGAATTTATATGAACGTGTTCAGTATAAAGATAACACCTTTATATAACACTGTCAATTGCTTAAGGTGAAGTTTGTATGGTTGCACCGCGCATATACGGGTTAATTATAGGTTTTGCACATAGAAAAGTACGGAATTTTATGATAAACTGTGCTCATAAAACTCAGGAGGTCCGGAAATGGAAGGATTTACTCTCGCGCTAGCATTAGTGGATGCGATCCCCGTTCTCAGCTTTGGCATCAGCATGGCGATCATCGCCGGTCGCTTCAATAGCCCGCTCTTTATGATCGGAGCTGCATTGTCGGTACTGGCAGGCTGCTGCAAGGTAGCATGGAAACTGGTACTTGGCATCGCAAAAAAAGATCTTCGATGGCTCAACAAGCCCTTTGTACCCATGCAGGCAGCAGGCTTTCTCCTGATGCTGATTTCCTTCATCTTCGGATTCTCCTCTATCAGCTGGAGCGGCGTACTGGCAGCGGTCACTTCCCTGCCCAGCATTCTCTTCTTTGCCGCCTGGATTATAATGATGTTTGTCATGGTGTGGTACAGAAAAGCAAAATTCAAAAATGACGATGCACACAGTAATTGGACCGCTCAGATCATCAACGCAATCGGTCAGACCTGCCTGCTTCTTGGCATTTTCTTCGCATAAAAAGTTCCTCCCACACTGGTGGGAGGAACTTTTTTCGCTGATCGGCTCATTTTTATGGAATATACAAAAAATATGGGGTAGATTTATAAAAAATTCCCGAAAATTCTCTTGACTTTTTTGAATTTATCCTGTATTATAATCCCCGTTGTAAAGCTAACACACTTTACACAAAGGAGGAAAACTCGTGAAAAACCAGACTTACCGCATGACAATGCTGTTCGATTTTTACGGAGAACTCCTCACAGACAGACAAAAGGAGTTCTTCGACCTCTACTACAACGAGGATTTGAGCCTGGGTGAGATCGCTGAAAACAGCGGGATCAGCCGTCAGGGTGTTCGCGATGTGATCGTGCGCGCAGAAGCCACGATGCAGGAGTTTGAGGACAAAACCGGATTGATCCGCCGTTTTCAGCAGATGCAGGGCCATATCGACACCATTATCGACAGTGCCGCCGAACTGAAGACCATCAACTACCGGCAGTATGAAGACAACAGGATCGATGCTCTGGTCGGCGCTATTTCTCAGGCTGCCCAGGCACTTAAGGAATAACGAGGTAGACTATGGCATTTGAGGGTCTTTCCGAAAAACTGAGTGCTGCGTTCAAACGCCTGCGCGGCAAGGGACGCATCACCGAAGCCGACGTCAAGGAGGCCATGCGCGAGGTACGCCTCGCATTGCTGGAAGCCGATGTCAGCTACAAGGTCGTCAAGGACTTTGTTGCCACCGTAACCGAGCGTGCCGTGGGCGCAGATGTGCTGGAAAGCCTGACACCCGCCCAACAGATCATCAAGATCGTCAACGAAGAGTTGACACAGATGATGGGTGGTGTTAACTCCCGCATCGCGTTTGCCAACTCCGGTCCAACTGTCATCATGATGGTAGGTCTGCAGGGTGCCGGTAAAACCACCAACGGCGCAAAGCTGGCAGGTTACCTGAAGAACAAGCTTGGCAAGCGTCCTCTGCTCGTCGCCTGCGACGTGTACCGTCCCGCAGCTATCACCCAGCTGCAGGTCGTCGGTGAACAGCTTGGCATCCCCGTGTTCTCCATGGGACAGACCGATCCCGTCGAGATCGCCAAGAGCGCTCTGCGCCACGCAAGAGATCACGGACACGATACCGTCCTGCTGGATACCGCCGGTCGTCTGCATATTGACGAACAGCTCATGGACGAGCTGAAAAACATCAAGTCCGCTGTCCGTCCCAACGAGATCATGCTGGTGGTAGACGCCATGACCGGCCAGGATGCCGTCAACGCCGCCTCCGCATTTAACGATGCGCTGGGAATCGACGGTGTTCTGCTGACCAAGCTGGACGGCGATGCACGAGGCGGTGCCGCTCTCTCGATCCACGCAGCCACCGGCAAGCCCATCAAGTTTGTGGGTATGGGCGAAAAGCTGGACATGCTGGATCTGTTCCATCCCGAGCGTATGGCATCCCGCATCCTCGGCATGGGCGATATGCTCTCCCTCATCGAGAAAGCAGAGCAGACCTATGACGAGAAAAAGGCTGCCGAACTGGAGGAAAAGCTTCGCAAGAACCGCTTTACTCTCACCGATTATCTCGACCAGATGGCCCAGCTCAAAAACATGGGCGATCTTGGTTCTCTCATGGGCATGATGCCCGGCAATCTGGGCAAGCAGATGGAAGGCGCTCAGGTGGACGAGAAGCTTCTCGCCCGTCAGGAAGCCATCATCCTGTCCATGACCATCAAAGAGCGCGAAAATCCCGGCATTATCGATGCCAGCCGCAAGCGGAGAAT
>JAZLEB010000167.1:0-22803 GCA_045615065.1 Candidatus Pelethomonas sp. | reverse complement strand
AGGCAATGAAGCCTTCCTATCACTCATCTTTGTTCAGTTTTCAGGGTGCAAACCTAATATAGTTGGTGTTGATTAGATCGAGGGTCCACCCGTTCCCATCCCGAACACGGAAGTTAAGCTCGATTCTGCCGACAATACTTGGCTGGAGACGGCCCGGAAAGATAGGTAACGCCAACACTGCAGGACAGTCTTTTGACTGTCCTGCTTTTTTGTATTTGTTCCTTTGTTTTATGTAACTCTTATATGATCTAATCAAGCACAGATTGATAAATTTATCACAAATAGACAAAACTACATAGAAACACTGCGCACGGGTTTGTAAAATTTGTTGATAATTTTGAAGGATATACTTGTCAACGAGAAATGAAAGTGGTATAGTACCACTGCACTAAATTTTATAGAAATCAGGTGTTGTGTTGTGAATTATCTCATTCAACTTGCTATCTGCCTTGTTGGCGGACTTATGCTTTCCCGTGTGGCTAAGAAATTGAATCTCCCTGCGGTTACGGCTTATCTGATCGCCGGTCTGTTACTCGGACCCTACTGCCTTGGTGCTGTGGGAATTCCCGGTGTTGGTTTTGCCGAATTGGAGCAGGTGGAAGCACTTAGCATTCTGAGTCAGCTTGCGCTCGGTTTCATTGCTTTTACCATTGGAAATGAATTCCGCGTCGAGCAGCTCAAGCATATGGGCCGTCAGGCGGTTGTGGTCGGCATTCTTCAGGCAGTGGTCACCACTGTGCTGGTAGATATTGCTTTGATCGCACTGCACTTTATCAATCCTGAACTGATCTCCATCTCCGCAGCTATCACTCTGGGTGCGATCGCATCTGCTACGGCTCCTGCAGCAACGCTGATGGTCGTTCGCCAGTATAAGGCAGACGGCCCTTTGACAAAGCTGTTGCTGCTTGTCGTTGCGATTGATGATGCAGTAGGTCTTGTGCTGTTCTCTGCTTCCTTTGGTGTTGCCACTGCTCTTGAGAGCGGCAGTGTAAGTGTTACGTCTGTTGTACTGGAACCTCTTATTGAAATCGTGCTGTCCTTGGCGCTCGGCTCTTTGAGTGGTTTGATCCTCTATTGGGTGGAAAGATTCTTCCATTCCCGCAGTAAGCGCCTGTCTATTTCTATTGCATTTGTTCTCCTTACCGTTGGCCTTTCTATGATCAAATTTGAGGTCGCCGGTATTCACTGTGGTTTCTCGCTGCTGCTGGTGTGTATGATGTGCGGTACGATCTTCTGCAATGTTTGTGATTTCTCTGAAGAACTGATGGCCAGGATCGACAGCTGGACAGCACCGCTCTTTGTCCTGTTCTTTGTCCTCTCCGGTGCAGAACTTGACCTTAAGGTCATTGTCAATCCGCTTGTGCTTCTGATCGGTGTTGTGTATATTCTGACCAGATCCTGCGGTAAGTACCTTGGATCCTATGGGAGCTGCGCTCTGACCAAATGTAATGATCTTATCACTAAGAATCTCGGTATCACGCTGCTTCCTCAGGCCGGTGTGGCGCTGGGTATGGCGCTGACCGCACAGAATCTGTCTGACGGTTCTGTGGTGCGTAATGTGGTTCTGTTCTCTGTGCTGGTATATGAATTGGTTGGTCCCGCTCTCACTAAGCGTGCTCTGATCGCTGCCGGTGAGATCAAGCCTGAGGGTAAGACGAATGCCCGTGTGAAGAATTCCGGTAAGCCTGTTACCAAGTTCCATATTGGCAAGTAATTCGATCAGGAGCACACCGTAACCGGTGTGCTCCTGACTAAAAAAATCTCAAAAAACTTTTGAAAAAGTGCTTGACAAATGCGACAAGTGGTGGTAATATAACAACGTTGTCTGCGAGGACACGCGCCGCTAGCTCAGCTGGATAGAGCGTCTGGCTACGGACCAGAAGGTCAGGAGTTCGAATCTCTTGCGGCGTGCCAAAAACATCCGAACCGAAAGGTTCGGATGTTTTGCTTTTTATCCCAATATAGTGTAGAGGAGGATACTTGAAAAGTATCCTCCTTCTTTGTTGTTACAGAAAACTGCGGAAGTTATCTTCCGTAAGTTCGTAATCCACTGAGGACTGTAATTGCCCCAGCTGATCTCTCCAGGAATCTATATTCGTTCGAAGCTTTCGAAAGCCGAGGGATTCGTATACATGCTGCGCTCGGATGTTTGTAAGATTAGTGTCCAATACGATTTTCTGATACCCCTGTTCAAACAGCCATCGGATCAGCATGCTCAGAACCTTTCTTCCAATTCCGCGATCCTGACAGTCGATCTCACAGATCTTGATACCGATCTCCGCTGCGTCGTCGCCGACGTCGCGGTAATTGCACTCGCCGATCATGCGATCTTCTTCTTCAATCACGAGCTGCCCGCTGTTCAGCTTCTCAGCCACTTCAGTGGCAGGGATACCAATGCCATTTGGAAAGCCAGCGTGAGCCATGACGGCGCCATCATTCCACCAGGCGGCGAGCTGTGGGGCATCATGAACCGATGCCTGACGGATAACGAGGTCGTTATATTGGATAGATATCATTCTGATTCTCCTTTTGCTGTGGGAGTTTTTCCTCTATTATAGCATTATAGTTGTTTTCGCGCAAGCAGCTAGATAATTAACCGCCAATAGAACGCTACTAATAGATTGGGTTGTTGTTTATTTCAATTCGATAAACATAAAAATAAATATTGACATTTTAGATTTGATTTGATATAAATAAAATCAAATCAAGAGTCGAAGCGCTTATACGAACTTGAAAATCAATCCATCCAATCATATTGCACAAGAAAAAATGAGGTGTTACAATGAAACAGAAGATTGAAACTTTTACGGCATACTTGGAGAATTCCGTTACCCGCTGCGCCGAGCAGGAGAAAGCTCTGATCGCAGATGAGCGTAAGGACGAGGCGATCTTTGAGAAGATCCGCGCCAATGTGTACAACATCTACCGCACTGTTTTCGGCGTGGCAGTCCAAAACTGCGGCGAGGATGCAGACAAGGTTCGCGAATTCTTCATGAAGCAGATCAATCATATTCCTGTAAGCTGGCGCGCGTCACATGAAGCTGCCAAGCAGCACAACGATGCCACGAAAGCGCAAATCGAGGAGATCAAGCTTGCGATCGTGCAGGAGATCAAAACGGAGTTTACGAAAATCTGGGAGGGAAACCCATGACAGAGACAGATGCTATCAAGCTTTTTAAGTGCCTTGCAGATAAGTCCCGCCTGCAAATTCTAAAGTCGCTGGCAATCGAGGATATGTATGTGGAGCGTCTTGCGGAGCGGCTGGGAATCACCCCATCCACCGTGTCGTTCCACTTGAAGAAGCTGACCGAGGCGGGGGCTGTCACCTCCCACAAGAGCCAGTATTATATGATGTACTCTCTGCGCAGAGACATCTTCGATACCTCCATTTTGAAGATCATTCAGGAGGAATCGGATGAGGCAGATCTGCAAGCCAAACGGGATGCGGAGTACCGTCAGCGCGTGATCGACGCGTTCTTTGAGTATGGAAAACTTAAGTCCATTCCTACCCAGCGCAAGAAGGAGCGTATCATTCTCGAGGAGATCGCAAAGTCCTTTGAGCCGGGGAAAACCTATACTGAGCCGGAAGTAAATGAGATCATTGAACGTTTCCACGATGACTTCTGTACCATCCGCCGTGACATGATCGGAGAGAAGATCATGGCTAGAGATAACGGAAAGTACTGGATTGTCGAAACGCAGTAAATTCACGCCACGCGTGACAAACTCTCTCCAACCGTGACATTGTATCCGCCATCATTTCTGATACAATAACCTTAGCAAGCGGCGCTGCTTCCAAAAAACAGGGAGGATAAACGATGAAATTGCAAATTGGAGAGAAGTTAAAGGAACTGCGGCATCAGAATGACATCACACAGGATCGGCTTGCTGAGGTTCTCGGAGTATCCAGTCAATCCGTCAGCCGCTGGGAGCTGGGGATCTGCTACCCTGACCTTGAATTACTGCCGGCTATTGCAAACTATTTTGATATTACGCTGGACGATTTGGTAGGCATGAACAAGATCCGCAGCGAGGAAACGCGGATCAGCATCTTCACAGAAGTACTGAACCTTGAACGCGAGAAACAGTGGGATAAGGCCGTCGAGGCGCTGCGTAACGCGCTGAAAACCTTTCCCGCGGACGATGAGCTGGAAACAGAGCTTGCGCTCGTTCTGCCAAAAACAGGCAAGCAAAAAGACCTGATGGAAGCTATCACACTCTCTGAGAAAGTGCTCGATCGCTGCACCGGCGAAAAACTTCGAAGTACCGCACGGGCAAATCTCTGCTTCCTCTATAAAGCCGCGGGTTTGACGGAAAAAGCGGCAGCTATGGGAAAGACCCTGCCGCACATTTGGGAGTGCCGCGAGGTGTTAATGCCAGACCTTGTGCCGGATGAGAGCCGTGCCGAGCTGGTGGAGCGGGGATTCGATATCGCCTACCAAGTGTTGTGCGATGTTGCCGCAGGCAATGAGATATCATTCTCTTTGGGTTATAAGCCTGAGGATGCTGTGAAGAGCGGTCGACTCGTTCAGTTTATGCTGCATGAATTGGAATAAACAACCGGTGATATTTCGATGCTATAAATGACAGCATGTGGACAGGCCGCCTATTTCGTGATACAATAGGCGGGCAACATATATCAAGGAGGCAGATGATATGGAAAAGGATTCCTGGGGCGAAGTACAGGGACATAAGTACTCATTTTTCCAGCACAAGGAGTGCGAGTATTTCCCTTGCCATGAAACAAACCATCCGGAGGATTTCAACTGTCTGTTTTGCTACTGCCCGCTGTATGCACTGGGCGACAAGTGCGGGGGTAAGTGTGTCTACGGACCCGGGGATATTAAGGATTGCAGCGCATGTCTGGTCCCCCACGGCAGGAACAGTCTGAACTACATCACCTCCCGCTTTATGGATCTGGCGGATCTCGCTGCGGCAAACCGTTCGGATAAGGAAGAATGATCTTCCGGCGAACTGCAGGTGAAATTTTGGAAAACACAGGTTATTTTCATGGGTAAAATCTTAAAATGGTTTCAGCACGAGCGGGAGGAGATGAGGATCCTGCTTCGCTCGGTTCCCGCAACAGTGGTAACGCTGTTTGTGGTAAGCGTGATCTGCATGAATTTGCTGGCGAATAAGACACTGCTGCAGCTTGAGTGGATCGCGTTGGACGGCGGTATTCTGATCTCCTGGCTGTCCTTTATGTGCATGGATATCATCACCAAGCACTTTGGACCGCGTGCATCCAACCGGGTGTCTGTACTGGCCTCTGCGATCAATGTACTGACCTGCCTGATCTTTTATATGGCCAGCAGCATTCCTTCCAATGCGGCGGACTACAGCGCGTTTGACAGTGTGCTGGGTGGTACATGGTTTATTCTGCTGGGCAGTACGCTGGCGTTTTTGATCTCGGCTGTCATCAACAACACACTGAACTGGACGATTGGTAAGCTGTTTCGCAGCAATGCACACGGTAAGCTGGCATATGCGGTGCAGACCTATGTGTCCACCTTTGTAGGCCAGTTTTTGGATAACTTCATTTTTTCTGTGATCGTCTTTACCATCTTTGCACCGATCTTTTGGGACGGATTTCACTGGACGGTTCTGCAGTGTACTACCTGCGCGCTGACGGGCGCACTGGTGGAATTGGCGCTGGAGATACTATTTTCACCGATTGGCTATCGAATCACCACGCGGTGGAGAGAAGAGAAGGTCGGTAAGGAATATCTGGACTATATCGGAAAGGAAGCCAAGTGATATGAAGGTTTTGATCACCGGAACCACACAGGGCATCGGTAAGGCCATTGCTGAGCTGTTTTTGGAGAATGGTCACGAAGTGATTGGCATTGACCGGCAGATTGCCGGGATCGAACATCCCTGCTATGTCCATCATCAGTGCGATGTCCGCGATTATGATCGTCTGCCTGAGGTGGAGGGTGTGAACATCCTTGTGAACAATGCCGGCACGCAGAACGAAGCAGATATCGACATCAACCTGAAAGCTCTGATCCATATCACCGAGCGCTACGGAGTGCAGGGAGAGATCAAGTCTGTTCTGAATATCGGTTCCGCAAGCGCCCATACCGGCGCGGAGTTCCCCGAGTACTGCGCCAGTAAGGCGGGCATCTTGGCTTATACAAAGAACGTGGCGCTGCGCATTGCGCAGTACGGAGCCACCTGCAACAGCCTGGATCCCGGCGGAGTGTTGACGCCTCTCAACGATTGCGTGGTCAACGATCCGGAGCTTTGGGCGCAGATCATGCAAGAAACACCGCTGCGCCGCTGGGCAACTGCAGAGGAGATCGCCCGCTGGGCATACTTCCTTACCGTGGAAAACGGCTTTTGCACCGGACAGAATATTCTGGTGGATGGCGGCGAATCCATCAATTATAATTTTGTTTGGACAGAATAAAGAAAATAACAAAACGACTTATCCGGCATATAGCGCGGATAAGTCGTTTTTGTTATCTTACAGAGCTAAACGCGATCACTTGGAAAATTTCGGCGGTTCTACCGGGTTTCCTGCAAAGGCATTGGGACCGGGATCGGACATGGAGAAATACATCTTTGCTGCCTTGGTGGTGCCGAAATCTTGGTTAGAGCCGGAGTTCTGCACCTGATTAAATGCATCTCGGAACATCTGGTTGTGGGCTTCTTCGCGGTTCAGCAGGAAATCAATGGTCTCACGCACCTTTTTGTCGTTGATCTGACGGTACAAGTACTCGTAGACGACCTTGGCCCGTTGTTCCGACGCAATATTGCTTAGGAGATCTGCGCACAGGTCACCGGTTACCGTCACATAATCGCCTGTCCAGGAATAGCCGGATGCATTGATGAGGCCGGGATTCAGTCCCAACAGAACATGGCTTTGGATCTCGCCGCAGGGCACTTTCTTCGCATCCACATCGTGACCATTCAGCAGATTGATTGTCTGTGCGATCATTTCCATATGACCAAGTTCCTCTGCCGCGATGTCTAGGAATAAGTCTTTGATCTTGGGATCCTTGATGCGGAAACTCTGGGACATATACTGCATGGCGGCTTTCAGCTCACCGTTGCCGCCGCCAAGTTGTTCCTGCAGCAGCGCTGCATACTGAGGGTTGGGACGCTCGATCCCTACCGGATGAAACAATTCCTTTTCGTGCTTGAACAAGCACATCACTCCCTTCGTTGTAATATGCCTATTTTTTCGTGATCTTAGCCAAACTATGCACAAATCACCATCTACGATCGGGGAGTATGCTTCATATCATCAGTTGCGGGATTGTCCAAAACTTTTCCGCTTTCATCAAACCGTGACCCGTGACAGGAACAATCCCAGGAATGTTCCTCGGCGTTCCAGTGCAGCGCACAGCCGAGATGCGGGCATCTCGGCACAGTGGGACGGAGCAGATTGAGCGCTGTTTCTGCACTGTTGTACAGCAGTTGCCGGTGCAGAATGCTGCGGGATGGAGAGAATAATGAGATATAGGGATTCTCTCTGCCTCGGATCAGATCGGTCAGGAGCATTGCGGCTGCCATAGCGCTGCTCATGCCCCACTTATTCAATCCGGTGGCCACATATAGATTGGGTGTTGCCCGGCTGTAGCGGCCGATATAAGGCATTCCATCCAGACTCATACAGTCCTGCGCTGCCCAGCGGGTTGCAATTTGTGACTGCGGGAAATACTCTTTGGCCGCTAACTCCGGTAACTTCCAGCCCAGTCCCTGCTTTCCGGTGCGGTGACCGCCTCCGCCAAGCAAAAGCCACTTTCCCACGCGCCTGAGAGATAAGCCGTTTTCGGCGGAATCGAGATACATGCCTTCGAGCTGTGGGGCGTTTTCCAATGCGATCATATAGGACCGCTGCTGATATAGTTTGATAAAGAAGGAACCATGCTTGTTCAGCAATGGGAAATGCGTTGCTACAATGATCCTCTCCGCAGTTACCGTGCCCTTCGGTATTTGTACCCGATTATCGGCAAACGTCAGCGCCTTTGTGTGCTCGTATATTTTAAGTCCCTTTGCGATGTGTCCTGCCAGTTTCATGGGGTGAAATTGCGCCTGGTTGGGAAAGCACAGGGCGCCTGTGACCGGAAAGGGGAGCGGCAGAGACCTCTCCCACCGGGCAGGGAGCCGAAGCCCTTCATAGGCCGCCATTTCTTCTTCCAGCGGCTTTGTGTCGCCTGTTGCATAGATATAGTTGTTTTGCAGCGTAAAGTCACAGTCAGCATTTCCAGCCAGCATACGGAGGTTATCGATAGCATCCTGATTTGCCTGCCAATAGAGCCGTGCCTGTTCGGGTCCATATTTTCTCAGTAATTTTCCGTAGATAAGTCCATGCTGTGACGTAAGCTTTGCGGTCGTTCTGCCGCTGACACCCTGCATCAATCGACCTTGCTCGATCAGCGCGCAGTCGATCCCCGCATTTGTCAGTAAGCGGGCGCAGAGAAGACCGGTCAGCCCTCCGCCAATGATCAGTACATCTGTGTGCAGAGAGGATTCCAACTGCGGGAATTGCGGCATCTGCACATCGACCTTCCAAATAGAGTCATTCATTGTTATCACCCCAAATAGTATGCGCAGGCGGTGGATGACCTATTACAGCGAAGTGAACAGGCAAAAAAGAAAAAGGTTGAAAGTTTGGATACGAAAGAATCCAAACTTTCAACCTTAGTTGGTCCGAGTGGCGGGACTTGAACCCACGGCCTCATGGACCCGAACCATGCGCGCTACCAGCTGCGCTACACCCGGATAACTTTGTTCATTATAAGCTTTCTTTGCGTCGATGTCAAGGGTAAGAATGGGGAGGTAGGGTGAAAGTAGATGGGTTGATTACTGGTTGTATATCGCCGATTTACCCTGCAAAAGCACAGTGCGGATAGCGGAACAAATGTCGCAAAAGCAGAAAATTTCGGCCTGTTTGAACGCACTGTCAACTGTGGAATACAACGAAAAAATCCCTAAAGAATCTTGGTTTACTCCAAAAATTTTAACAATATTTTTCGACAGTAAGTTCACATAATTTATATAATAATTTCTCACTACAAACAGTTATACACATTATCCACAAAGTTATCCACATAAACATACTTATTGTGCTGCAATGCTTTCCACAATCTCCACAATGTTATCCACAGCCAACGGATGAAGTTTTGTGTGTTTCGGAAACTGTAAAATAGTTTACATAAAACGTTGAATTGCAGGAGTTCTGTCATTGTTTGCAGAAGGGTGTCAACAAAAGTTTGTACTTGACAAAAAACCGGAGCGCATCTTTTGCGGTGCGCTCCGGTTTGATGAATTACTTGGTGCCAAAGATACGGTCGCCGGCATCGCCGAGACCGGGTACGATATAGCCGTTTTCGTTCAGCTTTTCGTCCACAGCGCCGCAGTAGATGTCCACATCGGGATGATCTTTCATGATGCGCTCTACGCCCTCAGGAGCGGCCAGAAGCACCATAAGCTTGATATTGGTGCAGCCGTACTCCTTCATAAAGCCAATGGCTGCGCTGGCGCTGCCGCCGGTGGCGAGCATGGGATCCACGATCAGTACATCGCGTTCGGAGATGTCTTTGGGCATCTTGCAGAAGTACTTCACAGGCTCCAGTGTTTCTTCGTCGCGGTATAGACCAATGTGGCCTACACGCGCGGAGGGGACCATACGCAGAACGCCGTCCACAAGGCCGAGACCGGCGCGCAGGATGGGCACTACGGCGAATTTTTTACCCTTGAGGGTGGGTGCCATAGTGGTGCAGATCGGTGTTTCTACGACGCGCTCAGTGAGCTGGAGATCGCGGGTGGCTTCATAGGTCAGCAACATACCGATCTCGCTTACCAGCTCACGGAAATCCTTGGTAGGGGTGTGCTTATCGCGCAGAATGGTCAGCTTGTGGGCAAGCAGGGGGTGGTTAACTACATGGACTCTTTCGTTGAACATGGTTGGGTCTCCCTTCAAGTTGTTCTCTATCGTTATTTTTGTTCGTTTTGTTCTCTTGCGAGCCGTTCACGCTCTGCCTGGCTGAGGCGCAGGTAGACGGGGGAAAGATCCTGTGCGGAGACCGCGGCGCTTTCACCCGCGGCTTCGGCGGCCATAGCGACACCGACTGCGCTCTGCTGGCGCAGATGCGCGGGAGCGAGAGTGCAGGGTATACCGGCTTCTGTAAAATAGCGGAAGCAAAGCTCCGCACCGTCACCTACAATGGTGAGTGGGCCGTCAAAATCGCGGAGATCTGCCGCAGCCTCCTCTAAAGAGATGGCGCGGTCTTCACGCAGACGGGTAAGGGTACCGCTGTCAGCAAGGAATACTGCGTTGTAGATCTGTGCGCGGCGTGCATCCATGGCGCATACGATGACGCCGTCCATATGCCGAAGGGGATGGGCCATACTCTCCAAAGTGGACACGCCGATGCAGGGTTTGTCCGCTGCCCAGGCAAGACCCTTGACCGCGGCAAGACCGATACGAAGACCGGTAAAGGAACCCGGACCTGCTGCCACGGCAATGGCATCAATATCTGAAAGGGAGAGCTCACTGTTTTTCAGCATATCCTGTACCATGGGCAGGAGGGTGCGGCTGTGAGTCAGACCGGTGAGCTGCGATGCGGCGGCAAGAGGGATCCCGTCCGCCAAAACGGCGCAGGAGGCTGCTTTTGCAGAACTTTCCAGTGCCAGTATCTTCATAGACCTTCAACTCCTTCGATGGTGATATGCCGCCAATCTTCATGCGCTTCGCTGCGGCAAATGGTAACGGTCACGCTACCCCGGGGAAGTTCTTCTGTAATACGCTCGCTCCATTCCACGGCGCAGATACCGCCGCGATTCAGGTAATCGTCCCAGCCGATGTCAAACAGCTCGTCCGCATCGCTCAGGCGGTACATATCAAAGTGGAATAGAGGGATCGCTCCCTCGTATTCATTTACAATGGTGAACGTGGGACTGGTGACACGGCCTGTACAGCCGAGACCTCGGGCAAGACCGCGGGTGAAGGCGGTTTTTCCGGCGCCAAGGTCGCCCAGATAGGCGATCACATCGCCTGCAGAAAGATGTTTTGCCAGTGCCTCGCCCAGTGCTTCGGTTTCACTGACACTGTGGGAAAGATGCTCCATAGTGAATCCTCTCATCTTCTTTTCTAACTCATCAGTATACCACAGTTGAACCGACAGGAAAAGGGGCAAACGGCAAAAATTTGCCCTTCTGTCGGTTTACAGGCCTGCGGTTTTGTGGTACACTCATAAAAAGAAACCTAACCGGAAAGGAGGCGAGGCAGTGAGTGCACCTGTGCGATTGATTCTGTGGATCAAAGGAATACTGAAGCGGTCAGACCCCATTCTTCTTACACTGTGTTTGGTGACTACGGTCTTTGGTATCGTGCTGATTGCCAGCGCCACCAATTTCCGCGATAATTCTATGCGCTATGTGGCGGTGCAGACAGCCGCTATGCTGATCGGTGTGGTGCTGTACTGTATATTCGCGTCCATGGATATGGAGCACTTTGCCCAGAAGTGGTGGGTTTTTCTGTTGTTTAATCTGGGCTTTATCGCTTTGCTGATTCCGTTCGGCGTAGTGCGAAACAACAGCCGTGCGTGGTTGTCATTCTCCTGGCTTCCTATGGATATCCAGCCGGCCGAGATCGTAAAGCTCACCTACACGATCCTTCTTGCCAAGCAGATGGCGTGGTTCCGGGACAACCGCGGTATGCGCCGTTTGGAATCTGTTCTGTGGCCTGCAGCCCATACGGTGCTGATGTTTGTGTGGATCTATGTAATCTCCAGTGATGCCGGCAGCGGTTTGGTGTATCTCATGATCTTTGTGGGTATGGCTTTTGCAGCCGGTGCGCCGTGGTACTGGTTTGCAGGCGGAATCGGCGCTGTGGCAGTCGGTGTTTTGGCGTTGGTGGGACTGGACAAGCTGCCCCAATATATGATCGACCGTATCTGGGTTTTGTTCGACCATAGCTATAAGCCGTTGGACGTCGGTTGGCAGCAGACCCGCAGCCTGATGGCACTGGGCAGCGGCGGTATTTTCGGTCAGGGTTTGTTCAACGGTATTCAGACACAATCCAAGTTTAAGGAAAATCTGCCGGAGCGGCAGACGGACTTTATCTTCTCTGTATGCGGCGAGGAACTTGGACTGGTGGGCTGCCTTGTAATCATTATACTGGAATTCCTTTTGGTGTGGCGCTGTTTTCAGACTGCCAAGATCGCAAAGAGCAGCATGGGCAGTCTGATCTGCATGGGATTTGGCACTATGCTGATCTTCCAAACGGTGGAAAATATCGGCATGTGCCTGTTTGTGATGCCTGTTATCGGCCTTACACTGCCTTTTGTCAGCTATGGCGGCAGTTCTATTGTTACCCTGTATGCGGCAATGGGACTTGTGGCAGGTGTCAGGCGGCACACGCTGCCGGATTGGCTCAGAAAAACATAAGAGAAAACGGCGTACTGCGCGAGAGCGCAGTACACCGTTTTTTGATATATACTCCATTTACAAAAGGGACCGCTGCAGATTCCTGCAGCGGTCCCGCGGTTTTACTTTTGTTCTTCCCGTTCTTTGCGCGCCTGCTGCTGCAGGCGGAAAATAGCGTATACCAACCGGTCTTCCTCTTTTTCACCCAAATCAAGGAAGTGGCAGCCGTACAAATAATTGTTTCTGGCCTTTTCAATCCGCATGATCTCACACAGCGCGGTATAGGGCTCTTCCTCTTCGAAGAGGAAGAGATCCGTAACGCACAGCCGGTCACCAATCTCGAAGGTTGCCTGAGAGCATGCCATCAGCAAGCCGCTGCCGCTGATATCCAATACGCGGCATGAAACAGGAATATCGAGCTGCTGCACGATTTGCGGCATTGCGCGATAGGTGCGCAGTACTCGCGCCTCCGAGGACATGGATTGGCGGTAAAAACCCCGCCGCTCCCAGCCGTACCACTCGCAGACTTCCGTGATCTTCCAGGTAGAATTCCGGCAGCTCACCGCAACGGCGTGATACGTTTTATACTGTTCCTCGGTTTCATAGCATTTCAGCTTCAACTCCGTACCGAACGAAACGGGAACCGCTGCACCTTCAGGATCGGTCAGGAAGAGCATGATCCCGTTAAAATCGTCCACATATCCGCTCATACGAACCTGCTCGTCCTTCATAATGACATCGATCTTCATGCCATATTGAATATTCGGTTTTTGAAGTTCCTGTGTAAGGAGTTCCATAAGGGGAACATCCTCCTGTTATGATTATGATATTCTGCAGTGCCGCAGGTAAAGAGCGGATGCTTGGACTTAGCGGGTCATCAAAGCCTCGATATCATCGATCTTCAGCAGACGGTCGCCGATGAGATCCTCGGGAGCGCCGGTAGTAACCAGAATATCGTTCTCCAGACGGATACCGATATTCTCCTCAGCCACATACAGGCCGGGCTCGCAGGTGATGACCATGCCGGGCTCATACTCAAAGCGGTCATGAGGATCGTGGGTATCCAGACCCAGAGAGTGGGAAACACCGTGGTAATAGTACTTGCCTACTTCGCTGTCCTCGGTGATGAGCTTTGCAGAGCGCAGCGCCTTCTTGTAGAAGTCGATAACAGCCTGCTGGGACTCTCGGATGGCGACACCGGGACGCATTTTATCCTTGGCCAGCTCCATAGCTTCCAGAACGATGTTGTAGAGTTCCTTCTGACGTGCGCTGTACTTGCCGCCCACGGGGAAGGTACGGGAAACGTCAGCGCTGTAGTAACCGTACTCTGCGCCCAGATCCAGCAGAAGCAGATCGCCTTCCTTGACGATGCAGTTGTTATCATGATAGTGGAGCATCACGGCGTTGTGACCGGAAGCGGCAATGGTGGTGAAGGCGTTGCGCATACCCTGGCGGGCAACATAGTGCTCGTAGTCAGCCTGCCACTGGTACTCATACTCGCCGGGCTTGGCGGTCTTGAGCATGGAAGCCAGAGCCTCCATGGTCACATCGCCGGCGCGGCGCAGGCACTCGATCTCCTCGGGGGTCTTGATGGCGCGGAGATTGTAGACCAGGGGGGCGATGTTGCCGATCTCCAGAGCGGGATACTTCTCCTTCAGCTTGCGGGCAAACTCCTCGCTGGGAGTGGCGGCAGCATTCATGCTGAGGCGGTCGAAGGAGAACATGGCTTTGGTGGGAGGACCGGAGAGAGCGCGGCCATTGAAGATCTGACCTGCCACCAGACGCTCCATATCCTGATGATAGTGGACGGAACCCTTGCTCATGCCGCTCTTTTCGCTTGCCTGTTCCACAGTGATCATCTCACCGTTCCACTTGATGAGAAACTCATCGGGCTGGGCGATGTAGAGGGCCTCGCTGGTGCCGTTGGCGGTCTTGCTCATGACCAGCCACACATTCTGCTCGTCAATACCGGTGAGGTAGTAGAAGTTGCGGTTTACGGAGAAGGGATGCATATCCTGGTCGTTGCTCTTGACGGGAGCGAAACCGGAGTGGAAAAATGCAACACAGTTCTCATCCATTTTTTCAAAAAGCTTTTTGCGGTTACCGGCGAAAAATTCTGCAGTCATAATTGCCTCCTGTATATATATTTCAGATTAACCAATATAAGCGGCCAGCAGCTTCAGAGTGTTCTCCACACCCTTCTTGTGGCTGCGCTCATAGCCGTGGGATGCGTACACACCGGGACCGATCAGACCGTGGCGCAGATCGTGACCGGCGCGCAGGGTAGCCTCCACATCGGAGCCGTAGTGAGGATAGATATCCACCGCGAAGTCGGCGCCGCCGCGCTTTGCGGCTTCCACCAGAGCGGTGACGATCTCATAGTGATAGGGACCGCCGCTGTCCTTGGCGCAGATGGATACCTTACGTTCGTCGCAGCCGAGACCCTGACCGACACAGCCCATATCCACGCTAATAGCCTCGGAAACACCGGTGGGGACGGAGGCGCTGCCGCCGTGACCGACCTCTTCAAATACAGTCACATGGCACCAGACGCGGCGCTTGGGAGAAACCTTGCCCTCCTTAACGGCCTTGGCGAGACCCAGCAGGATCGCCACAGACAGCTTATCGTCCAGGAAGCGGCTCTTGATATAGCCGGACTCGGTGACAGTGGTGCGGGGATCGAAGCAGACGATATCGCCGGTCATGATGCCCAGCTTCTCGGTGTCGGCCTTGGACTCCACTTCCTCGTCGATCACGATCTCCAGTGTGTCGAAGGTGCGCTTGGTGGAGGAATAGTCACCGTTTACATGAACAGAGGCATTCTTCAGCTGGCAGGTGCCGGTGTAGATCTTGCCGCTGCGGGTGACGATGCGGACATTCTCTGCCTCGGCGTTGTTGGCGTTCATGCCGCCCAGATTGGTGAGGTTCAGACGGCCGCCCGCGGAGATGCTTGTGACCATGCAGCCCAGAGTGTCCACATGGGCTTCCAGCAGGAGAGCGTCATCCTCGGGTGCCTCGGGATTGATGCAGAAGAGCACGCCGCCCTTACGGGTCAGCTCGGCGGTGATGCCCAGCTTCTTGCACTCCTCAATAACATACTCAGCGGCGTGGAGGGTATAGCCGGAGGGACTGTCAATAGCAAGCAGACGGACGGCTTGCTCTACAGCGTAGTTTACATAAGATCGCATAGTGTGTTCTCCTTTGAAAATTCACAGTATTAACTCACAGATGTAATAATTTTACCACATCTTTTTCTATTTTCATAGTGCAATTTTTAAAGATTTAGTGTATGATAGTAGCTGATCGAAGTATCCCTTCGGAAAAGAGTGCCGAAGGCGATCCAACCTAATGAAAAGGAAGGTAATTATTATGGAAAATCGTGTTCTTGCTGCCATTGAGCCTAAGAGCGTGCTGCGCTTCTTTGAGGAACTGTGCCAGCTGCCCCACGGCTCCGGCAACACCGAGGCTGCCACCAAGTGGGCAATGGAATTTGCTGCTGAAAGAAATCTGACCTGCCGCCGCGATGAGCTGGGCAATGTGGTCATTTGGAAGAAGGCAAGCCCCGGCTATGAGGATCACCCCACCGTTATGCTGCAGGGTCATCTGGACATGGTGTGCGTGAATGACACCGATGTAGTCCACGACTTTGAGAAGGATCCTCTTGAACTCTATGTGGAGGATGGTTTCATCAAGGCACGCGGTACCACCCTCGGCGGTGACAACGGTATCGCTATCGCTATGGGTATGGCTGTGCTGGACGATGATACCATGCCCCATCCTCCTCTCGAAGTCCTGATGACTGTGGACGAAGAGGTCGGTATGCTGGGTGCTGTGGGTCTGGACGGCAGCGACCTGAAGAGCAAGTACCTCATCAATATCGACTCCGATGTGGAGGGCGTTCTCACCGTTGGCTGCGCCGGTGGCGCCCGCAGCGGAATCACCATGCCTGTTACCGCATCCAAGGTCGAGGGCGCAGTCTGCACCCTGAGCCTGGATGGTCTCAGCGGCGGTCATTCCGGCGTTGCCATCAACGAGGGCTTTGCCAATGCCAACAAGCTGATGGCAGACCTTCTGAACACCCTTGGCGAGATCCGTCTGGTGAATGTCGTGGGCGGTACTGCCGACAATGCCATTCCCAGCACCGCATCTGCCACCATCGTGGTGGAGGCTGACAAGGCAGAGCGCGTGAAGGCTGCCGCCGAGAGCTGGGCCGGCTATGCCAAGGCTTCCTGCCCCAAGGATCCCGGTTTCACCTTTGTTTTTGAGAGCAAGGTCGGTTCTGCCGATGCCTTGAGCATTGAGGAGAGCCGTAAGGCTGTAGACTTGCTGCTCACGGTGCCCAACGGTATTCAGAAGATGAATCCCGATATGCCCGATCAGGTGCAGACCTCTCTGAATCTTGGTATGGTGTCTATGGAGGACGGCGCTCTGCGTCTGACCTTCTCTCTGCGCAGCGGTGTTGCTGCCGAGAAGGATGCTATGGCAGCGGAGCTTCGCGCTATCAGTGAGAAGTTTGGCGCCGACTACCGCCAGAGCGGCGACTATCCCGCATGGGAGTACCGCAGCGAGTCTGTTCTGCGCGATACCATGGTTCGCATCTATACCGAGCAGTATGGCAAGGCTCCCGTGGTGGAGACCATCCATGCCGGTCTGGAGTGTGGTGTGCTCATGAGCAAGGTGCCCGGCCTGGATGCTGTTTCCTGCGGTCCTAACCTGATGGAGATCCATTCCACCCGCGAGAGAGCGGAGATCGCCTCCATCCAGCGTACCTGGAAGTATCTGGCTGCTGTGTTGGCAGCTCTGTAATATAGAAAAAGGAGAACAAAAAATGAAGTTTTCTGAGATGCCCTACAAGCGTCCTTCTCTGGACGATCTGCGTAAGACCGGTGAGGAAGTCCTCGCCAGGATCGAGAACGCAGCCAATGTGCAGGCTGTGATTGATGCCTACATGGAGTTTGACAAGTACAACGAAGAAGTCGAAACCATGGCATCCCTCAGCTATGTGCGCTATACCATCGACACTCGTGATGAGTTCTACAGCGGTGAGAACGATTTCTACGATGAGAGCATGCCCGTTCTGCAGGAGATCTCTCAGAAGATCGAACTGGCTATGCTGAACTCCAGGTTCCGCCCCGAACTGGAGGAGCACTTCGGTAAGCTCCTGTTCACCAACATGGAGATCAGCGTTCGCACCATGAAGAGCGAGATCATGGATCTCATGATGGAGGAGAACAAGCTGCAGAGCGAGTACCAGAAGCTGCTGGCTACCGCCACTGTGGAGTGGGAGGGTGAGATGATTCCCCTGCCCAAGCTTGGCCCCTTCAAGCAGAATCCCGACCGCGCCATCCGCAAGAAGGCGTTTGAGACCGACGGCGCATGGTTTGATGCACACCAGACCGAGCTGGATGAGATCTACGACAAGCTGATCAAGAACCGCACCGCTCAGGCCAAGGCTATGGGTTACGATAACTACCTCGCTCTTGGTTATGACCGTCTGGGCAGAAACTGCTACGGCCCCAAGGAAGTCGCCGCTTTCCGCGAGCAGGTTGCCAAGGATATCGTTCCTCTGGTTGCCGCTGTCAAGGAGAACCGCCGCCAGCGTCTGGGTCTGGATAAGCTGAAGTTCTACGATGAGGGTCTGTCCTTCAAGGATGGTAACGCCATCCCTGAGGGCACCGCAGACGATATCCTCGCCGCAGGTCGCAGAATGTACGATGATCTCAGTGCCGAGACCCGCGAGTTTGCCGCAGAGCTTTTTGACAATGAACTGTTGGATGTGCTGAGCAAGGAGGGTAAGGCTCCCGGCGGTTACTGCACCAGCCTGCCTACCTACAAGGTTCCTTTCATTTTCTCCAACTTCAACGGTACCAGTGGCGACGTGGATGTTCTGACTCACGAGGCAGGCCATGCTTTCGCCTTCTACCGCGCCATGCGCAAGGGTTACATCAGCGCACTGACCGGCCCCACCATCGAGGCTTGCGAGGTGCACTCCATGTCCATGGAGTTTCTGACTGCCCCCTGGCACAAGAACTTCTTCGGTGAGCAGACCCGCAAGTACGAGATCGACCACTGCGAGGATGCGCTGATTTTCATTCCTTACGGCTCCATGGTCGATGAGTTCCAGCACATCTGCTACGAGAATCCCGAGATGACTCCCGCACAGCGCAATGAGAAGTGGCTGGAGCTGGAGACCAAGTATCGTCCCTGGATCGACTTTGATAATCTGCCCTTCTATGGTCGCGGTGCCGTGTGGCAGCGCCAGACCCATATCTATACCTCTCCTCTGTACTACATAGACTACTGCCTGGCACAGACCGTTGCCTTCCAGTTCTGGATCGAGTCTATGAAGGACCGTGAGGCAGCATGGGATAAGTATCTTAAGTTTGTGGATGCAGGCGGCACCAAGACCTTCCGGGGTCTGGTGGAAGCAGCCGGTCTGAAGGTTCCCTATGCCGACGGCGTGATCCGCGAGATCGGCGAGGCGATCTCCAAGTGGATCGAGGCAAATCCCCTGTAAATACAAAAAAAGTGTGCTGCAGCTTTGGCTGCAGCACACTTTTATATTATGAAATCAGTGCGTAATATTTCTGACCCAGGAACCTTTTCTAACCAGCAGGACACCGAACAGTGCCTTCAGCACCACAGTGAGCTGCAGGCAGGTGAACAGCCACACAAAGGAAATATCCGTAAAGCGGCTGAGGATCACAGCCAGCAGTACATTGATACACCACATGAAACCGCTGTCGAAAATCATGGTGATGGCCATTTTTCCACCGGAGCGCAGGGTGAAGTAGGAGGCGTGAGTCAGCGCTTCAAAGGGCATTGCGATGGCGGTGATCTGCATCAGGCGGGTGGCGAGATGGCGGATCTCCGGCTCAGTGTTATACACCATGGGGATAAACTCCGCGCAGAAACTGTACAGGATACCAACGCCCACAGCGATCACAAAGGAAAATGCAATCATCTTGTAGCTGGATTCCTTGGCCTCCTTCAGCTTGCCTGCACCCAGCAGTTGACCGATAATGATACCAACCGCGTTGCCCACCGCCATGTAGGCAATGGCAAACACATTCCAGAAGGTCTGAGAGATGTTGCCAGCGGCAACCGCATCCAGACCGCGGGTGGAGTAGCACTGGTTGATCACAGCAATACCGGATGCCCACAGGGTTTCGTTGATCATAAGCGGCAGGCCCTTGATAAAGAGCTTGCCCACCAGTTCGCGGGGGACATACAGGCTCTTGTACACACCTTTCATAAAGGAGAAAGTCTTGGAGGTGTGCGCCCAAACGGCTACAACAGCAAATTCCACAAATCGGGACAGAACCGTTGCGATCGCAGCGCCGGCGACACCCAAAGCGGGAGCGCCGAATTTACCGAAGATCAGGATATAGTTGAACACCAGATTCACCAGAACGGCGATCACGCCTGCAACCATAGGCGGTGTGGGGTTGGCGCTTTCGCGCAGGGTGCTGGAATAGCACTGTACGGCGGTAAAGGGGATCAGACCAATCATCATAATGCTGAGATATTTCTTCGCATGTACCATAGTGGCCGCGGCATCTGTTACACCCTGCTCGCCCTGCATGTAAAGCTGCAGCAGATTTTCGCCCTGGAAAAACAGCAGTCCGATACCCAGCAATGTGATCAGACCGCAAAACAGCAGTTTAAAACGGAAGGTGTGGCGTACGCCCTCGTGGTCACCGCTGCCGAAGAACTGGGTAGCGAAGATACCGGCGCCGGATACCGCGCCGAAGATGCATAGATTAAAGACAAAAATCAGCTGATTGGTGAGGGCAACGCCGGTCATCTCGGCGGTGCCGACGGAACCGATCATGATATTATCCAGCATATTTACGAAGTTTGTGATGCCGTTTTGGATCATAATGGGCAGCATCAGCCGGATCAGCCGCCGGTAAAATGCTTTGTTGCCAATAAAGGTCTGCAGCATAGTACATCCTCTCTTTCTTGATGGATCATTCTGTCGCTATCATACAGCATGATGCGCGAAATGTGAAGCAGGAAAATGCCTGGACAAGAAAAAACCTCTTGTCTGAAAAGACAAGAGGTTTTGGCAGCGGGAGAAGGATTCGAACCCTCACATACGGAGTCAGAGTCCGCTGTGCTACCTTTACACAATCCCGCTATGTGTCGTCGTTCCTGACGAACAAATCTTATTATACACATCCTGCGGCATTTGTCAACAGGAAATTTACAATTTTTGAAAAGAATTTTCAAATAAAACTGCCGCCGTTCAGTCTTCCCCAAACGGCGGCAGAAATGCGAGCGTATTATCTATGTTCGCGGTAGAGCGCGACGATGTTGCGCAGGATCTCCACGGACTTGTCCATACCTTCTACAGTGATAAACTCGTAAGGACCGTGGAAATTGAAACCGCCGGTACCCAGGTTGGGGCAGGGCAGACCCATGAAGGACAGGCGTGCGCCGTCCGTGCCGCCGCGGATGGGCTGAGTGATGGGCTCAAGACCTGCGGAGCGGATCGCGGTGCGGGCATTCTCAATGAGATGCATGCAATCTTTGAGCTGGCCGACCATGTTGTAATAGCTGTCCTTCAGGTCGAGAACGATCTCAGCCTTGGGATGAGCAGCCTGAACCTTGCGGACGGCCTCCTCCATCATCTGCTTCTTGGCGGTGAACTTCTCCATATCGTGGTCGCGGATGATGTAGAACATCTGAGCCTCGGCGGTGCTGCCGGAAAGCTCGTCCAGATGGAAGAAGCCGTCGTAACCGTCGGTCTTGGCGGGGATCATCTCGGCGGGCAGAGCGGCGTTGATCTCCATAGCGATCAGCAGGGCGTTCTCCATGGCATCCTTTGCACTGCCGGGATGCACAGATACACCGGTAATGGCGATCTTCGCGCTGGCGGCATTGAAGTTCTCAAATTCGATCTCGCCCTCGGGACCGCCGTCCACAGTGTAGGCGTACTTAGCGCCAAAGGAAGCGGTGTCGAAATGGTCGGTGCCCTCGCCGATCTCCTCGTCAGGAGTGAAAGAGATGCACAGCTTGCCGTGGGGGATGTTCTCAGCAATGATCTGCTCACAGAGAGTCATGATCTCAGCAATGCCTGCCTTGTCGTCAGCACCCAGCAGAGTAGAGCCGTCAGCGGTGATCAGGGTGCGGCCCTTCAGGTTCTTCAAAACAGGGAAGTCAGCAACGCGCAGCACGCGGCCTTCCTTGGGCAAGGCAATATCGCAGCCGTCATAATTCTCGTGCAGAATGGGCTCCACGCCGTCACCGGAGAAGGCAGGGGCGGTGTCCATGTGAGCCAGCAGACCCAGAGCGGGGGCATCCTCGCAGCCGGGGGTGGCGGGGAGAACTGCGGTGACAACGCCGAATTCGCTGGCCTTGACATCCTGCAGGCCCAGTGCCTTCATTTCCTCCATCAGCACATTGGCCAGATCCCACTGGCGCGCGGTGCTGGGGCTGGTGCCGGTACCTTCTGCGGACTCGGTATTGATGCGGACATACTTTAGAAAACGCTCGTAAGCTCTCATAGGTGTTCCTCCATACTAAAAAATACTTTATTTATCAGTATACTGCTTTATATGAGAAAATGCAATGCTCTTGTCAATCACAGTAGAGAACGACCGATCCGTCTTGGAGAGATTTTTGCACATCGATCACGCGCTGATTTTTGCTGCCCCGCCAGTTCAGGGACAGGGAACGCTCGGCAAGGATAAAGGGTCCGTCCACCAGCACATCCAGTTCCCGCAGAAGAGTCTTCTGTGCCTCGGTACCGTTGTTCAGAAGATGCTCAAATGTCCAGCCGGAGTAACTCCACACACTTAAGCCTCTCTCGTGGGCAGCGCGAGCTACGGTAAGGCAATCTTCCGCTTGGGCAAAGGGTTCGCCGCCGGAGAGGGTGAGACCATCGGTCAGGGGATTAGAGTACATGGCGGCAATCACCTCGGAGGTGGACATGGTTTTGCCGCCGTCGGGATCGTGGCTGTCGGGATTGTGGCAGCCGGGGCAGTGGTGTGGGCATCCCTGTACAAAGCAGGTGAATCGAAAGCCGGGTCCATCGACAATGGAGTCCTGTACCAAACCGTAGATTTTCATAGCGACCTCTCCTGTGTACTGTTTCTGTTATTCATTATAGCGCGGTGAAGGGGAGAAATCCAGTAGGAAAGAAATAAATTGGAGTTTGTCAGTCTCTCGGGTTTGCTTAATCTCAAGCCTCCCTCTGACGAGGGAGGTGGGTCGCCGCAGGCGACTCGGAGGGAGAGATACACTGCAATTCTTGGTTTTCTCTCCCTCAGTCTCGCTTCGCTCGCCAGCCTGCGGCCCTGGTCGCAATCATAGATTGCTCCCCGCTTTGGCTACAAACAGTCCACCGGACTGTTTGCTTTACGCGTCGCGCCCTCGTCAGAGGGAGCCTTGCGTACTGCTGTGCAAACTCCCCGA
>JAZLEB010000166.1:0-9365 GCA_045615065.1 Candidatus Pelethomonas sp. | reverse complement strand
CTCCAATGCCGGTTCGGAAGGCCGTGTTGGCGGAGTAGGCTTCGGCAGAAGCGATACGGATATGGTTCGAGAAAAGACCATGAAAGCACTGCGGGACTTCCTGCGTCCGGAATTCCTGAACCGTGTGGATGAGATCATCACCTTCAACCACCTGACAGAGGAGAACTTCCTGGGTATTGCACAGATCATGCTGCAGGAACTGAAGGAAAGCCTGGCTTCCCGTGAACTGGAACTGACGGTTGATCCCGCTGTGGGTGAATATCTGGTGAAAAAGGCATTCTCTGTAACCTACGGTGCGCGGAATCTGCGCCGTGAGATCCAGCGCAGTCTGGAAGATCCCATCAGCGAAAAGATCATCGATTCCTTTGAATCTCCCATCTGTGCTATTCGGATTTCTGTTGTGAACGACGAAATCCAGGTGGAAGCATTCTGATTTTCCGTCCCCCCGATGCTGCGGCATCGGGGGTTTTCATTAATCCAGCACTTTTAGAGGGGTAAATCCGAGATAATCCGCGGCGACAAGGTGGTATTCCACAGTGCCGAGTTTACCCTCAATTGCCCTTTTATGTGTAGGTCCGTGCAAATGACCGTAGTAGCAATGTTCTACCCTATACTCCTCCAGCTTAGCTATGATCTCCGGACAACGATACCCGGAATACAGCGGAGGATAGTGGAGAAATGCAAGGATCGGTCTCCCACCGGCTTCCTTCAGCGAAGCCTCCAATCTACCTACCTCTCGATTGAGCACTTTCGCATTATGACCTGACTGTTCCTCTTCATAGAACCATCCGCGGGTACCGCAAATAGCATACTCACCATAGACAAAGGAGTTGTTATGGAGGATCTCCAATGTATTCAGTTCATTCTCAGCAAAAAACTTACGCATTTTTGACGCGGTGTTCCACCAATAGTCATGATTGCCCTTGAGGATCAGCTTTTTACCGGGCAAACGATCAATAAAGCGAAAATCAGCAAGGCTTTCCGCAAAATCGATACCCCAGGAAGTATCACCGCAGAGGACGATTGTGTCTTCATCGCGAATGTCATAAAACGCCCGCTCCAGGCGCTGAACATGATCTGCCCAGCCGGGTCCAAATACATCCATTGGTTTATTTGAAGACAATGAGAGATGCATATCTCCGATAGCATAAAGCGCCATAGACCGTCCTCCTCCCCTGATTCAAATATCTTTTAGATGTTCCTGACAGTTGGCAAACACCAACTTAGGACCATCCTGCGAAATGTTCCACAGATGGATCCCTGTATCCCCGGTCAGAAATCGGGGTGAAGCAGCAGGCGGTAATGCAATAATCGAGGCATACAACTGGTTGATCATTCCGCCATGAGAGACAATGGCAGCTGTTGCGCCATCCGGCATACAACTCAAGCATCGCTCAAGCGCACGTTCGGCACGGGCTCGAAACTCAAGCTGGGTTTCCTGCCCGTATACGCTTTGATCCGGCGGCAGATTTTCAATTCTAGGATAACGGATCGCGGCTTCTTCAAAAGGCAAGCCAGCAAGCAAACCGTTATTAAACTCCATAAGATCCGCGTCATATCGAACAAGTACACCGGAAGCATCGGAAAGATATCCAGCTGTTTGCGCGGCACGGCGAAGTGTACTGGAGAAAATCATGTCGATCTTGTATTTATCTGCCACCCATTTCCCCATGGCCTCAGCCTGGCGGTGACCTCGATCCGTCAGAGGATAATCGGCTCTGCCCTCATGTACATTCAGAATATCCGCCTCAGATTCTCCATGGCGGATCAAAAGAAGCTTTTTCATGTTGATTCCTCAATCAAATGCCTGCGTTAAGTAGTTGATCTTTGGCCGTTTAAAGAAACCATCCGCGAGATACACCTCTGCCACATCAAAGCGGCATAGAGAATCCGGATCACCACATTTTATCAAATAATATTGTGCGGCGGCGCGAATACGGTACTGCTTGGCAGGTGTAACAAACTCCCTTGCCTCTGCGAATACAGCATCCTTACGCGTCTTGACCTCAACAAAACAGACGATCCCATCAGGTGAACGGACGATCAAATCAATCTCACCCCTGCGGCAGCGAAACTGCTGTTCCATGACTGTATAGCCCTGTCTTTTCAGGTAGGAAGCTACATAGGCCTCGCCTCTGTCACCCTTTCGCCGTCGATCATCCATTACGGCGTGCCTCCCACTTCTTCAGAAAAGTACGGCGATGAATGGGACTGGGGCCGAACTGATCCAACATATCGGTGTGCAATTTTGTGCCATATCCTTTGTGTTTGCCAAACTGATACTGAGGATAAAGCTCGTCCATCTGCTCCATATAGCGATCACGGCTGACTTTAGCTAAAATCGAAGCAGCCGCAATACTCGCACTGCGGCTGTCACCCTTTACCACCAGTTCGTGGGGCGTAATGATGGCGCAGCGGCTGCCATGATCACGATTACCGTCGATCAAAGCAAAATCCGGTTGAACATCCAGCGCATCAATGGCGAACTGCATTGCCTTCATGCGGGCGTTGAGGATATCCAGCTCATCGATCTCCTCAGGCGTGATGCTGGCGACCGCCCACGCGACGGCCTGATCCTTGATTTGATCAAAAAGAACCGATCTGCGTTTTTCTGTGACTTGCTTGGAATCGTTGAGAAACGGAAGTTCCAAACCGAACGGGAGAATAACCGCCGCTGCGTAAAGAGGACCCGCGAGAGGGCCTGCACCTGCCTCGTCACAGCCGCAAATCACACCGCAGCCCTTCTCTTTGGCGGCATATTCGAGTTCCCACATAGCATTCACTCTCCCATTTCAGGCAATTCAAGTGTAAAGCGACCAAGCTTGCCACCTCTGAATTCATCAAGCAAAATCTTTGCCATGCGCTCGGTATCAATCTCACCGCCGCGCACCATAAAGCCACGCTTTCTGCCAGCCTTGATCAGCAGTTCATATCCATCGTCTTCAGGGAGCACTTCAATCTTATAGCGCTCCATAAGTGCTTTAGGATAGTGCTTGCCAAGATAGGACATCAGATGGCATGCCAAAGTTTCAATATCAATGATCTCATCACGCACTGCACCGGTATATGCCAAATTCATTCCTACGTTTTGGTCCTCAAATTTGGGCCAAAGGATACCGGGAGTATCCAAAAGTTCTAAGCTCTGGTCCACAGGCACCCACTGTTTGGTACGGGTAACACCGGGGCGATCCTCTGCTTTCGCGGTTTTGCGCTTAGCAACCTTATTGATGAATGTGGATTTTCCAACATTAGGAATACCCAAAATCATCACACGGATCATTCTGCCTGCCTGACCTTTTTCTGTATAGGCAGCGATCTTATCGGAAAGAAGTTCTCGAATAGCCGCAGGAAAACGATTTGTGCCCTGCCCTTCTTTCGCATTTGCTTCCATAACAGCAAATCCGCGCTTTTTAAAATAAGCCGCCCACTGTTTGGTTGCTTCGGGATCTGCCATATCAACACGGTTAAGCACAATAAGGCGGGGTTTTCCCGCTGTAAGCTCTTCCACGTCGGGATTACGGCTGGAGATCGGGATTCTTGCATCCAGGATTTCGCATACGGCATCCATGTGCTTCATCTGATCCACGATCATTCGCCGTGTTTTGGTCATATGACCCGGATACCATTGAATATTCATGGTATTTTCCATTTCAGCCATTCCGATCCTCCTCTCTGTCAATCAATAAATCCAAAGCGACTCCAATCCATTTTATCGGTACTCGCGGTCTTGCCGGGAATCAGCAGGAAAAATGCCTCACCCTGAATATAGTCTACCTTAACAGCGCCCAGCATGGAACTACGGCTATCTGTACTGGCATTGCGGTTATCACCCATGACAAAGACTTCATCTGGTGCCAAAGTGAGCGGAAATTGCGTACCCTCTGTTGTGTAGGTACGCTCCTTGATATAAGGCTCATCCAGTGCATCACCATCCACATAGACAGTACCGGTCAGGAAGTCAATATCAACCGTTTGTCCGCCTACAGCAATGACGCGCTTAATGATGGTATCATCCAGGACACTGTTGTAGGCATTGATCACAACAATATCGCCTTGCTCATACTTGCAGAACGCAGAGTTGAGCATCAGCACCCGGTCACCGGTGTAAAGTGTATTCTGCATGGATCCGCCGCTGACACCGATCATACGCACACAAAAGACGAACAGCAGCACAACACCCACCACAGCGGTAACAAGGCATCTTCCCCACTCGTACACGGTATTTTCCAGCTTTCCGGATCCGGAGTCAGACTCTTTTTCTGTTATTTCTTTCTCATCGGAACTGTCGATTTCAGTCTCCTCAATATCAGATTCTGTTTCGATCTTAAAGTCCTTTTTCTCTTCAGACATAATCGCACTCCTTTGTATTACTCTAATTAATTAGGATAGCACATTTTCGTAAAAATAACAACTCCAACTTTCAGAAGCCGGTAGTTTCAAAGCATATTTTCAAGTTCGTTGACTTATATAAAAAGCAATACTATACCGACAGCCAAATCTGAGAATAGAGGCATTCTTTGCCACGCCATTATATTATTCTGTGGGGCAGATAAATAATATCCGCACAAAAAAAGGTCTGCCAAGTACGGCAGACCTTTTTTGCAGCTTCAGATTAGAGCTTCTCGCGGATCTTGGCAGCCTTACCAACGCGGTTGCGCAGGTAGTACAGCTTGGCACGACGGACGATACCGTGACGCACGACCTCGATCTTGTCGATGGTGGGAGAATGCATGGGGAACACCTTCTCCACGCCGACGCCATAGGACAGACGGCGAACAGTGATGGTCTCCTCGATGCCACCGTGCTTCTTAGCGATAACAGTACCCTCGAAAATCTGGATACGCTCGCGAGCACCTTCCTTGACCTTAACGTGGACCTTGACGGTATCACCGACGTTAACGGCAGGCATTTCCTTCAGCTGGGATTTAGTCAGTTCTTTGATGAGATCCATGGGTATTTTCCTCCTAGTTTATAGGCGTTCTTAACAATATAGTTGACAGGCAGGCAACCCATTAGCCTACCCATTGACAGAGGACCGCCCTTTATTGCCATAGTAGAATACCATAGGCGACAAATTATGTCAAGTACTTTTTCCTGTTTTTTCAATGAATGATCAACGCACGACTCAGCGGGCATTTTCGCGAGGTCCTGCCTGGAAAACCTTTTCCATCAGAAGCGGCTCCACCGTTCCTGCGGTCAGTTCCGTAACCTGTGCACAAAATGAGTCAACATCCTCGGCTGGTAATGTTACAGTGAGCACCACATCTGTCCCGAAGTCTGTGTCCGCAACAATGCCGCCGCACTGCTCAACAGTAAGCCTCATACGCTCGTACATCGCATAGCTGCAAGGTACGGCAAGAGATGCCCATAGCCGCATCCTGCTGATTCCGGACTCGTTCAGCACCAATTTCGCAGTGCCACCGTAAGCACGGGTCAGTCCGCCCGCACCCAGCAAAATCCCACCAAAATATCGTGTAACAACACAGCATACATTGGTGACTTCCTCACGCAGAAACACATTCAGCATAGGCTGGCCGGCTGTTCCCTGAGGCTCGCCATCGTCACTGTAGCGCAGGATGTTACCATCTCTGAGGATGTAGCACCAGCAGTTGTGCCGTGCGTCGTGGTACTTCTTCTTGGTAGCATCGATATATGCCCTCGCCTGCTCCTCGCTCTCTATGCGCCAGATATGACCGATAAAGCGGGAGCGCTTCTCCACCATTTCGGTTTCCGCCTCGCAGAAAGGAACGATATAGCTCTCCATATCAATCCTCCCAGGCTTCCTTCGGTTCTACCCATCCCTCAATATATTCCTTCACAGAACCGATCGCACGGGGATTGCATACTGCCACTACATCAATAGTAGCATCATACTCAACAGATTCGACCTTGGCATCCTTATAAAGCATATCCAAAAGGCCTGCTTTATCGTAGGGCAAATGGATCGTTACCCTTTTTGTACCCTTGTCCAGCATTCGATCAATCGCGGCAAGCAGATCAGGAATACCCTCACCTGTCTTAGCGGAAATATTGACCGAATCCTCACCGTGAGGGCGAACTTCACCCCAGAAAAGGTCAGATTTATTGTATACACGCAGGCAGGGAGTCTTTTCGGCACCCAGTTCAGCAATCAGTTCTTCAACGATCTGTGCCTGTTCTTTCCACTCAGGGTTGGAAATATCGATCACATGCAGCAGCATGTCTGCGTACTCCAATTCCTCAAGAGTTGCCTTGAAGGCATCCACCAGCTGATGAGGCAGTTTGCGAATAAATCCGACCGTATCGGAGATCACGACCTCTAGGGTGTCGCTGACTGTCAAAAGACGGCTGGTAGTATCCAATGTATCAAACAGGCGGTTATTTGCAGGTATACCTGCATCCGTCAACTGATTCAGCAGTGTTGATTTGCCGGCATTCGTATAACCGACAATAGCCACTACGGGAACCTCATTTTTCATGCGTCTGCTGCGCTGTGTACCGCGCACACGGCGAACTTCTTCCAGTTCCTCTTTCAGTTTATCGATCTTACGGTGAACGTGGCGGCGGTCGGTCTCAAGCTGGGTCTCACCGGGACCGCGGGAACCAATCGGTCCCTTACCGCTGGTACCTGCCTGGCGCTCAAGGTGGGTCCACATACCGATCAGGCGGGGCAGCAGATACTGATACTGCGCCAGTTCCACCTGCAGGCGGCCTTCCTTCGTCTTGGCACGCTGAGCAAAAATATCAAGAATCAGACCGCTGCGATCCAGCACCTGAACGCCGAGATCTTCCGTCAGCGCGCGCATCTGTGAAGGGCTTAAGTCATTATCAAAGATGACCATGGTCGCTTTCTCATTCTGCACAAGTTCACGAATCTCGGCTACTTTACCTTCACCGATGAAGGTTCTCGGCTCCGGACTTACTCGATTCTGCAGAACTACTGCGATTGGTTCACCGCCGGCAGTTTCCACCAAAGCGGCAAGTTCCTCCAATGTACTGTCATCCGCATTTTCTCTGCGGCTGAGCTTAGGACTGTTCAAACCCGCAAGGATCGCTCTATCACGGGGCTTTTCCATTTCTGCAATAATTTTTTCTTCCATAATACCTCGCATAATCAACCAAAGGATTTCTTGCAGGTAGTATATCCAAAAACAGTTGGTTTTGCAAGGGTTTTATCGCACAGGACCATTTCAACGCAAGGAAAGGTGAAAACAAATATCTTCCTTCATCGTTTGACAGATGCAGCATTTCGATGTAAAATGATTAATTGGAAGTTTGCTGCACGCAAACTGTCCCAATTTCGGACTGGGAGGGATCTCTATCCCCTACTTTACTTACGAATCCACCGTCACATATCCGGATGTTGCCATGGATGGCTGTCTGTCCCACGCAGGACTCCTTCGCATTCTACAGGAAGCCGCCGCGGTAGCCTCCCATGTTCGCGGCATCAGCTTCCGCACCATTGAGAAAACCGGCATCTGCTGGATTTTAATGGGTTGGAAGTTTGAACTGATCGAGCGGCCCGAATGGAACAGTGTGCTCACCGTTCACACATGGCCGAGGACCTTGGACGGATTTACTTCTGAGCGCGAATTCGAAGTGTTCTGCAACAACAGAGTTGTTGCACGTGCTACTTCCCGCTGGTTCCTGCTCAATGCGTCAACGAAGCGTCTCACTCGCGTAAATGATTTTGTACGCAGCGCATATGACCTGAACGAGCGACGTCTGTTTGAAGACGATATCGCAACCAATGGCATTTCTTTAGCCGATGCTCGCGTCACATTCAGCAAAACAGTTTCCCGCCTTGATCTTGACACTTACAACCACGTCAACAATCTCCGCTACCTTGACTACGCGCTGGAAGCATTACCGGACGAACTCTTCCGATCTACTCCCGGCACAGTTGAGATCGTCTATCGAAAGCAGATCCTGGAAGGAACTGCAATTCGCTGCCTTTACGGCATAACCGAGGACGGGAAGCACCAAATCGAAGTACAAAGTGGCGAAGGAGACGAAACGATCCACCATGCCTATATTTGGTTCTATTAAATTCATTCATATACAGGAGGACTCTCATGAACAATCTGCTTTCTTTCATCTCCGCAAGTCCCAGTCGTTTCCACGCAGTGGAAAACCTCGGCCGTGAGCTGACCGAGGCCGGTTATACCCGTCTCGCAGAGAGCGAAAAGTGGGACATTGTGCCCGGCGGCAAGTATTTTGTCACTCGCAACGGTTCCGCCCTGCTGGCATTCCGCGTACCCAAGGCTGATTTTGCCGGGTTTATGATCTCCGCAAGCCACAGCGATGCACCCAGCTTCCGCATCAAGCAAAATGCAGAGCTGAGCGGCCCCGACAAGTATATCCGCATCAACACCGAGCGCTATGGCGGCATGCTCTGCGCCCCCTGGTTTGACCGTCCCCTCACTGTAGCAGGCCGTGTTCTGGTTCGCACCGAAAACGCCATTGAGACTCGCCTCATTTACGTTGACAAGGATCTGCTTATGATCCCCAACGTCGCTATCCACATGAACCGCAACGCCAACGACGGTTACAAGTACGATGCTAAGTGCGACACGATCCCCCTCATGGGTCAGGGAGATGCCAAGAATACCATGCGCTCTGTCATTGCTGAGGCAGCCGGCTGCAAGGAAGAAGACATTCTCGGTCACGACCTGTTCCTGTGTGTCCGTCAGCAGGGTCTGGTGTGGGGTCTGAACAACGAGTTTGTATCCGCCCCCAGTCTGGATGACCTGCAGTGCGCTTACGGCTGCTTCCGCGGCTTCATGGATGCCACCGACAGCAACAGTCTCCCCATCTTTGCCCTGATGGACAACGAGGAGGTTGGCAGCCTCACCAAGCAGGGCGCTGACGGTACTTTGATGAGTGATGTTGTCGAGCGCATCTGCGTATCCCTTGGCCGTGACAAGTGCACCGCTGTCGCCAACAGTTTCCTGGTCAGCGCCGACAACGCTCATGCTGTTCACCCCAATCATCCTGAATATACCGACGCTACCCACCGTCCCGTGATGAACGGCGGCGTTGTCATCAAGCACGGTACTCGTTATGCTACCGACGGCGCCGCACAGGCAGTCTTCACGGCTCTTTGTGAAAAAGCCGGCGTTCCCGTTCAGCACTTCTCCAACCGCTCCGACCTAGCAGGCGGCAGCACTCTTGGCAACATTGCTAACGCACACCTGTCCATGAATACCGTGGATATCGGTCTTGCTCAGCTGGCTATGCACTCCTGCATTGAAACTGCAGGTTCTCAGGATACCGATCACCTGATCCGTGCTATGACCGCGTTCTACAGCGCATCCTTCCGTGAGACCAACGGTGTGTTCACCTTGAACTGATTTTTCAAAAAAGCCCCGAAGCCGATCGGCTTC
>JAZLEB010000165.1:0-4769 GCA_045615065.1 Candidatus Pelethomonas sp. | reverse complement strand
TTAGGAGGTGTCATCATGGCAGTCCCCAAGGGTAAAGTTTCTAAGGCAAGACGTGACAAGCGCCGCAGCTCCCACTGGAAGCTGGAGGTTCCCGGTCTGGTCGCATGCCCCAAGTGCGGCGCGATGCGCCTGCCCCACAGAATGTGTGCTGAGTGCGGTACTTACAATGGCCGTCAGGTCAAGACCGTCAAGTCCACTGTGGCAGAGTAATTCAAGTCGATACGCATGAAAGCGAAGGCAATTTGCCTTCGCTTTTTTGCGTTTCCGGGGAGCAGTGAGCGGTCATTGCTTTTTGCGGGAAAGCGACTTGCGAAAAAAGCAGAAATATGCTATAATTTTCAAAATAAATCTGCCTGCAGGAGGTGCGATATGAATTATCTGAAAAAATGCCTGTGTCTGATGATGGCGGCGCTTATGCTGCTGCTTGCAGCCTGCGGCTCGGACACTGTAAATCGTGATCCCTCTACCACAGTTACCACAGGCCAAAGCAGCAATGGCATGATCACCTACGGTGAGCAGAGCTTTTCTGTGGATGTAGAGAGTCTGACACTGAATGTGCAGATCCGCAGCAATGAGAAGCTGGATCTTACACCTTTGGCTCAGTGTATCAATCTGCAGAGACTATCGATCAATGTCGTTATCACACCTCATATTTATTACGATAAGTATGATGATGCTCATATCGTGGAACAGCCTGCCGTGGATCTTGCTCCTCTGGCAAATCTTAAGGGACTCCGCCGTTTGGATCTGAATGTGGGGCGGATCGAAGACCTCACCCCGCTGACACAGCTTCCTGATCTCGGTATGCTGGTGCTTTGGATCGATGGCAGTGTGGATCTTGCACCCCTCGCCGGCTGCGTATCGCTTACGGAACTGGCTGTCGGCGGCCGCGGCGAGGTGGATCTTGCGCCTGTTGCTACATTCCCTGCGCTGACAGGACTTCGCGTGGATGTTTATGATGCGCAGTGGAACACTCCGGATCTGTCTGTGCTGTCCGGCGCTCCTCATCTCACAACGCTGAGTATCGGCGCCAGCCGCGGGTTGAGCGAACTGAAGGAGGTTCCTCTGAAGCGCCTGGTGGATCTGAACGACTCGGGCGATATTCTGGAGAATCTGCCCGCGCTTGGCACACTGGAGCAGCTGGAGATCAGCGATGAGCATCTCAGTGACATCACTCCGCTGCTGCAGTACACTCCTGTGATTGCAAACTTGGTGCTCGAAGTGGCGGCGCAGGATATTGAAAACTACACGGTGATCCGCTCTGCGGACGATCCTGTTCTCACCACTCTGGTCACCGCGATTCCGCTCAGTCAGCTGCGCAGTTACCTTGCCGCTGGCGGCACATCCGTTACTTTAGTAGTGAACCGGAACCGCGAAACCGAAATCTTAAATAAATAATAAAAATCAGCAGTAAACCGCCCGGACAGAGCCTTTTAAACGCGCTGTCTGGGCGGTGCTCTTTGCCGTGATGATGTGGATGGAAAAAAACACAGCCGTAATTTGTGAAATCCGCCATTCTTTTTTTGGCTGATTGACTTTTTGGTGATTTCATATATAATTACTCTTGTACTAATTTGGGCATTGCCCAAAGCAGATTTTGGGCAAAAATACTACCTAAAAGGAGTGAAAGCCGATGATTCAAACTCTGAATGCTCTGCGCAGTGAGTGTGCCGGTGCTGCCCGTACGCTGGCTGTTGCCGTTGCACAGGATACTGAAGTTCTGCTTGCTGTTGAAAACGCAAGAAAGCTTGGTCTTGCCAAGGCTATCCTGGTCGGTATTGCGGATGAGATCGCCGCTCTGGCCGCTCAGCATAACATTCCCCTGCAGGAATACAAGGTCATCGATGTGGAAGATAAGACCGAAGCCTGCCGTACCGCTGTCAAGCTGGTGCGCGACGGTGAGGCCGATGTTCTCATGAAGGGCCTGGTGGATACCTCTGTGATCCTCAAGGCTGTTCTGGACAAGGAGATCGGTCTGCGCGAGGCTCCCGTTCTGTCCCATGTGGCCGTGTTTGAGGTTCCCGGTATGGACCGCCTGCTGTATGTGACCGATGCCGCTATGAACATCGCTCCCGATGTGGAGGCAAAGAAGCACATCATCAGCAATGCTGTCAAGGTCGCTCACGCACTGGGCAATGAGCGTCCCATCGTCACCGCGCTGTGCGCTGTGGAGAAGGTCAACCCCAAGATGCAGGCTACTCTGGATGCTGCCGAGCTGGCTGAGGCCGGTATTCCCGGCTGCCGCGTGATGGGCCCCCTGGCTCTGGACAACGCTGTGAGCGTTGAGGCTGCCAAGCATAAGGGCATCACCGATCCCGATGCCGGTAAGAGCGATATCCTGCTGGTTCCCGCTATCGAGACCGGCAACGCCCTGTATAAGTCCCTGGTCTTCCTGGCCAAGGCCCGCAATGCCGGTATGATCGTGGGCGCCAAGGCTCCCATCGTTCTTACCTCCCGTGCCGACAGCGATGATGCAAAGCTCAACTCCATCGCTCTGGCACTGTATGTTGCAGCCAACAAGAAGGACTGATCCCCCGTATCCGCGATTTTTATGCCGCACATCAAAGTGCTGATATGCGGCGGAAAGGAATAAACTACGCATGAAGAATTATAAGGTTCTGGCGATGAACTTCGGTTCCACTTCCACCAAGGTCGCTGTGTACGAGGGTGATGAGCGCAAGCTCTCCAAGACCGTGCAGCACAATGCCGGCGACATGGACGGCGTGGTCACCATGGAGCAGAATGCCGCATTCCGCAAGCCTTTTATCATTGAGGCACTGCGTGAGGAAGGTATCGAGCTGACCGAGTTTGACGCCATCATCGGCCGCGGCGGTCTGGTTCGTCCCATCCCCGGCGGTACTTATGCCGTCAACGAGCAGATGGTGAAGGATCTGAGCGAGTGCACTTACGGCAAGCACGCCTCCAACCTGGGCGGCATTCTTGCCTATGAGCTGGCCAACAGCATCGGCAAGCCCGCTTTCATCGTTGACCCTGTTGTGGTCGATGAGATGCAGGATGTGGCCCGTCTGTCCGGTCATCCCGACTATCCCCGCAGACCTATTTTCCATGCCCTCAACCAGAAGGCTGTTGCCAAGCGCTATGCCGCGGAGAAGGGTGTTACTTATGACAGCCTGAACGTTATCGTCTGCCATATGGGCGGCGGTGTCAGCGTCGGCGCCCACGAGAAGGGCCGCATTATCGACGTCAACAACGGTCTGGAGGGCGACGGTCCTTACAGCACTGAGCGCTCCGGCGGTCTCACCGTGTTCGATGTTCTGCGTCTTGCAAACAGCGGCAAGTATGGTAAGACTTTTGACGAGCTGCGTCAGCATCTGAACTTTGACTGCGGTCTGAAGGGCTATACCGGCACCAACAGCGGTATCGAGATCAGCGAGCGCGTCAAGAATGGCGACAAGCAGGCTGAGCTGGCTTACCGCGGCTTTGCTTATCAGGTCGCCAAGGAGATCGGCGCTGCAAGCGCTGTCCTGAAGGGTAAGGTGGACACCATCATCCTGACCGGCGGCTTCGCTTTCGATAAGGAGCTCATGAGCTGGATCAGCGAGTATGTCTCCTTCATCGCTCCCGTCACCGTCTATCCCGGTGAGGATGAGATGCAGGCTCTGGCTCAGGGCGGTATCCGTGTCCTGAAGGGCGAGGAAGAGGCTCAGGTTTACTAATGAAGCGCATTCAGATCATTACCGGTCATTACGGCAGCGGAAAGACGGAATTTGCCGTCAACTGGGCGATCTCTCTGGCGAAGGACGGTGTGCAGAACACCACTCTGGCCGATATGGATATTGTGAACCCTTACTTCCGCTCCTACGAGCAGACCGAAACTATGCAGAAGGCCGGCGTTGAAACGATCGTCACCTCCTGCGGCGGCGTGGCGGATATTCCCGCCATCAATCCGGCGGTGTTGTCCATTTTCCAGAACAAGGAACTTCACGGTGTTCTGGATATCGGCGGCGACCCCATCGGCGCGCGTGTGCTGGCACGGTTCAAGCCTCAGCTGGATAAGCTGGACTTTGACCTTTGGTTCGTGCTGAACGCAAACCGCCCCGAGACCGCCACTGTTGACACCGCACTTGAATATCTGCAGGGCATCGAAAGAGAGTGCCTGCAGAAGGTGACGGGTATCGTCAACAACACCCATCTTTGCGGCCTGACCACCCCTGAGGAAGTCCTCAAGGGTGCCGAACTGGCCCGCGCCCTGTCTGAGAAAACAGGGCTTCCCGTTGTATGCCATGCGGCTCATAAGAGATTCGCCCCCGCTCTGCGGGAGAAGCTCTCTGAGCCGGTATTCCCGATGGATATCTATATGAAAAAACCGTGGGAAATCACAAATTGTGAGGAGGATAATGATTCATGGCAGGAAGAGTAACATTCCGTCAGGACAGATGTAAGGGCTGCGAGCTTTGCGCCCTGGTCTGCCCCAAGCACATCATCGTAATGGATGAGGCGAGCACCAATCGCAAGGGCTATCATCCCGCAACGGTGCGCGAGGAGGACATGGAGAAGTGTGTCGCCTGCGCAAGCTGCGCTAAGATCTGCCCCGATTCCATCATCACTGTGGAGAAACTGTAAGGAGGAGCTATGGCAAAGGAACTTTGGAAAGGCAACGAAGCAGTTGCCGAAGCTGCCATTCGAGCAGGCTGTAAGTATTTCTTTGGTTACCCCATCACCCCGCAGAACGAGATCCCCGAGTATCTGTCCCTGCATCTGCCCAAGATCGGCGGTTGCTTCCTGCAGGCAGAGTCCGAGGTCGCTGC
>JAZLEB010000164.1:0-5207 GCA_045615065.1 Candidatus Pelethomonas sp. | reverse complement strand
AAGTCCACCGTTATCGAGAAGACCGAGAACCAGCGTAACAAGGTCCTGGAACTGACCATCGAAGAGCTGGATCTGAGCGTGCGCAGCTTCAACTGCCTCAAGCGCGCCAACATCAACACCGTTGAGGACTTGATTTCCAAGACCGAAGACGAGATGATGAAGGTTCGTAACCTGGGCCGCAAGTCCCTGGAAGAGGTTATCAACAAGCTGGCTATGATGGGCCTGTCTCTGGCCGACGAAGACAACAACAATTGACCGATACCTGCCCCACCGCCTAAGGCGGTGAGGGTCCAAATCGGATCATACCTGCCGCAAACGGCAGGAGGACAAAAGCCTTATAAGGAGGAAACCTACAATGCCCGGAACTCGTAAGCTCGGTAAGACTACCGACCAGCGTACCGCGATGCTCCGTCAGCAGGTGACCGATTTCCTGGACAACGGTAAGATGGAGACCACCATCACCCGCTGCAAGGAGATTCGTCCTCTGGCTGAGAAGATGATCACCCTGGGTAAGAAGGGCGACCTGGCAGCTTATCGTCAGGCTATGGCCTTCATCACCCGTGAGGATGTGGTCAAGAAGATCTTCAAGGAGATCGCTCCCAACTATGCTGAGCGCAACGGCGGTTACACCCGCATCACCCGCACCGGCGTTCGCCGCGGCGATGCTGCAGAGACCGCTATGATCGAGCTGGTCTGATAAGACCGCTGATCTCAGCAAATCAATAAAATGAAAAGCCCTTTCGTGTGTGGAGTACTACACATACGAAAGGGCTTTTTCTTGTTTTGATACAGGATAAATTACCTCGGTTTGAAGATACTAAAGCAAAAACAGATGAGGTGATAAATACGAAACGCAATTATTTGTCTATATATTACGCGCTGTTATTAAGTTGTTTGCTTCTGCCAGGTTGTGATGAACCAATGATACCGGAGGAATTCTCCGGGCAGGTTGAGACAGCTGGAGAAATTCCGGAAGATATATGGGATCAGCTGGATGATGCAACAAGAAGCGCAATTGCTGAGGGAACGAAATATGTCGCGCTGACGTTTGACGACGGTCCGCGATCTGAAACAACCGGAAGACTACTGGATGGACTGAGAGAAAGGGGCGCGCAGGCGACCTTCTTTGTGATCGGCACACAGATCCAATGCACAGGTAATGAATGTCTTGTCAAGCGAATGAAGGAGGAAGGGCATCAGGTAGGTAACCACACATATTCCCATGTCAGACTGCAAACGGCAGACGAAAGTACTGCGATTCAAGAGATCAGCAAGAACAAGGTGATACTGGAAAATATTCTTGGTGAGGGAGAATACTGGGTGAGACCGCCCTACGGATTGATCGACAGTGCAAAAGCGAAGCTGGCAGGAACACCAATGATTTATTGGTCACTGGATCCGGAGGATTGGAAATTTCTTGACGCAGAAAAGGTGACAGCATTAGTGGTAGATCAGATAAAGGCAGGAGATATCATTCTTTTGCACGACTTTTATCCCAGCAGTGTGGAGGCAGCGCTGAAAATTATAGATCAGCTGCAGCCGCAGGGGTATGTGTTCGTCACGGTAGAGGAGTTGTTTCGTATTTACGGTGTGACGGCAGAGCGGGGTGTGCTGTATGCCACACCGGAGCGTGTAAGGCCAATTTGCTAGAAAGGATGGCTCAGTGAACTGACAACGCAGCCGTTGAGAGGAAGGCTGTTTATACCTTGCGGCTGCGTTGCGGTTTGATGTAGTGCGAAGAGTATACAGTGATACACTGCGGTTGAAAGGTAATGCACAGTATGATAAAATGAGAACAAAGTCCGACATGTATAAAGGAGACACTGATCATGGATTTTCTTGGTATGCTGAAGTGGTTCATTATGGTGCTTGCGCTCGTTGCGATAGTTGCGGTCGTCATACGGTTGGTCATTCGGCAGATCAATAAAAGAGTGCCGCCAGGAGGGATCAACGAGTCCTTATTTGTTGATATCAACGGGACGAAGCAATGGATCAGCATATACGGAAAAGATGTGCGTAATCCAGTTTTATTGTATTTACACGGAGGTCCCGGAGTATCTACGAGCAGCTATGACTATGCATTCACAAGAAAATGGGCGGATGTATATACGGTTGTTACATGGGATCAGAGAAACTGCGGAAAAAGTTACTCCGAATCGCAGAATTCGACAATGCTCACAAAGGACTTGATGATCAGCGACGGATTGGAAATGACGAAGTTTATCCGAAGCTATCTTGGGAGGGATAAAATCACAATTCTTGGACATTCATGGGGAACCTATTTGGGATGTAGTCTTATATCTGTGTATCCGGAATACTATGACTGCTATATTGGGACTGGGCAATTGGTTGATTTTGAGAAAAATGAAGCTGCATTTAAGGAAGAAGCACGGAATTGGGTAGGAAATGAAGATGCGGGAATAAGACTTCTTGAACAATTGACGGTTGGAGATTACTCGAAGTCGTATTACGAGGCGCGAAATGCAATCATGAAAAAATACGGCTATCATATATTCGCGGCAGGAACAGATTATAACGTAACGGCGGCGATACTATTTAATCCGTATTATTCGCTGCGTGACTATTATCAATACATCAAAACTGATTTCGCGGTATACGATGCGTTTACTGCGTCAGATGAGTTTTGCAAATTATCCTTATTGGAGAAAGTGGATTATCAGGTTCCGGTTTACATGATAAACGGAGATAAGGATTATCAGACAAATTACATCATTGCAGGGGAATACTTCGATAAAATTCATGCGCCGAGAAAAAAGCACTATATAATGAAGGATACAACGCATGGTTTGCTGGAATCGAAATCCAAGGAGTTTTCTGCAATTCTGCATATGATCGCACAGGAGGAACAGTCCGCACGGTGACAATTCGGTGTGGAGTGATCCGCATGCAGCAAAAGAACGCGCCTCGCATTGAGCGAGGCGCGTTCTTTTGTGTACAAAGTATAAATTAATTTCCGGTGCAAAAGCATTAGCCGATGGCATGCAGAACGTTCAGAACCATGGTCAGAACGATGAATGCGGCACCAATCCACTTGGTAGCCATAGCCAGCTTAGCATCGAAGCTGCGGGCATTGCCACGGGACAGGAAAGTATCAGCCTTGGTTCCACCGATGCTGTCGGACAGACCGGAGTTCTTGCCGGACTGGAACAGAACGGCCAGGCAGACCACCAGACCGCAGAAGAGCTGAAGAATAGTAATAATGATGACTGCGATTTCCATGTTGTGTAACCTCCAAAATTTTGATGGCAGTGCGAAAAACGCACGGATATCCATTTCACAGGTAGTTATAATACCATATCCACATGGAAAATGCAAGGGGAATTCACGATTTTCTGCGAGGAAATTGCGCAAATACGGGACAAAAAGCGAGAAGATGCAATCAATTTGAATAATACACCGACCTTTAATGTAAAAAATCAAGTAAAGAACAGACGAACTGCAAGAGCGGCGGAAACAAAGCAGACAAAATCGGCGATCAGCGCTGAGGGAATGGCGTGGCGGGTCTTACGGATGCCGGCACTGCCAAAATACACAGCAATGGTATAGAAAGTTGTTTCGCTGCTGCCAAGCATTACGGCGGCGATACGGCCGATGTAGGAGTCCGGCCCATGCTCTGCCATCAGCTCACTGCCTACTGCCAGCGCGGCACTGCCGCTGACCGGACGGATCAAAAGCAACGGGGCGGTTTCGGGAGGAATACCCAACCACGAAAAAAAGGGCGACAGGAAGTGGGTGAACGCCTCCAATGCGCCGGAGGCGCGCAGCATATACACTGCCGTCATCAGGCCAACCAAAGAGGGGAGGATCCGCATTAGGACAGAAAGTCCCTCTTTCGCGCCGGCGGTCAGTTCACCGTAGACATCCACATGCTTACACAGGGCAAACAATGCGGTGGCTGACAGGAGAACAGGGATCAGATAAGCTGAAATATTCATAGAGAATGTCCTTCAGCGGGTAAATCGGGATAAGAATCCAGCGCAAAAAAGACCTGCCGCAACGGAGAAAACGGATGAAAGCCATACGGCGGGCAGAATATCGAAGGGTGCGGCGGAACCTAACGCGGAGCGAACACCTGCCACGGTGGTGGGAAGGAGCTGTATAGATGCGGTATTCAGTACAACAAGAGTACAAAGCTCATTGCTGGCAACACCGCCGCAGCCCTGCGCCATGCGTCGGGAGGCTTGAATTCCGAGTGGGGTAGCTGCATTCCCAAGTCCAAGCAAATTGCAGGATACATTTCCGGAGAGGGCGGCAAGAGTTTCCTTGTCGCGGGATGCCTGGGGAAATAATCGGGCAAGAATAGGACGAAACAGGCGGTTTAAGCCTTCCGTAAGGCCGCAAGAGCGCATCAGTGACATGATACCGTTCCACAGACACATGATTCCGGCCATGGAGATGCACATTTCAACCGCGGCAGCGGCACCCTCCAATGCGGCGTCACCGACTTCGCTGATGGTGCCGAAAAGTATGCCAAATACAAGAGAGGTCACCACCATACCCGTCCATATAAAAGCCATTGCCATACAAAATCTCTCCTTACACAGTAGTTGGATGACCGGCGGTGGTCGTCCTCTCTATATGTATACCGGCGGCAGCGGAACGCATGCACAAGAATTTTATAGAATATAAAAAATATGTTGCTATTTAACGGTTTAATGTGATATAGTGATATTGGGAAGAAATACCTACAAAGGAGGGCACTGTATGAAGTCTATCGGTATTGTTCGAAAGGTTGACAAATTGGGACGTATTGTCTTGCCTGTGGAATTGCGTAAAACACTGGGGATCGGAGATAAGGATGACCTTGAGATTGCAGTGGATGGGGATCAGGTGGTGCTGAGGAAGTACAGTCCGGCCTGCATTTTCTGTGATGGAACCAAGGAAATCGGTGTGTTTCGCGAAAAAAACATCTGCCTGAACTGTCTGCGTGAGCTGCAGCAGGTGGAGATCGATCAGTAATATTTTTATACGCCCGGGGGTCGCGAAGACATCCCCGGGCGTGTACTGCTTGTGGGTGGAAGAGAGAAATTGGAGTTTATCGGGGATGTTTGCACCGCAGTATGCAAGGCTCCCTCTGACGAGGGCGCGACGCGTAAAGCAAACAGTCCGGTGGACTGTTTGTAGCCAAAGCGGGGAGCAATCTATGATTGCGACCAGGGCCGCAGGCTGTCGAGCGAAGCGAGACT
>JAZLEB010000163.1:0-44035 GCA_045615065.1 Candidatus Pelethomonas sp. | reverse complement strand
CGCCTGCGGCGACCCACCTCCCTCGTCAGAGGGAGGCTTGAGATTATGCTAACCTACCTCCCCCATAAACTCCAAGTTACCACCGCACAAAATAGGATCTGCACAGCATTTCACGCTGTGCAGATCCTCTTTATTATTCTTCCACAAGATCCAAATATCTTCCCTTGGAGAGATCATACACCCGGTCCGCGATCCTTCGCGCCAGGTGCAGGTTGTGCGTTACGGCAATAATGCCCATATTCCGCCGCTCCGCCTCATCCAGCACAGCAGTCCAGATCTGCGCCTGTGTGATCACATCCAGCATGGTGCTGATCTCATCGCAGATCAGAAAGTCCGCGCCGCTCATCAGTGCACGGGCCACACAAAACCGCTGCAGCTCGCCGCCGGACAGTTCCCGCGGAAACCGATCCAGCCATGCCTTCTCAATACCGAAGGCCTCCAGCATATCCTCCCGCAGCTCACCACTTTCCTCCAGCACCTTTCTCAGCCGCCATCGGGGATTGATCGCTTTTTCCGGATGCTGATAAATGAGCTGCACAGGGCAAATGCCCTTATCGGGCAACGGTTTGCCATCCAGCAGGATCTCACCCTCAGTAGGCTGCAGGTAGCCCGAGAGCAGCATGGAGAGTGTTGTTTTTCCAAAGCCACTGGGCGCAAACAGTGCAAGGCGCTCACCGCGTTCCACACTTAAACTGCAATTTTCCAGGACCCAGGGACGTTTTCTGTCATAACGGAAACTGACATGTTTTGCTTCAAGTGGCATGGATACACCTCACTTCTCCGCCGCGCACATTCCGCACCGGCGGCGTCTGTGCAAGGCATTCCTCGGTGGCATAGGGGCAGCGGGGCGCAAACAGACAACCCGCAGGCAGATTGCCCGCATACGGCTGAAAGCCATCGATCGCCTGAAAACCGTTTTGGGGCAGCGCACGCCACAGCGCCTTACTGTAGGGATGACGCAGCGCATCCGGCCCAGCCTTGAAATCTGCCGTAGGCGCGATTTCCACTGTTGTGCCTGCGTAGAATACTGCCACGCGGTCAGCAAATTCAAAGGCAAGGTCAATATCATGGGTGATCAGGATCACAGCCTTACCCTCGTCCGCCAGATCCCGGAACATCCGCAGTGCTTCCAGCGCCTGATCAAGACTCATACCCGGTGTAGGTTCATCAGCGATGATCAGCTCCGCATTCCCGATCAGCGCGGTGGATACCAGCACGCGCCGCGCCATACCGCCGGACAGCTGAAAGGGATAGAGCTTTTCCGTTTGCTCCGGCAGACCAAACCGCTTAAACAGACCTCTTCGCTTTTCTGTGGGATAGGGCTTTTTGTGTCCGTCCGCCTGCCGCCCCACCCGCATCAGCGGATCCAAAAAAGCGACGCTTTGGGGCACCAATGCGATCTCGCTGCCGCGCAGCTGCTCCTGCAGTTCAGGAGTAAGATCCTTACCTTTATAATGCAGATGTCCCCGCACTGTGGCATTACCGGGCAGAATGCCCAAAATTGCGGATGCCAGCAGACTCTTTCCCGAGCCGGAAGATCCTGCCACCGCCACGATCTCACCGGGGCGCACCGTCAGATGCAGATCAGAAATGACCTGCAGGTCCTTTTGTTCCAGCGCCCCGTCATACATACGGAACGATACGGAGAGATCATGGATCTCCAGCAAAGTTTCCTTTTTTTGTTCCATAGTTCCCTCCTCACTCCTGCGCGCTGTAGGGATCCAGGATCATTCTGAGATTATCTCCCAGCCGATCCACCAGAAGAACCGTCAGCACCATGATAAGCCCTGGAAACACCGCCGGCCACCACATACCCGAGGAGATATACTTCATGCTCTCCGAAAGGATAATACCGATGGCGGGCTGTTCAGGGGGAAGTCCGTAACCCAGAAAGGACACAGATGCCTCATGCAGAATGGCATGAGGAAACATCAGCACCAGTCCCACAAAAAACTGCGGCACCAGATGAGGCAGAAGGTGGTTGACCAAAATCCATCCGCTGCTTTTACCCAAACGGCGGGATACCGCCACATACTGCTGATTGCGCAGCTGCATGACCTCACCGCGGATCAAACGGGCCAGGCTGCACCAGTGGGTAGCGGCAATACCGATCAGAAGGCCCTTGAGTCCTCTGCCCATAGCAAAGGAAATGAGAATAACCAAAATTGTATGAGGAACACCCATCACCAGATCAATGACCCAGTTGATGACCGCGTCCACCCGCTTGGATCCGGTAGCGGCCGCAATGCCGACCAGCACCGCGATCACCGCGCTGATGCAGGATGCCGCCAGTCCTACCGTCATACTGATAGACATACCCTTGAGGGTGCGCATCAACAGATCACGTCCCAGCGAGTCTGTTCCAAAGGGATGGGCAAGGCTGGGTGCTTGACGGATCTCCATCAGGCTGGGGGCATAAGCCTCCTCGGGAATGAGAACGCCGAAAGCGTACACCGCAATCAGCAGCAGCGCCGACAGAACGGTGAGGATCAGCACACGGGTGCGTCGATTTATTTTCTTCATTCTCCCACCTCCCGCAGCTGAGGATCTACGATTCCATAGAGAAGGTTTGCGATCATGTTGCCAACACAGACAAACAGCGCAGAGAACAGCGCCACGCCCAGCAGCAGCGACACATCACAGGAAAGTCCGGCCTGTGCCGCCGCGCTGCCAAGTCCCGGATAGCTGAATACATTTTCCGCCATCACCGATCCGCCGAACAACTCGGCAAAGGATGCAAACTGCAGTGTCAGCGCCGGCAGCAGAATATTCCTCAAACCGTGGCGGCGCAGAACAGACCATTTTCCCTCTCCCCTCGCCCGGGCAAAGAGAACATATTCACTGCTCAGTACATCCACAAGTTTCTGGCGGGTATGCAGCGCGATATTGGCAAACGACATCAAGCTCAACGTAAAAGCCGGCAGCGCCAGATGGTGCAGCCGCTGCCACAGCGTCACATCCTCCTGCAGCACGCCGATTGGGCCGGAAAAACCGATGGGGAACCAGCGCAGCCACACGGCAAACACCAGCAGCAGCACAAGCCCCAGCCAAAAAGTCGGTACAGAAGACAGCAGATAACAGATACGCTTGATGATCTTGTCCGGCCAGCGGTCACGATACATGCCCATCAGGCAGCCTAAACCGAATCCGATCACACCGGACAGCACCCACGCGCAGATCATCAACGCCAGCGAATTGATAAACCTCTCAGCGATGATCTCGATCACAGGGCGGCGGTACAGAGTAGATGTGCCCCAGTTTCCCTGCAGCAGTTCGCCAAGCCAGTTAAAATACCGCTCCACCGGCGGCTCATTGACTCCCCAGTATTCTTCGATCTCCAACCGCTGTTCGGGGGAGATAGCAGTACCAAGACTGAGGATATACTGCTGCACCGGGTCAACAGGCGAAATACTTGCCAGCACAAATGACACGATGCTTACCGCCAGCAGCAGCGATACAATTTTTACACCATAGGTGAGCATTGTGCGGCCCAGCCGCGCAAAAATGCCTTTAACCATACTGTTTCTCTCTTTCTGCCGTTTCCGGATGCCACCTTCTCACAGTCCCCGAAAACGGCGGCGCATGGCGGAGAAATTTTTTCTCCGCCATGCCTGCCAATGTTCTTAATTTGTCCAGCGCCAATCCTGCAGATTCTGGATCAGCGGCAAGCCATGACCGTGGCCGTGGATCGGTTGATCACCGATGGACAGGCCATCGCGCACATAGGTCACATGGTCCAGATTGACGATCCACACCCAGGGGCACTCACCCTTCATGGCGGTACCGGTGGTGCCGTCCCACTGGACAAGCTGCCAGTAGCGGTTTGCCTCCTCGGGAGTCATCGCCTGCAGGGCTGCGTTCAGATACGCATCCGTAGTCTCGCTCATGTAGCCTTCGGGATTGTAGAAGTCATCCAGCAGCGCGCTCTCGCTGCGGTAAAGATAATAAGTTTCATTGGGAATGGAGGAACCCCAGCCCATCAGAACAGCTTCGGAGAACATAACATGCATGATCTCGTCCCAGCTCATGCCCTCAATATTGATCTTGATACCGATGGCCAGCAGCTGCTCCGCAGCAGCCATGCCCACCGCCTGGCGGACGGAATCACCGGAGGGATAGACACAGCGGAATTCTGCCTTCACGCCGTTCTTCTCCACGATACCGTCGCCGTCGGTATCCACCCATCCGGCATCAGCCAGCAGCTTTTTGGCATACTCCACATCGGTGTCGATCCTGACATCGGGGTTGTTCCAGGGCATACCGTCATTTTCAGAATAAGCGGGGCGGCCAAAACCGTTGAGCACCATGTCCGCGATCAGCTGGCGGTCGATGGCATAGGCGATGGCCCGGCGTATCTCAATATGGCAGGTAACATTGTTGCCGATGGGCGCGCCGCTCTCCGTTGTCTTACCCTCATTGGGGAGAACAGGCAGCGTAAAGCCCCGGTTGTCAGCGGAAGGCAGACTCACCACGGAGTAACCCTTCACCTTTGTGGTTCCCAACGTGGCGGAGGTGTAGGCCACATCCACCTTACCGGACTGCACAGCAGCCAGCGCGGCATCCTCAGACATAAACACCACGACCACATTTTTGATGGCAGGCGCGCCGCCGTAGTAATTTTCATTGGCCACGAATACGATCTGCTCCTGCTTTCTCCACTCCACAAATTTATAGGGACCGGAGCCGATGGGGTTGCTGCCGTAGTTTTCATCATAAGCATGCTTGGGAACGATACCCACAGATGCCAGTGTGTTCAGAAAAATAGATGTAGGACGGGACAGTGTGACGACCACTGTGTGTTCATCCTCGGCTACCGCGCGCTCCATATAGGTGAGGTCAACGGAGCCCTGAGAAGCTTTGGCGGTTTCCAGTGTAAAGGCCACATCAGCGGCAGTGACCTTCACACCATCGGTGAAATAGGCATCGTCGCGGATGGTGAAGGTCCAGGTGAGTCCGTCCTCAGACAGGGTATAGCCGGTTGCCAGATCATTTTCAAAGGTCAGCTGCGCGGTATACCGCACCAGTGTGCTCTGCACAATAGGGGCGTTGCCGTGTCCCCAGCCCTGTGTGGGATCCAGTGTATCCGGCTCGGTACCGATGGCGATCACCACCGTGTCGGTATCTCTTGTCTCCCCGGCGCCGCAGCCGGTGATCACACTCAGCAGCGCTGCCGCGCTCAGAAAAAGTGCTGCGATCTTCTTGCAATTCATTATGATAGTCCTTTCCTTTTTCCCGAAAGCAGTATATAATAAATAAATGTCGGGGAACTTGTTCCTGCTCATTATAAACGGTAATCAGCAGCGATGTAAGCCCCCCCTGGGGTTGAAATTTCGCGCGCTAATACAAAAAATCGACAAGGAGGATCCTATGCACGAAATTCTTCAGGTCCACGGATTAAAAAAGACCTTTCACCTATCCAAAAAGCAGCAGCAGTTGGAAAAAACCAGCGAGAAAGTGCGTGTTGCGGTGGACGATCTCAGCTTCACCGCATATCGCGGCGAGATCTTCGGCCTTTTGGGCCCCAACGGTGCCGGCAAGACCACGACCCTGCGTATGCTCGCCACTCTCATCCGCCCCGACAGCGGCGATGCTCTGCTGAACGGCGTCAGTGTTGTAAAGGACCCCGCCGAGGTTCGCAAGTCCATCGGCTTTCTCACCAGCGAGCTGAAGCTGGAGGAGTTCTTTACGCCCAACTATCTCTTCGACTTCTTCTCCGAGCTGCACAATGTTCCCGCCGAGATCCGGGACAGACGTAAGCAGCAGCTGTTCTCCCGGTTTGGCATTGACCGCTTCGCAGAGGTGAAGGTGGCCAACCTCTCCACCGGTATGAAGCAGAAGACCTCACTGGTGGTATCCATCGTCCACGATCCGGATATCATCATTTTCGATGAGCCCACCAACGGACTGGATGTTCTCACCGCCAAGGTAGTCACCGACTTCCTGCAGGAGCTGAAGCAGCAGGGCAAGACCATCATTGTGTCCACCCATATCTTCAGCCTGATCGAAAAACTTTGCGACCGTGTCGGTGTGATCATCGACGGTAAGATGGTCATCTGCGACACCTTGGAGCAGGTAAAGAACGGAAAAACACTGGAGGATCGCTTCTTCGACCTCTACAAGGAAACGGTAGGTGAGGACGCATGAAAAACGCAGTGTTCACCATTATGAAAAAAGAGCTGGCGCGTTTCTTTGGCGACCGCCGCATGATGATCAGCATCCTGATGCCCGGTATCCTGATCTATGTCCTCTACAGCGTCATGGGTGATGCCATGGGCGATATGCTCAGCACCGACGAGGATTTCATCCCCACCGCTTACGTGGTAGAACTGCCCGAAACCGTTGCCGCTCTGGCGGAAAGTGCCGGCATGGAGCTGATCCCCATTACCGCAGGGCAAGTCTCCTCCCTGCAGGAACTGGTCGCCTCGCAGAACATCGATCTGGTCGCCGTGTTTCCCGCGGATTTCGATGCCGCCGTGGCTGCTTTCGACAGTACCGCCGGAACCCCTGCCCCCCATGTACAGCTCTACTACAACTCCGCCTCCACCACCTCTCAGACCACTTACAGCACCCTGCTCGCCCTGCTGAACGCCTACGAGAGCGCGCTTGCCAACAAGTTTGATGTGAATACCGCCGGCGAGAACTACGACCTTGCCAGCGAGGAGGATACCGCAGGTCTTCTCTTCTCCTCCATGATGCCCATGCTGCTCATGATGTTCCTCTACTCCGGCTGCGCCTCCGTGGCGCCTGAATCCATCGCCGGTGAGAAGGAGCGCGGTACCATCGCCACCATGCTGATCACGCCTATCCGCCGCAGTCACATTGCCATCGGCAAAATTTTGGCGCTGGCAACCGTTGCTCTGCTGTCCGGCTCCTCCAGCGCCATCGGTACCATTCTCGCTCTGCCCAAGCTGATGGGCGGTGTGATGGACGGGGTGAATACCAATATCTACGGTGCGAAAGACTATCTTCTGCTGGCAGCGGTGATCCTCTCCACAGTGCTGCTGCTGGTCACTGTCATCTCCCTACTGTCCGCTTACGCCAAGACCGTGAAAGAGGCGCAGACCTACGGTACTCCGCTGATGCTGGTGGTGACTCTCACCGGCGCCTCCGCCATGTTTGGCGGCAGCGCCAGCGAAAACCTTCTCCACTACTGCATCCCCATCTATAACAGCGTGCAGTGTATGCTGGGCGTGTTCTCCTTCAGTGCACAGCCCATCCATGTAGCCGTCACCGTGGCAGTCAACGGCGCTCTGACCATTCTCGGCATTGTGATCCTCGCCAGAATGTTCAACAGCGAGAAGATCGTGTTTTCCAGATAAGGTAATATATCAGCAGCCCCCTTGTCCAGTTTGGACAAGGGGGCTGCATGCGTTTTTTTACTTTTTATCCGCTCCGGCTTTGCCGAAGTACATCAGTTCCCACACAGCGGAATTCTCGGTGGCGGATTCCACCGCCGCACCATTTTCCAGCCTTTCCACTGTGGCGCTGCCCTCAAAGCGAAGGTAAGATCCTTCAAATCCCACCAGCTTCGCCGCCAGCCGCACCACACCGGGCAGAAGGTCGATAAAGTTCTGCCGGGAGATATCGCCCTTGCGGTCGTATGTAATGCGGTAGTTCTCTCCCGCGGGAGTTTCGTACTCATACACCACCTTGTTGTACACAGGCTTTCCGGTGTGAGCATCGATATATTCGCCCTCCGGCAGGAATTTCAGGGTATGGTTTGCATTATCCCCCAGAATCTCGCCGCCCTTGGCCAGCATGAACACATCAAACTCCTTATAGCCGTACTTCTTCTCGGCGGTGATCCAGGAGGAGATGACCTTATACTCTCCGATTTTGGCTCTACCCCAGTACCAGTGGTGCATCAGCTTCAGCATGGAGAGGTTGCCCCAGTTGTGATCGTGGTAGCCGCTGCCTTCAAGGTGCAGATTTCCCTCGGGATAGACAACATCCGCAACAGCTGCGCCCTCCGGGGTGGCGGGCAGCCAGTTGAAGTAATACTCTTCCTTATTGCCGAACAGGATCGGGCCGCACTGGCTTCGCCATGCGGGCACTGTGTTGGTGAGCCTTACGGTTGCAGACATAGTCTTGCCCTTGAATACGATATTGTACTGTTTCAAGTCGCCATCCATGTGACACTCACCAATGGTAATGTCGCACTTTTCCTTGCTGTAGAAGCTCTCTTCGATGGTAGCATCGACCTGCTCTTCGAATTTTCGTCCGTCAGGCAGGGTCAGCTCCATGGTGGCCATAGGCTTGATGGGCCCATCCACCTCAATGGGGGACTTGGAAAAGAAGAAGATGATCAGCTTCGTGCCGCAGGGGTAACTTGAGTCGAAGTACCACCACTCATAAGTACCGCGGCTGCCGTCGGTACGCATACCGTCCTCCCACACCTCTACCTTATTGCGGGTAAGACCGAATTTGTTGTAGTGCAGATCATCGTCGGGGTGGATAGCAGCTTGTATCTTGCGCATAGACGCTCTCCTTCTTATCTTAAAACATTCCCTGTTCTTTGTGTACCGCTTACTTCAATTTCGCCAGTTTTTCCGTGTTGGCGATCACGATCAGCGCCATACTCTGATCCAGCTTCTCCTCGGGATTGATATCCGCCGAAACGGACTCGCCCCTGCGGATCGCAACCACATTGAGAGAATACTTTTTGCGAAGATTCAGCTCAATAAGGCTGCGGCCTGCCCACTCGTCGCGAACATCCAGTTCGACCACAGATACATTTTTGGAAAGGGAGATCATATCCACAAAGCCGGAGCTGAGCAGATTCTTTGCAAGGCGAATGCCCGATTCATTTTCGGGAAATACCACCTGATCTGCACCCACGCGCGTCAGGATCTTCTGGTGCATTTCATTGGCGCACTTGGCAATGACCGTCTTGACACCAAGTTCCTTGCACAGCGTCACAGCCATAACACTTGCCTCAAGATTGCCCGCCATGGCAACGATCACAGTGTCTACATTGGGAATACCAAGCTGCACGATCACTTCCGGGTCGGTAATATCCGCACACTTGCAGATGGGCAATTCCCCCGCAGCGGCATTGACAATGTTTTCATCCGTGTCCACAGCAATGACTTCCGCCCCGTTTGCCGCCAGTTCCTTTGCCACGGCGCGGCCGTATCTTCCAAGACCGAATACTGCGTAAGTTTTCTTCATACTCATCGTTACCACCTTTACCCGACACTGATCTCTTCTGTCGGGTTTTTGATCAGATTGTTACTTTTCTTTCTGCTGTTAAGTGCCAATGCCAGCGAGATGGGGCCAACACGCCCCAGGTACATCGTACCAATCACGACTGCCTTACCGGCCAGATTCAAATGCGGTGTCAAATCTCTGGTCAGACCGACCGTTGCGGTAGCGCTGACCGTTTCATAGAGAATATCCAGCATATCCCGATCCGTCACAGCAGAGAGCAGCAGTGTGGAGAGAAACATGATCGCAAAGGACATTGCTGTAACCGCTACCGCTTTGTTGACAGCCTGTCTGGAAATGCTGCGGTCAAACAGTGTTACTTCATTCTTATTCCGGATCGTAGCCAGTGCCGACACTGCCAGCACCGCCACCGTAACTGTTTTGACACCGCCGGCAGTACCCACCGGAGAACCGCCGATAAACATCAGAAGCAGGCACAGGATAGAAGACGCATTGGTCAGATTCTGCTGAGGAACAGTTGCAAAGCCCGCCGTTCTCGTCGTAACAGATTGGAACAGCGACACCTGCAGCTTATCAAAAAGAGACATACCGCCGATCGTCAGCGGATTGTTGTACTCAAAGAGGAAAATCGCCGCCGCGCCGCCCACCAGCAGCACTGCTGTTGCGGCAAGGGCGATCTTGCTGTGCAGGGTCAGGTGGCGCAGCCCTCTTTGACCGCGCGGATTCCTCACAAGTCTGAGGACATCCCACCACACGATATAGCCGATACCGCCCGCAATGATCAAAAAGCTTGTCACCAAATTGATGGCGGGGTTAGTGGCAAAGCCGCAGAGGCTGTCGTCCGCTATGATATCAATACCCGCGTTGCAGAACGCGGAAATGGATGTGAACACCGATATCCAAATTCCCCTGGCACCAAACCGGGGAACAAACACTGTCATATACAGCAGCGCGCCGATGCCCTCCACCAGAAAGGTACCCAGCATCACCTTTTTTACAAATCTGACGATACCGGACAGGCTGTTCAGATTAAAGGCATCCTGCAGGAGCAGGCGGTCACCGATCCCCATTTTCTTGTGGAACAGGATCATCAGCGCGGACATGATCGTAATGATGCCCAAACCGCCGATCTGGATCAGCGCAAGGATCACGACCTGTCCGAAGATGCTCCATGTGGATACGGTAGGCAATGTCACAAGTCCCGTCACACAGGTAGCAGTTGTTGCTGTAAACAGCGCGTCGATATACGGCACAGCTTTGCCGTCCGCCGCAGCGACCGGCAGGGACAGCAGAAGACTGCCCACGGCAATGGCGGCAATAAAACTCAGCATAATGGCCTGCGTTGTCGACAAGGTAAGTTTCATTCGCTTTTTCATAACAGATCCTTCTTTTCCGGCAATATGCCGGGCAAATTTGGTCCACACATATTATTATACTGCCCCAAAATCGCAATTGCAATATATATCCCCCCATCAAAAAACACCCGGACTTCGCTTTTCGCAAAGTCCGGGTGTTATGTTACAGGGTAAATATATACCGGCAGATGGGACACTCTGCGCCCTGATAGGGCCCCATGCCCTCAAACTCCTTCACAAAGCCGCAGCGCTCCATGACCTTTCGGGATGCCACATTGTCCGCAAGGCAGATGCCCTTGATGCGCGCAAGCCCCAGCTTGGTCATAATGATCGGCAGGAATGCCTGCACCGCCTCGGTGGCATAGCCTTTCCCGGTATAGCTGCCGCCGATGTGGTAGCCCACCTCCCATGTGCCGTCGTCAAAAGGAACCGCCTGCACATAGCCGATGTAGGTGCCATCCTTCAGCAGCACGGGATACACCAGCGGGCCACCGCCGTTCTCTCCGAGACCTTCGGTGAAGACAACGAAAAGTGGCTGCGAATCTATCGGGACATTATCCGCGGCTATGACAGTGTGGTGCATCTCACCGATGCCGAGCGCCGCGCCATCCCCTATGTGATCCTCGCCAACCAGTTTGTGTGCGTGGCGTGGTTCGCAGAACAGGACAAGTATGCAGAGATTTTTGAAACCAACAAACGCATGACCGCCTGGCTGATTGAAAGATTTGAGGAGTTGAAAGACATCTGATCTCCTCGCCGACAATACAGGAGATACTGCGGCAATGACAACACAGAAAAACCGCGTGCAATTACTGCCCGCCGCCGCAGCGGATGCAGAGACAATCCGCTCCATGCAGAAAGAAGCCTTTGCGCAGCTTCTGGAGAAATATCAGGATCACGATACCAACCCCGCATGTGAGTCCTTGGAGCGCATACTGTGGAAGTTCCAGACTCCGGGCAGCTTCTACTATTTTATCAAGGCAGGCGGTGAAGCTGTCGGTGCGATCCGCATATGGGATGCCGGAGACGGGACGAGAAAGCGGATCTCCCCTCTCTACATTCTCCCCGCCCACCGGGGCAACGGCTATGCGCAGGCCGCCATACTGGAAGCTGAGCGCATTCACGGCGCACACGGCTGGCAGCTGGATACCATTCTGCAGGAAGCAGGCAACTGCTATCTGTATGAAAAAATGGGCTATCATCAAACCACCCAGCGCAAAGTGATCAGCGACAGAATGATCATCGTGGGCTACGAGAAAGATTGAACAAAAATAAAGTCAGCAGATTTCAGTAGAAATCTGCTGACTTTGCTTTTGTGGAGCGGGGTACGGGAGTCGAACCCGCCTCTTAGGCTTGGGAAGCACAACAAGCAAGTTCGATACTCACTTCTAAAATCCACCAAACCCTTGTGATTTCAATGTTTTTATGGGGTTCGCCACTTTTTGTCCTTCAAGAATTTTATCGTGAATTTGCCGATTTTCCAAACGGATAGCGTAACAATGCCGTGACAATTTCGTTGACTTCTCCCCTCAAATATCATACTATAAAACCAAGAAATACGAGGAGAAAGAAGGTCGATGTATGGAACGCAGAAAAAAGGGCAGCGGACAGATCACACACGTGCCGGGACGCAAATCTCCGTGGCGTGCATCCGTGGTAGATAGTACCGGAAAGCAGAAATCCCGCTTCTTCAAAACCGAGAAAGAAGCCAAGGCATTTCTCCGCGATGTAAACGCCGATGCCAACAAGCTGAAGTCGCTCATGGAGACCGGCGTTTCCTTCCAAGCCTTCGCGCAGGTCTTTCTGGACGAAAAGGCCAAAGAGAACATGAAGCCCACGGCATATACTACTCTGAAGCGAAATACCGAGCGCGTGTGCAATAAGATCGGTCATGTGATGCTGCGGGATATCGACAGCGACCTTGTTCAGCAGATGATATTCGATCTGGCAAACGAGGGGTACTCCGAGAGTATCATGACCAAGTCCAAGATCATTGTAGGTACTGTTTTGAAGATGGCTGCAGCCAAGCACTTCTTGGAAACTGTCCCTGTACTGAATATTACTATCCCCCGTGCGAAAAATCAAGATACCGAAAAGCAGGCCAAAAACAACTGGCTCAAGGAAGATGAGCTGCGCGCCTACGAGGAAGAGTGCAAAAAGACCTATATCCCGAAGAAATACACCAAGTACGCTGGTCAGGAACTGTTGGTTCACACCGCAGGATATAAGCTACTGTTTCTCCTGCATACCGGCATGCGTATCGGCGAGGCATTGGCGCTCACATGGCAGGACTACGACGATTTCAGCAAAACCATTCTCATCGACAAGAACATGGTCTACACTGAGAATGGAAAGGTCACACAGACCCCCAAGACCGAATCCGGTGAGAGAGTGATCATTCTCAACAAACAGGCCGTGCAGGATCTGCAAATACTCCGCAAACAGTACGAGGAGCAGTCCGAAATCATCGAGCAGCGCATGAACGACGAGCTTCGTCAGGCAGAGCTGCAATATGCAGGCCCCGAACAGAAATCTGCCAAGCGAATTATCAAGGAGAAATATGATGCGATCCGCCACGAACACAAGTACATCTGCGGATCCTCGAACTTCCCCTTTGGCAGTGGCGTCGGCACCAGCACCAACCAGGCGCACCATAAAATCTGCAAGAAGATCGGTTTGGCACACAATGTCACCGTCCACGGACTCCGACACACCTATGTGACCCATTACTATATCAAACACAAGAATGACCCGGACTTCGATCTAGCAACCTTCTCCAAGTCCATCGGACACTCCAGTATCCGAACAACTATGGAGATCTACGCCCACCTGGATATGACGCAGAACCGATTCGTACAGCGTTCTGTGGACGATTTGAAGGACTTCTGATCAACGAAAGGAGCTTTTATGAAAACATTCCTGCTTTCCTGCGAGTTCAATATGGATACCTCCTGCGTGGAGGCTCGCTTCTCTGACGGCACATTGATCGCCGTTGACTGTAAGGCAGTCGAAACCGCCCTGGATGCGGACACATGGCAGCGCAGTGAACTGGACTGGCTGATCTACAACAAGCCGCTGGAGTATGTACAAGCTGTCTTCAGCGGCGAGATTGAGGAGTATGTTAAGGGGTCGGCAGAGCATGGATTGATAGGCTGAATTTTTCGAACAACAAATCTTGAACAAGAGAAATTGAAATAACGGATCGTTCCAATTCCCCTTATTTCAATAACCTGTTGATTTTCTGAAATAACAGCGTTATAATTGAGTCAGTATTTCAAATTAGGGAGGCTTTGTGATGAATCGTTCCGGTGAATATGTACGCAACATGACCGGTGAGGCGGAATATCAATCTTTTCGCCCTGCTGCGCTTCCGCCGGAACCGGCATTGGAAATGAACGAAGATTTACTCCGACTGCTGGTGGAAGCAAATCGTCGGTTGGCACAATTAGATACCGCGGCACAACTGATCCCTAATACAGAGTTGTTTGTATCTATGTATGTGCGAAAAGAGGCACTGATGTCTTCTCAGATAGAAGGGACGCAGTGTACATTGGAAGATGTGCTGGATCCTGAACTGGATACAAATACCAACATAGATGTTTCCGATGTTATCAATTATGTAAAGGCCGCTCAGTTTGCACTGGATCGGCTGGCATCTTTGCCTATCTGTAATCGACTTCTTCGAGAAATCCACAAAATTCTCATGGACGGTGTGCGAGGACAGGAGAAAAATCCCGGCGAATTTCGTCGGAGTCAAAACTGGATCGGGCCTGCAGGTTGTGCATTGAAGGATGCCCGTTATATTCCGCCTAATGTTGAGGATATGGAAGCGGCAATGTCTGCGTTGGAGAAATATATCAATGATAGCGAAATCTATGATCCTCTGATCCAGGCAGCGCTGATCCATTATCAATTTGAAACGATTCATCCGTTCCTTGATGGCAACGGACGTATCGGCAGATTGCTGATCCTTCTGTACCTGATGGAACGGAAGCTGCTGAGCAAGCCGGTTATTTATGTTTCTTACTTCCTAAAAAAGAATCAGGTGGAGTATTACGACCGCATTAGCGAGGTTCGCAGAAGTGGCAACTACGAGCAGTGGGTTTTATTTTTTCTGGAAGCGGTCAGTAAAGCTGCTGCTGATGCGGTAGAGTCCGTAGGAAAGCTTTCTGCGCTTCATGATACCAATGTTGCAAAGCTGCCTAAGCCTGTGCGAAGTAAAGACAATCTTCGAGCACTGTTTGACTATGTGGAGCAGCATCCGATTATCGACATCAAGAGAACGGCGGCGGAATTGGGGATCAGCTACAACACAGCAGCCACCGCTGTAAGGAAATTGCAGGAACTTGATATTTTAAAGGAAACTACCAACGCAGCACGCAATCGTGTCTTCGCATATGAAGACTATCTGCACATCCTTCGACAAGGAACATGATCAAGCAAACACCATCCCCAACCGTTTCAATGGTTGGGGATTTTTGTCGCTGAAGATATATGTTATGGGTTCAGAAGAACACAGACCGACGGATTAATCTTGATAGCATTTGCAAATAGTTTGCATATTTTCGGCCAAAACTTTCATTTTGTCCGGTAATAATTGTAAGTATACTTTCAATTATTGTTTACTAATTTGTTGGCTATTTCCGCGGCGGCAAGAAAAACTTTGCATTTCTCTATCTTCTCGGCCATACAAAGAAAAAACGGATATAAAATATGGCGTGATCTTTTTATAAGGAAACCCGTCCTTTTCGTAGCGAAAAGGACGGGTTTCCGCTTGCGTGGTACCAATAAATCGTTTATAATAGCCGCGAAAGAGGGTGATTGAATGTCCTACCGTATCGCGATCTGCGACGACAATCCGCAGGATGCACAGTTTGTACAAAGTATATTAGATTGTTGGTCTGCTGAGCGCGGAGCGGAGCTGCGCGTGGAGCGTTTCCCCTCAGCGGAGAGTTTCCTGTTCCGCTATGAAGAGGACAAGGCGTGGGACATTCTGCTCCTTGATATTGAGATGGGCGAGATGGACGGCGTGACGCTGGCAAAGCGTATCCGTCCCGGAAACGAGAGCGTACAGATCGTGTTTATCACCGGATTTGCAGACTTTGTAGCAGAAGGCTATGAGGTCGCCGCGCTCCATTATCTAATAAAGCCCGTCCGAGAGGACAAGTTGTTCGCCGTTCTGGATCGCGCCGCCGCTGCCTTGCAGAAGGCCGAGCGGATGATCCTTTTGAATGTGGACGGCGAGATGGTTCGCCTGCCTGTTTCTGCGATCTGCTATGTGGAGGCCTTTGCCCACAGCGCATCCATCATGACGGAAAGTAAAACGATTTCAATCAAGCAGTCCATCTCCGAACTGGAGCAGCAGCTTGGCGCGGACTTTGTCCGCTGCCATCGCTCCTATCTGGTGGGACTAAAGCACATTGCCCGTCTGTCCAAGAGCGAAGTCATCCTCGACAGCGGCAAGTGCCTGCCCATCTCCCGCGGCGCGGCGCAGCAGGTACATAAGGCATTTATCTCCTACTACACAGGTGACAAAAATGAAGCTCTTTGATTTGATTTTCGGCAAGGCAATAGACCTCCGCATTGCCGCCTACCAGAATGATCTGATTGCCAAGCACTGCGATGAGGTGGACAACATCTACCGCACCATGCGCGGCTGGCGGCACGACTACCACAACCACATACAGGCGATGCTTGCGCTGACGGACAATACCGACGAGCTGCGCCGGTACCTCTGGAAGCTCAACGATGATCTCACCACTGTGGATACGGTACTCAAGACCGGAAACGTGATGGTGGATGCCATCCTCAACAGCAAGCTGTCCCTCATCAAGAGTCGCAGCATCGCTGTCAATGCAAAGGCCATCGTTCCTGCTGAACTGAAGATCTCCGAGATCGACCTGTGCGCCATCATTGGAAATCTGCTGGACAATGCCATGGAAGCCTGTCTGCGTCAGGAGGATAAGGCAAACCGTTTCATCCGTGTCTACATCGGTGTTTTGAAGCAGCAGCTCTACATCTGCGTTACCAACTCCATGGACGGCGAGGCCAAGCGTCTGGGCAAGGCATATCTCTCCTCCAAGGGCTCCGATGCCCATGGCTTCGGACTGATGCGCATTGACCGTCTGGCAGATAAATATGGCGGCTATGTGAACCGCCAGAGCGAGGAAGGAGCCTTCGCCACGGAGGTCATGCTGCCGCTGTGAGAATGCCCCGTGCAATTCGTGCTCGAATTTGAACCATTCGTGCACGAATTGCACTTTTTTGATTTTGGTGTGCTATGATGCACAGCGAGGTGATGAACTGTGAACAAAAAGAAATCAAAAAGAGTAAACATGTGGAAAAGTATTGCCTACATGTTATCCATGGCGTGGAAGCACAGTAAGATCGTGCTTCCCACAGTGGTGGTAGTATCCGCATTGAGCATTGGTGCAAATATTGTGCAGCTCTATGTAGCACCCGCTATTTTGCAAAAGGCAGAAGAGTATGCCCCGTGGCAGGAGTTGCTCGGAACGGTCGTGCTGTTCTCTGGGCTGCTGTTTTTGCTCTCCACACTGAGAGAATACGCAACTTCGGCCACGTTTACAAATCGCCTGATGATCCAACTGAAAGTTGCTGCCGATGTTTGTCGGAAGGAATGTACGACATCATATCCTAACACGAGTGATCCGGAGATCATCAAGCTCGGTGATGGCGCTCGCCGCTGTATAGATGGCGGAGAAGCAGGGACGCAAAACCTGTGGACAGACCTTTCCTCGATTCTGACCAATATCGGCGGTTTTGTCATATACCTGTGGCTTCTGACAGAACTGAATGCTGTGCTTGCTGTAGTTGTTGTGGTCACAACACTGGTAAGTTACTTTGCACGAACACGCATCCAGAGCTGGGAGCATCGTAACAAGGCCGAGAGACAGAAGTATTTCACTCAAATGAAGTATATTCGTAAAAGAGCGGAGTCTGTTGAGCTTGCCAAGGACATTCGTATCTTCGGTCTGGAGCCTTGGCTGCGAGAGATCTACGGTCATGCGATGGCGCTGTTTGAAGCATTCATCTGGCGACGGGAACGCGTGCTGATCTGGGCGAATATCATCTCTATTCTGTTGGTGCTTGTGAGAAACGGAGTTGCTTATGCATATCTGATCTATCTTGCACTCCACGATGGTCTGTCCGCGTCTCAGTTCCTGCTCTATTTTTCGGCAGTCAGTGGTTTTTCCAACTGGGTCATGGGAATCATGAATGATTTTGCAGACCTGCATAAGAGATGCCTCAGTATTGCGGAGGTTATTGAGTATCTCGAGGTTCCTGAGCCGTTCCGCTTTGAAGGTGGTCGCGAGATTCCCAAGGCTGAGGGGTATGAGCTGAAGCTTGAGAATGTGACCTTCCGCTATCCCGGTTCAGAAAAGAACCTGTTTGAAAACATCAATCTTACTATCCGTCGGGGCGAAAAACTGGCTGTCGTTGGTTTGAACGGTGCGGGAAAAACAACTCTGGTCAAACTCTTGTGCGGCTTTTATGACCCTGATGAGGGACGGGTACTCTTGAACGGCATTGATATTCGTGAGTTCAATCGCCGGGAGTATTACAAGCTGCTATCGGCAGTGTTTCAGGAGTTCTCCGTTCTGGAGACGACCATAGCGGAAAATGTTTCTCAGGAAACAGAAGACATGGACATCAGTCGCGTGCATGAATGCCTGGATAAGGCGGGACTGACCTCTTTTGTATCCGGTCTGCCGCAGGGCATCCAGACCCCTGTTGGCAAGAAGCTGTATTTGGACGGCATCCAGCTTTCCGGCGGTCAGCTCCAACGGATGATGTTGGCACGTTCCCTTTACAAGAACGGCCCCATTCTGGTGCTGGACGAACCAACTGCCGCCCTTGATCCCATTGCAGAACATGACATTTACATGAAGTACAACGAGATGACCCGAGGCAAGACTTCTCTGTTCATCTCCCACCGTCTGGCATCCACCCGCTTTTGTGACCGCATCATCTTCTTAGCCGACGGAAAAATCGCAGAGGAAGGCACCCACGAGAGCCTTTTGAAGTTGAACGGCGAATACGCAAAGCTATTTGAGATCCAGAGCAGATATTATAGAGAAGGAGGGGATCACGATGGAGAATAACAGAGAAATGACCACGAAAGAAGCAATCGCTATTACGCTACGATGCATCAAGGATATTAACCGCTATGTTCCCGGACGGATCCCTGCAATGGTGTTGCAGTACGCTGTTGCCGCGCTGAAACCCTATGTGACGATTTGGTTTTCCGCGCAGCTCATCAATGAGCTTGCAGGACAGCGCCGGGCAGATGAGCTTTGGAAATGGGCGATTCTCACGATCACCTTGACTGCACTGGTGAGTCTGATCTATGCCGTCATCGGCCGCTGGGTGAGCGCTATGGACAGCATCCATAATCCCAGAAAAGAGCGGATTTTCACGGATAAGCTACTGAGTATGGATTTTGCGGATGTGGACAAAGCGGAAACCCACGACAAGCGAGCCCAGATTCTTCAAAATGAGCAATTCAACGGCTGGGGAATGAACCAAACTATTTTGAACGTGGGAAATACCATATACGCGATGATTGGAATTTTGGGAGCGGTCGCACTGACCGTCAGCCTGTTTACCAGTAAGGTGTCTTCCGATTCCGGTTGGATCACCGCACTGAATCATCCGCTGAGCATTCTGGCACTTCTGGCAGTGATGCTTCTGGCGTCTTTGGTTGCTGCGGCTGGCACGGCTCTGTTTCATAAGCACTGGGCGGCAATCACAGCGCAGGCGAACTTTGTTAACCGCACCGGTGAAGTGATGTTTGACCTGTGCAATTCCAAGACACGCCGTCTGGATGCCCGTGTTTACGAACAGCAAAAGATGATCAGCCAGCTGAGTGAGTACAGCGAATTCGGCCCTAAGGGGATGTTCACCAAACTGTTCCGTGGACCAGTCAACCTCTTTCAGCACGCTTCCGGCTGCTCTGTCCATATCTTTACCGGTTGTGTGTACCTGTTCACCTGTCTGAAAGCATGGGGCGGAGCGTTTGGCATCGGTAGTGTAACTCAGTATGTGGGTGCGATCACAGCGCTTTCGGATAATCTTTCGACGCTGATGAGCCACTTTTCTCAAATGAAAACCAACGCTGTTTTTCTGAAAGAAACCTACGCCTATCTGGACATTCCCAACAGTATGTATCAAGGCAGTCTGCCCACAGAAAAGCGGGATGACCGTGAATACGAAGTAGAGTTCCGGGATGTTTCCTTCAAGTATCCGGGCAGTGATATTTGGGCGTTGCGCCATGTGAATGTGAAGTTCAGAGTTGGCAACCGCATGGCAGTGGTGGGTGAAAACGGCAGCGGAAAAACCACCTTTATCAAGCTTCTTTGCCGCTTGTACGACCCCACCGAGGGTGTGATTCTCTTGAACGGCATCGACATTCGCAAGTATGACTACCGGGATTACATGGGTGTGTTCTCCGTGGTATTTCAGGACTTCCAGCTTCTCAGCCAGAGTCTCGGTTCCAATGTGGCCTGCCGTGCAGACTACGACCGCGACCGCGTAACTCGTGCGCTGATCGACGCGGGATTCGAGGAGCGACTTGCAACCATGCCCGATGGACTGGACACTCTCCTGTACAAGGATTTTGGTGAGAACGGCGTGGAAGTCTCCGGCGGCGAGGCACAGAAAATCGCTATCGCCCGCGCGCTCTACAAGGATTCTCCCTTCATCATCCTCGACGAGCCGACCGCAGCCCTCGACCCCATTGCGGAAGCAGAGATCTACTCCAAGTTCAACGACATTGCAGGCGACAAGACGGCAATCTATATTTCCCACCGCCTGTCCTCCTGCAAGTTCTGCGACGAGATCGCCGTGTTCCACGAGGGTGCGGTCATCCAGCAGGGCAGCCATGATACTCTGGTTGCCGACAAGGATGGCAAATACTACGAGCTGTGGAATGCTCAGGCGCAGTACTATACCGAGAAAAGTGCGTAAGCAACGGAGGCGGAAATGAAAAATAAACCAAAGTACTCTGTTTTGCAAAATGTCATTTACGCCGTGGGGCTCGCGTGGCGGCACGCAAAGCTTCTGATCGTGCTGCCGATTTGTTCCGCTGTTGCGAGCATCACCACAAATCTGGCGCAGCTGTATATTGCGCCAACGATTCTCCGAAAGGTGGAGCAACTGGTTCCACTGGGAGAGCTGCTGGCCACCATCGGTATGTTTACCCTTGTCCTGGTGGTATGCGCATCGTTGAAAACCTATTTCAAAGAGATTGGTTATGTAGGAAGTCTGCGTATGTCCCATGAGATGAACAAGGTTATCATGAACAAAGCCTGCACGACTTCCTATCCCAACGAGCTGATCACGGAGTTTCGTTCCAAGCAGACGGAAGCGTATAAGGCAGTCATTGGCGGCGGACTTTTTCGTAATACCCGCTTGGAAACCGCGATCCCGCTGTCGGTGGATCTGATCATGGCCGTAGTCGGCTTTGCGCTGTATCTCCTGATCCTACGCGACCTGCATCCATTCTTGATGGCGCTGACGGTCACTGTGTCGGTAGTTAGCTACTTTGTGAGCAAGTACGCCAATGACTGGGCTTATCAGCACCGCGTAGAACATCAGGGAATCACGATGAAAAAACACTATGTTACCGATTTCGTCATGGACAACAGCGCGGCAAAGGATATCCGCATTTTCGGAATGCGCGATTGGTTGAGCGATGTCTGGGCAAGTCTTGGCGCTGCGTGGTTCGCGCTTTACCGCCGCCGCGAAGGAAAGCTCTTTGCCGCGAAGGTAGCGGATGCCGCGCTGACCTTTCTGAAAAACGGAATCGCGTACTGGTATTTGATTTCTCTCGCGTTAAACGATGGCCTTGGCGTTCCGGAGTTTCTTCTGTATTTCTCAGCCGTCAGCGGTTTTACCGGATGGGTGACAACGATTTTGAACAATGTCTCCGCGCTGCATAAAACCAGTCTGCAGATTTGTGCGTACCGTGAGTACATGGATTACCCCGAGCCGTTCAATATTGTTGGCGGTAAGAGTGTGAGCAGAGAAGATTTCAGCAAATTCGAACTGCGGTTGGAAGATGTAAGCTTCCGCTATGAAAAAAGCGAGGAAGATATCCTTTCCCATGTGGATCTGACCATCAAGCCGGGTGAGAAGTTGGCCATCGTCGGTCTGAACGGCGCGGGTAAAACCACGCTCATTAAGTTGCTGTGCGGCTATCTCGATCCAACTGAGGGACGAGTACTCTTGAATGGGCAGGATATTCGCGAGTTTAACCGCCGGGATTACTACACACTCTTCACCGCTGTGTTTCAGGACTTCTCCAGATTTGAGGCTACCATCGCGCAGAATGTCGCTCAGAGATTTGGAGAATTTGACCGCGCACGAGTGGATGACTGTGTGAAGCGTTCCGGACTGTGGGAAACAATCAAGCACTATCCCAAAGGCACAGATACCATGTTGGGCAAGCTGATGGATGAAAACGGTGTTGAGCTGTCCGGTGGTCAGAACCAGCGGCTGATGCTGGCGCGCGCACTTTATAAGGATGCGCCCATTCTGCTGCTAGATGAGCCGACCGCAGCTCTTGACCCCATCGCGGAGAACGATATGTACCAGCGGTACAACGAGATGACCGAAGGCAGAACCTCAGTCTATATCTCCCACCGTCTGGCATCTACTCGCTTCTGTGACCGAATTCTGTTTCTGGAAAACGGTTGCATTGCGGAGGAAGGCACGCATGAGCAGTTGATGGCGCTGGGCGGCGGGTACTGCAATCTGTTCAATGTGCAGAGTCAGTATTATCAGGAAGGGGGCGCAGGGCATGAAGCGTAAGATCGACTGGAAGAAAGTGATCGATGTTCATATCTGGGCAATCAAGCAGTGGTGGAAGATCGATCCGAAGCTGTTTTTCTCAACGGGACTTCACGCTACTGCCAGCGCTGTCGCGCCGTATGTCACGGTCTGGTTCTCTGCCCGAATTATCAATGAGCTTGCCGGAAACCGCGATGCGGATACCCTCTGGAAATGGGTGATCCTTACCGTCTGCGTCACAGCAGGAATGAAGCTTCTGACGGAAGCATTGTACCACTGGAAAGAGCTTGTCCACGCGATGGAGGGCGATCTGGAAACAAAATTCAGAGCGGATAAGCTGATGGACATGGATTTTGCCGCTGTGGAAGCGCCGGAGACGAATGAGCTGCGCCTTTCCATGCGGAAATTCGCAATGGGAAACTCGGATGGCTTCCTGTATGTTCACGGTTACTATACGGAGGCTGTCATCGGCGGCGCGGCATCTGTCATCAGTGCGATTGCGTTAACGGTCAGTCTGTTCACCAGTCGTGTTTCTACTGACGCGGGTAGTTGGAGTGTTCTCGACAGTGGCTGGGTGTCCGTGGGAGTGATTCTTCTCCTTCTGGCAGGAACGATTCTTGCACCAACGGTGGCGGCAAAGAGCGTTGCGTACAACGAACAGCTCTGGCCCTACAATAACCGCTACAATCGTGCCTACAACATATTCGCTATGCTCGGCATGGATACCAAGCGCATGGTGGATGTGCGTATGTATAACCAGCAGGACATTGCAAACGACCTTATGGAGGACAGTTTTCCTTTTCGCAAGGGTTCACCGGCCTGCCGCATTGTGTTTGGAAAACAGGCTCCGCTGGAAGCACTGTCCACCGCGATCAGCACACTGCTGATCGGTGTCGCCTATGTGTTTGTCTGTCTGAAAGCGTGGGCGGGAGCGTTCGGTATTGGCAGCGTGACGCAGTATGTGGGTGCGGTGACGAATCTGTGCAGCGGCATTATCCATGTGTTTTATGTGATCGGTGATCTCCCGAATAACGCAAACTATCTCTATGCTATCCGTGAGTTTATTGAAATTCCCAACGATATGTATCAGGGTAGTTTGCCTACGGAAAAGCGGGATGACCGCGAGTATGAGGTTGAATTCAAGGATGTTTCGTTCAAGTACCCGGGCAGCAACATCTGGGCGCTGCGCCATGTGAACATGAAGTTCAAGGTGGGCTCGCGCCTTGCAGTCGTTGGCATGAACGGAAGCGGTAAGACGACCTTCATCAAGCTTCTCTGCCGCTTGTACGACCCCACGGAGGGCGAGATTTTGCTCAACGGCATCAACATCCGTAAGTACAAGTACGATGATTACATGAATGTGTTTTCTATCGTCTTTCAGGACTTCAAGCTGACGGCGATGCCGCTCGGAGAGAACCTCGCGGCATCGCAAAAGTATGACCGCGCACTTGCGGAGGATTGCCTGCGTAAAGCTGGATTTGGCGAGCGGCTGGATTCGTTGGAATCGGGATTGGACACCTATATCACCACGGCATTGGACAAGAAAGGTGTGTCGTTCTCCGGTGGTGAACAGCAGAAGATCGCCATCGCCCGTGCGCTTTATAAGGATTCTCCCTTTATCATCCTCGACGAGCCTACGGCGGCGCTAGACCCCATTGCGGAAGCAGAGATTTACTCCAAGTTCAACGACATCGCGGGCGACAAGACGGCAATCTACATCTCCCATCGCCTGTCCTCCTGCAAGTTCTGCGACGAGATCGCCGTGTTCCACGAGGGTGCGGTCATCCAGCAAGGTAGTCACGATGCTCTGGTTGCCGACAAGGATGGCAAGTACTACGAGCTCTGGAACGCGCAGGCACAGTATTACACCGAGAAAACCGCTTGAGCTTTTTCATAAGGAAACCCGTCCTTTTCATCGCGAAAAGGGCGGGTTTCCGCTTGCGTGGGGCAAACAAATCGTTTATAATGACCCGGAAGGACGGTGAGAACATGAAATTCAAAATTGCCATCTGCGATGATGATCCGCAGCAGCGCGAATATGTACAGGGGATCGTGACCAAGTGGGCGGAGAAGAACCGCCATCTGATCGACCTCAAGCTGTATTCCGAGGCCAAACCCTTCCTCTTTGACTACGAGGAAGAAAAGGACTTCGACATCCTGCTTCTGGATGTGGAAATGCCCGGGATCACAGGCATTGAGCTTGCCAAGACCGTGCGGCAGGACAACGCCACGGTGCAGATCGTGTTCATCACTGGGTTCTACGACTACTTCAGCGACGGTTTCGATGTTTCTGCGCTCCACTATCTCATCAAGCCTGTGGACGAGCGCAAGCTGTTTCCGGTGCTGGACAAGGCGGCGGGTAATCTGAGCTACCGCCAGCGCTCCGTGTTGCTTGCCACAGCCGACGCTGACATCAAAGTATCTCTGGCAGACATCACCTACATTGAGGCGGAGAAGGTACATATCATCGTCCATACCGTCGGCGGCGATTACCGCACCCGCATCTCCATGGCAAAGTTCATGGAGCAACTGGACGATACCTTTATCAAAGTCCATCGCTCCTTTGTGGTGGGACTCAAATATGTGAAGAAGATCACCCGCACGGAGATCACCATGCAGGGCGGCGAGACTGTCCCCATCAGCCGGGGAATGTATGACGAGGTTCACGCCGCACTGGTCAAACACCTGTAAGGAGCATACCATGCTGTTTGATAAACTGATTGAAAAACGAGTTGCCGCGTTCCAGAACGAGATCTTGCAAAAGCACTATCTGGAAGTGGAGAATATGTACGCCAAAATGCGCGGCTGGCGGCACGACTACCGCCACCACATCCAGACCATGAAAGTCCACGCATCCAACGGCGAGTACGCGGAGATCGATAAGTATCTGGATATGCTGGACGAGGATCTCACCCACGTGGAGACCGTCATCCGCACGGGCAACCGCATGGCGGATGCCATTCTCAACAGCAAGCTGTCCCTTGCCATGGAGAAGCAGATCCGCGTCAAGGCGGAGGCGCAGATCCCCGTGTCCCTCACCATCTCCGAGCTGGATCTGTGTACTGTCATTAGTAATCTTCTGGACAATGCCATTGACGCCTGCATGGAGATTCCCGTGGAGGAGCGGCTCATTCGCATTTACATGGAGATGAAGGGCAGTTATCTCTATTTCTCCATCATCAACACCGCCGGTGGAAAGAAAAAGAAGAGCTTTTTCTCCACCAAGGGCGATGGGCACGGGTTTGGCATCTCCCGCATTGATGCCATCGTGAAGAAATACGGCGGCTATGTGAAGCGGGCTTCGGAGGATGAGTCCTTTTCCACCGAGGTCTTGCTGCCCCAGTGAAGACGACCAAAGCCTCCCTCTGACGAGGGAGGTGGATTTTGCAAAGCAAAAGACGGAGGGAGAGACCGCAAAAGCAAGAACCCCCGGTGTATCTCTCCCTCAGTCTCGCTTACGCTCGACAGCTCCCTCATCAGAGGGAGCCTTTTCGGTAAGACAAACCATATCCTAAACCAAGGCAAAAGTGCAGTTGGTATCAAATTTTCGACATTTGGTATCAATTCGCACTTTTTCCTTTTGACCTGTGCTAGTGTATACGCGAGGTGATTCGTTATGAAAAACAAAAAAGAAAAGCGCCAGACTGTCGGGTGCAAGTACAACAGATTAGGCAGTATTCTATGGGCAGTCAAACGATTTTGGAGAGAAGATAAGGGATTTGTATTTCTGATTTTTGCGCCTGCTCCCGTGCTCGTTGCCCTGCAGCTCTTGCAATCCTATTTCCCCAAGCTCCTGATCGACAACATCGGTATGGGCGCAGACTTCGTGAGACTGGCTACCCTGTGCGGTGTTTTTGCCGTGATAAACTTCGGTTTGATGATTCTCAGAAAGTTCATTGACAGCCGTACCCTCTCCCGTCAGTATACTTTCACGAGTATGTACCAGCACGAAATGGTTGAACACAGCCAATATCTGACAGATTACGAGAATACTGAAACGCAGGCGTATGAAGAGCTGATGGGCTATGTGGTGCGGGATGCCTGCCGCGGCGATTGCTCCACGGAGAATGTCTGGAATAATATTGGCGTGTTCACGGTCCATCTGCTGGGCATCGTGACCTATGCATCACTGCTGGCTTTTATCGACCCCCTCATCTTCGCCATTGTGGCTGCGGTGTCTGTGCTGTCCTACTTCACCACCCGCTGGCAGACCGTGTATTACGAAAAGCACAAGCACGAGTGGGAAAAGGAAGAGCGCCGAAGCGGCTATCTTCAGGAACTGTCCGATAATTTTCCTGCCGCCAAGGACATTAAGCTCTATGCGCTAGAGGGCTGGCTGGACAAGATGATGCGCGACTACCAGAACTTTGTTCTGATGTGGAACAAGAAATGCAGTCTGCGCGGTGTCTGGGCGGCAATGCTGTCTGGCGTTATGACCCTGATTCAGGATGGTGCGGCATATATCTTTCTGATCGGCCTGTTGCTCGCGGGCAGTATCGGCGTTGGCGATTTCGTGTTCTACTTCAGTATCGTAGGAAGCATCGCCTCCTATCTGACCAAAATAATCACCGATATTGCTAATTTGAACAGCCGTGCGGAGAAGATCGGCTACTATCGAAGCCTGTTCGATTATCCCGAAACTTTCAACCACGGTGAGGGCTGTCCTCTGCCCACCGGACAGATCAAAATCGAACTGAAGGATGTCTGGTACAAGTACGCTGGTGCGGAGGACTATACCATCAAGGGGCTGAACCTTACCATCGACGGCGGCGAGAGTATCGCACTGGTGGGTATGAACGGTGCAGGTAAGACCACGCTGGTGAAGCTGATCTGCGGCCTGTATGCGCCGACCAAGGGTGAGATCCTCGTCAACGGCAAGAGAATTGAGGAGTACAACATCGAAGAATACTACTCCCTTATTTCCGCTGTGTTCCAGCAGGTGAAGTCTATTGCGTTCACAATGTTTGAATTTGTGGCAAGCGTGGATCTCCACCGCCCCACGGCACGGGAGGATGCCATCGCTGCTATGAAATCCGCCGGTATCTGGGAGAAGATTGAAAGTCTCCCCAACGGCGTGGATACTCATCTGATGAAAAGTGTCTACGATGACGGTGTCGATCTCTCCGGCGGTGAGATGCAGAAGCTGCTCCTTGCCCGCGCAATCTACAAGAATGGCTCCATTCTTATTCTCGACGAGCCTACTGCCGCCCTTGACCCCATCGCGGAAAACAATCTCTATTTGCAGTACCGTGAACTGACGAAGGGCAAAACATCCCTTTACATTTCCCACCGCTTTGCGTCCACCCGCTTCTGCGACCGCATCATCCTTCTGCAGGACGGTGTTATCACCGAGAGTGGCAGTCACGATGAACTGATGGCGCTGAACGGTCAGTATGCCTATATGTTCGGCGTGCAGAGCAAGTACTATAAGGAGGGCGAGGTCCATGCGTAAGAACAGCATTACCGCAAGAGCCTTGAAGCTCTATCATTCTTTCAATCCTAAGTATTTTCCCATATACTTTTTCCACCAGCTCTTTACAAATTTCTCCCCCTATTTTTCCCTTTGGATGTCGGCAGAGATTGTCACCGCCCTCTCCGAAGGACGACCCATGAAGGCAGTTTACACGCTGATCCTTGTAACACTGCTGGGCAATCTGGCTGTACGCGTCCTTGGTGCCGTACTGAAGCGTACAACGGACACACAGCTGACGATCCTCAAAAACAATGAGGCGGCGGCACTCAACGCCAAAACCCTCTCTCTGGACTATGACAAGCTGGAGGATCCCAAGGTGCGCCGCCACCGCCGCAGTATTGTGGAAAACGCGATGATCAACAACTATGGAACGGAATACCTGCGCATGAGCGTGGAAAAACTCCTGGGATCTGTGGTAAATCTTTTCTTCTCTGTTGTTCTGTTTACTGAGATGGCGGTTCGTATTGTCACTACCGGTTTTTCTCTGGTTAGTGTCCTGCTGTTTGTCGCATTGGTCGCAGCCATGATCCTCAATCTGCTGTTTCAGAGCAGACAATCGGCCAAAGTTGCCGACGCAAACAAAGAGGTGGGCAGTGCAATGCTGGATGTCAACCGTGTGGGCAGAGGTTACAGTCCGGACGGTATGGATAACCGTATCTACAACCAGCAGGAGCTTTGCAGCAAGAATACCAAGCAAGTTGATGCACTCAGACGCAAGAGTTTCTTCTACTGTTTCGGAGTGTTCTTCAAAAGTTCTGTTCCTGTTCAGGCAATGGCATCCCTGTCTGAGTTGTGCGCTTATCTGATCGTCTGCTTCTACTGTGTGCTGGGTGCGTTTCCGGTTGGTAGTGTCATCAAGTATGTCGGCTATCTGGCTCTGCTTACCTCTAATCTGGGTGATCTTTTGATGGTCGTTCCCAGCTTCAAGGTCAATGAGCAGTTTCTTGAGGTTTACCTCGACTACTTCGACATCAAGAACGATATGTACCAGGGCAGTCTGTCTGTGGAAAAGCGCAGCGACAAGAAGTTTGACATCGAGTTCAAGAATGTCAGCTTCAAGTATCAGGGAACGGACAACTACGCCCTCAAGAACATCAACCTTGATCTGAAGGTCGGCGAGCGTCTGGCTGTGGTGGGCATGAACGGCAGCGGCAAGACCACCTTCATCAAGCTTCTCTGCCGTCTGTACGACCCCACAGAGGGCGAGATTTTCATGAACGACTTCAATATCCGCAAGTACGACTACCGCCAGTACCTCGACCTGTTCAGCGTGGTATTTCAGGACTACAATCTGCTTTCTGTTCCTCTGGGCAACAATGTGGCATCCTCCGATACATGGGATACGGAGAAAGCGGAGCGGCTGCTGGAGGAGGTCGGTTTCGGTGAGCGGTATGCGACCATGTCCCGCAAGCTGGAAACGCCCCTCTACAAGGACTTTGACGAGGACGGCGTGAATGTCTCCGGCGGCGAGGCGCAGAAAATTGCTCTGGCTCGTGCGCTCTATAAGGATGCACCGTTTATCATCCTCGACGAGCCTACCGCCGCCCTTGACCCCATCGCCGAGGCGGAGATCTATTCCAAGTTTGACCAGATCGTGGGCGACAAGACCGCCATCTACATCAGCCACCGCCTGTCCTCCTGCCGCTTCTGCGACAAGATCGCGGTGTTCGACAAGGGCGAGATCGTCCAGATCGGTACCCACGACGAGCTGCTTGCTGACGAGAGCGGAAAGTACTACGAGCTCTGGAACGCCCAGGCGCAGTACTATACCGAGAAAACGGCATAACAACGCTCATAACGAAATTATTGCTTACACTAAGGTGAGATTACCTAATGGTGGTGTCACCTTAGTGTAAAGTTATATTTATCGGTAATTGTGATTGCAAACTATTAATAACTCTTTTACTTGATTTTTTTGCAGTTATGTAATATCTTTCTTTCAAGTATCTCAGATTGGTCGGAAATGTATTCAATTTGTTCTAATTGTGCAAAGTCTTGTTTTGCTTGTCCATAATGCCTTAAGGTAATAATCGCATACTCCGCTGCCATGCAGTTCACTCTGAAATAGAATTCCTGTATATCTTTTTTCAATGTACGTTCCCTCCTACCATGCATATATCGATTGCATTAACTATCTTCAACCTCTCTAGGATTGATAATGCGATTTATCTTCTGGATTTTTTCAGTATATAATACTCCCATAACAGCGACCACGCCAAAACTGTCGAAATATGCTGAAACTTGTCAAAAACTTTGGAACATGCTAAAACTCCAAGTGGTCCATCATCGCAATGACCCCCCGGAGCTTATGAATGTTCTCTTTATTCTAAATCGTCTCAATGCACCAAAAAGTCCGCTTCTCGATCAAATCGAGAAACGGACTTTCTTCATATGGAGCAGGGTACGGGAGTCGAACCCGCCTTGTCTGGTTGGGAACCAGAAGTTCTACCGATAAACTAACCCTGCAAGTATAAAATTTTATAACCTGACAAATAGCGTGACAATTTTATTTCCCGCATTCTTTTGCAGTGTGAAACCGTTGCAAACACAAGGTTTTCGTTCCGGTCACTCGCAGCCTTGGGAAGCCCGCATAATACCGATATACCAACCCCGCATTTGATAACGAAATGCATTATAGCAGAATCAAAACGCAATTGCAAGGCGTAATTTGTCGCCTCATCTGTCCGCGATACATATACAGATGTTCTCAGTGCAGCCACACCGTTCAAGGAGTTCGATTTCTCCGTTTTTCACTCTTTTTTCGATTTTTGCAACTTTTTTCCGCACTTCATTTCACTGCGTGTTGACATAACAATGTGGATAACTATGTGGATAATGTGCAAAACCCTTGCAATATCAACACCCAAACAAGTTGCTCCATGTTATCACATTGCCGAAACCCCTCACTTTTTCGAAAGTTTTGCACTTTTTTGACGATCCTATTCCCCTTGTCATTTCCGGTATTTTGCGATAGAATACAGATAGTGAAATTTTCCTCTTCCGGCGGACATACTAGAGCTGATCCCACGGAGAAGGAGTCTTTCCGTTTGAAAAAACAAATCATCACACTTCTGCTGCGCCGCTATTTTTCCCATGATGTAGCCTGTCAGGCCGCAGCGCTGGTCTACTATCTTTTATTCTCCCTGTTTCCCCTGCTCATTCTTGTAAGCAGTCTGATCAGCACTCTGATTCACGATGTTCCCGCCATACCGGATACACTGAGTGCTGTTCTGCCGGAAAGTGTGCTGGTCATTGCGGAAACTTATCTGAACTATGTATCCGAAAATGTGAGCCGATCCATGCTGTGGTTCAGCGCGGTGTTTTCCGTGTGGTTTCCCCTGCGCGCCACCCGCTGTCTGCTGCGCTCAGTGCGCATCGCTTACGGTCTTGGTAAGCCGAAGCATAAGTTCCGTTACCATTTCCGCACCGTCTTTTTCACTGTGCTGCTGCTCACCTGTCTGGTCACTTCTCTGCTGCTTCTGTCACTGGGCAGCCGGGCAGCGCAGGCAATGATGTCTGTCTGGTCTCTACCACGGTATTTCCCCGGTCTGTGGGGTGTCCTTCGTTTTATTTTTCTGAGCGCGGTGATCTTTGCCGCGGTTTTTGCGCTCTACGCAGCAGCGCAGGATGAGCGCCGTCCCATATACGCTCTTCTGCCCGGCGCTGCATTAGCCACACCGGCATGGATCGCAGTTTCCCTGGGCTATTCTTTTTACGCAGAACATATTTCCAATTATTCCGCTGTCTACGGTGCGCTGGGCGCTGTCATCGTGCTGCTCATTTGGCTGTATCTCACCGCCATCACACTGATTATGGGCGCGGAATTCAACCACATCCTGCTGCAGATGCATCACACCGCACCGCAGCAAGCTCTTGATCAAGGAGAAAATCTATGAAGATCATTATCATCGGTAACGGCAAAGTCGGTTATGCTTTGGCCCGTCAGCTCAGCGGTGAAAAGCACGACCTTGTGCTCATCGACAACAACGCCGATGCCCTTCGTACCGCCGACAGCGTTTTGGATCTTATGTGCATGGAGGGCAGCGGTGCATCCATTCAGACTCTGCGGGAAGCCGGCGTGAAGGACGCTGATCTTGCCATCGCCGTCACCGGCAGCGACGAACTGAATATCGTCTGCTGCCTGATCGCCAAAAAACTTGGCGCAAAACACACAGTAGCCCGTGTCCGCAGTCCGGAGTTTTTCCGGGAGTCCAACCTTCTGAAGAAGGAGATCGGCGTGGACATGATCATCAACCCCGAGCACGCCGCCGCACAGGAGATCTCCCGTCTGCTGCGCATCCCTTCCGCGTTCAGCGCAGAATCCTTTGCCCGCGGACTTGTGGAAATGATTGGCTTCCCCATTCAGGAGAGCGACGGTCTGGCGGGACTCTCCCTGTTTGAGTACAACAAGCGCCATCCCAACGGTGTTCTTCTCTGCGCTGTCATCCGCGGTGACGAAGTGTTTGTCCCTAACGGCCGTTTTGTCCCCGAGGTGGGCGACAAGGCGTATGTCATCGGCAGTCAGGCCGAGCTCACCAAGTTCTTCAACATGATTGGACGCGAGAGCAGCCGCATCCGCAACATCACATTGCTGGGCGGCAGCAAGATCGCCACCTACCTCACCTGGGCGGTGGAAAAGGCCGGCATGCGTGTGCGCATCGTGGAGCAGGACGAGGAGCGCTGCCTCTCTCTTTCAGAAAAACTGCCCCATGCCACCATTATTCAGGGCGACGGAACAGACAGCGCAGTGATCGAAGCGGAAAACCTGCTGGAAACCGATGCTTTTATCTCCCTCACCAACCGCGACGAGGAGAACCTTCTCATGGCTATGACCGCCCAGCACAGCGGTGTGAAAAAGGTCATCGCCAAAATGAACCGCCCCAACTACATCGATATGACGCACCAGTTCGGCGTGGACAGCGTGATCAGCCCCAAGGAGATCACCGCCAATCAGATCTCTGCCTATGTCCGGTCTCTCGCCAACAGTGAGGGCAGTGTGGTGGAGAACCTTTACAAACCCCTGGGCGGCAAGATCGAAGCCGTGGAATTCACCGCCACCGCCTCCACCCGTTTTCTGGATACTCCCCTGCGCGACCTGAAGCTGAAGGAGGGACTGCTGGTAGGCGCTATCGCCCGGGACGGCAAGACCATCATTCCCGACGGTAACACCAGCATCCACGCAGGTGACCGTGTCATTGTGATGGCAAAAAGTTTGTTCCTGCATGACCTCAACGACATTCTGAAGTGAGGCCGCTATGAATTATAGACTTGTACTATATATTTTGGGCATCGTTTTGATGGGCGAAGCAGCATCCATGCTGCCCTCCACGATCATTGCGCTCTGCACGGGCGACGGGGATGCAAAGGCTTTTCTTCTGTCAGCAGGTATTACCCTCATCACCGGATTTCTGCTTCGCCTTCTGCGCCCCAAGGGCGCAAAAATGCAGGCGCGCGACGGTTTTGCCACTGTTGCGCTGAGCTGGATCGTTCTCTCTCTATTCGGTGCACTTCCCTATTTCCTGAGCGGCGTTCTGCCGAATTACTTTGACGCGGTGTTTGAAACCGTATCCGGTTTCACCACCACCGGTGCCTCTGTTCTGACCTTTATCGAGGGTCAGCCCCACGGCATCCTCTTCTGGCGCGCCCAGACCCAGTGGATGGGCGGCATGGGCGTGCTGGTGCTGACACTGGCGCTGCTGCCCAAATTGGGTGAAGGCAGCGTGTACCTCATGCGCGCGGAGTCTCCCGGCCCCATCAAAAGCAAGCTCACCCCCCGCTTAAACGATACCGCCAAGATCCTGTACAGTATCTACATCGGACTCACCATTCTGGAGACGATCTGCCTTAAGCTTGCCGGTATGAACTGGTATGAATCCGTAATACACGCTTTTTCCAGCATTTCCACCGGCGGCTTCTCCACCCGCAACGCCAGTATCGCATCCTTTGAGAACATCGTTATCGAATGGATCATCATCATCTTTACCTTCCTTGCGGGAATCAACTTCTCCCTGCTGTTTTTCGCTCTTCGGCGCAACTTTAAAGCGGTGTTTGAAAGCGAGGAGCTGCGCTCCTATACCCTGATGGTGCTCATTGCTTCCGGTCTGATCGTTGTAGACCTCGCCGTGCATCTGGGCGAAGCCGTTACCGGGCAGACCGTCACCGATGCCGTATTTCAGGTGGTTACCCTCATGACCACCACCGGCTATATGACCCGGGACTATGTCCTTTGGCCCACCTTCTCACAGGTGATCCTGATCATTGTTATGTTTGCCGGTGCCTGTGCAGGCTCCACCGCCGGCGGTATGAAGCAGATCCGCGTGATACTCCTGATGAAGAACCTGCGCCGGGAGGTCCAGCGCATTCTCCGTCCCCGTCAGGTGACTACGATTCGCAGCGACGGTGACCGGGTAGATGAACCCACACTCTCCGGCATTACCTTGTTTTTCTTCGCCTATATCCTGCTGCTGTTTATCGGTACACTGGTGATCTCCTGGGATAATGTTGGCTTCGATGCCGCCTTCGGCGCATCCCTGACCTGTATCAGCAATGTAGGTCCCGCTTTCGGCGTTCTGGGCCCCACAGCAAACTTCTCCATCCTGTCCAATCTCAGCAAGATAGCGATGAGTGCCCTGATGCTGCTGGGGCGGTTGGAAATCATGCCTCTGCTCCTTTTGCTGTTCCCCACTCTTTGGAAAAAGCGCTAACAATAACAACAAAGAGGAATTTTCTTGTCGAAAATTCCTCTTTGTTGTTATTTTATGTGGAAAAACCGCTTTCCGTTTTCCATTGTGATGCGGGCACACTCCTCAAGAGTGATGCCCTTGATCTCCGAGAGCTTCTCGCAGGTATGCACCACCAGTGAGGAATCGCACCGCTCACCGCGGTGGGGCACAGGCGCCATATAGGGTGAATCCGTCTCGATCATGATGCTCTCGATGGGCACAGCCTCGGCGGCCTCCACCGCTTTCCGGGCGTTCTTGTAGGTCAGAACCCCGGTGAAGGAGATCATCCAGCCCAGCTTCGTAAGTTCCTTCGCCATCTCCGCACTTCCGGAGAAGCAGTGGAACACGCCTTTCACCTCCGGAAATTCCCTGATGATGGCAAGGCTGTCGGCATGGGCCTCGCGGTCATGGACGATGACCGGCAACTTCAGTTCCTGTGCCAGCTTCATCTGGGCGCGAAACACTTCCTGCTGCAGCTCCCTGGGGGGATTTTCCTCCCAGTAGTAATCCAACCCAATCTCACCGATGGCCACCACCTTGGGGTCTTTTGCCATCTCCCGCAGGACGTCCAGCTCGCTCTCATGATAGGGCGCGCAGCTCTCGGGATGGTAGCCAACGGCGGCATAGATGAAATCATAACGATTGGCAAGGTCGAGTGCTTTACGGCTGGTAGGGATGTCGCAGCCGGGATTTACCACCAGCGCAACTCCTTTTTCCGGGAGAGCCGCCAGCAGTTCCTTCTGGTCGCTGTCAAACTGCTCGGCATCGTAATGAGCATGGGTATCAAATAGTTGCATCATATCACTCCTTGGAAAAAATGCAGCGGTATACACCGCTGCATTTTTTCAAAAGTCTCACAGAGTTTCGCCGCCGCAGCGGCGAAAGAAATCTAAATCATTTTTCACGGCGGCGTGTACGTCGGGAAAAATACTTCTCAGTCCGCAAACGTGCGAGCGCAGCGAGTGCGCTGCAGCGGACTGTATGCTTACTCAAAAAAGTGCTTGCACTTTTTTGAAGGCGTTAGCCCAGCTTTGCGCCGGCGGGGATGGCATCGCTGACCATCAGCAGGTTCAGCTTCTCCTCACCCTTCTCGGTGTGGATGGCGGAGATCAGCATGCCGCAGCTCTCCAGACCCATCATCTTTCTGGGGGGCAGGTTGGTGATGGCCACCAGAGTCTTGCCGATCAGCTGCTCAGGCTCATAGAACTTGGCGATACCGGAGAGGATCTGGCGGTCAACGCCGGTGCCATCATCCAGGGTAAAGCGAAGCAGCTTGTCGCTCTTCTTCACCTTCTCGCAGTTCTTGACCTTCACAGCGCGGAAATCGCTCTTGCAGAAGGTATCAAAATCCACATTCTCGGTGGCGTAAGGCTCGATCTCGATGGCGGGCAGGGCTGCCTTCTTAGCTTCCTCTGCGATCTTCTCCAGCGCTTCCAGCTCAGCGGCAACATCGATACGGGGGAAGAGTGCCTCGCCTTTCTGCACCTGCACCTCGGCGCTCAGCTTACCGAACTCATTAGCGCTCTCCCAGGTCCGGCAGCAGCCGCAGGCACCGATCTGAGCGAAGATCTTCTCGCAGCTTTCGGGCATGAAGGGGATCAGCAGAACAGTGCAGACACGCACGGTCTCCAGCAGATTGTACAGAACAGTGGCAAGACGAGTGCCGTTTGCCTCCATATCCTTGGCCAGTGCCCAGGGAGCGTTCTCGTCAATATACTTGTTGGCGCGCTGAATGACCTTGAAGATCTCTTCCAAAGCATTCTGGAACTGATACTTCTCCATCTGCGCCTCGTAGCGGTCTCTCAGGCCGCTGACCAGCTGGATGAAGCCCTCATCCAGTTCGGCAGCCTCGCGCTCAGCGCTCAGCTTGCCGCCGAAGTACTTCTCAGCCATGGCAGTAGTACGGCTGACAAGGTTGCCCAGATCGTTGGCAAGATCCACATTGATGGTCTGGATCAAAAGTTCGTTGGAGAAGTTGCCGTCGGAACCGAAGGGGAAGGTGCGCAACAGGAAGAAGCGCAGCGCATCCACACCGAAGCGCTCAGCGAGGATGTAGGGATCCACCACATTGCCCTTGGACTTACTCATCTTTCCGCCGTCCATCAACAGCCAACCGTGACCATAGACCTTCTTGGGCAGGGGCAGGTCAAGACTCATGAGCATTGCGGGCCAAATGATGGAGTGGAAGCGAACGATCTCCTTGCCCACAAAGTGAACATCGGCAGGCCAGAACTTCTCCAGGCCGTCCTTGACATCGTTCTCAAAACCGAGAGCAGTCATATAGTTGAAGAGCGCATCAATCCAGACGTAGACGACATGGCCCTCATCGAAGTCCACGGGCACACCCCAGGTGAAGCTGGTGCGGGACACACACAGATCCTCCAGACCGGGCTTGATGAAGTTGTTCACCATTTCGTTGACACGGCTGCGGGGCTCCAAGAAATCGCCGTTCTCCAGCAGGTCACGCACGCGGTCAGCGTACTTGCTAAGGCGGAAGAAATATGCCTCCTCCTCTGCATCCTGCACCTCACGGCCGCAATCGGGGCACTTGCCGTCCACCAGCTGGCTCTCGGTCCAGAAGGACTCGCAGGGCTTGCAGTACTTACCGGTGTATTTGCCCTTGTAGATGTCGCCATTCTCATACATGCGCTTGAAGATCTTCTGAATGGCGGCAACATGATAATCGTCGGTGGTACGGATAAAGCGATCGTTGGAAATATTCATCAGCTTCCACAGGTCGAGGATACCGCCCTCGCCTTCCACGATGTTGTCCACAAACTGCTGAGGGGTAACGCCTGCATCCTTTGCCTTGTCCTCGATCTTCTGACCGTGCTCGTCGGTTCCGGTGAGGAACATGACATCATAGCCGGTCAGGCGCTTGTAGCGCGCCATAGCATCGGTAGCCACGGTGCAGTAGGTGTGGCCGATGTGCAGCTTGTCAGAGGGATAGTAAATGGGGGTAGTGATATAAAAATTCTTGTTTTCCATGGGAAAACCTCCTGTTCAGCCCCAAATGAGAGGGCGTAATTACATAAAAAGACAGTTTATTATACCACAAAAGCTTTTCACTTTACAAGAGGAAGTAAAAATTTGCGCGAAGCATCTTTTTTGTGTTCAAATTGGAGTTTGTCGGGGGGTTAGGTTAGCATAATCTCAAGCCTCCCTCTGACGAGGGAGGTGGGTCGCCGCAGGCGACTCGGAGGGGGAGGTACACTGCAGTTCTTGTTTTCTCTCCCTCCGTCAGCCTTTGGCTGACAGCTCCCTCGTCAGAGGGAGCCTTGCGTACTGTGGTGCAAACTCCTCGATAAACTCCAATTTACCCTTCCGGTCATTCCACAGCGAAACGCTGCATACACTGAAATCAAAACTCACTTCCCACCCGGAAAGGACGGATAAACCATGAAACGCTTCCTGTCGCTCCTGCTTGCGCTTTTCTGCATATTCTCCCTGACTCCCACCGCCGCAGCGGAAACATTGGCAGTGGATGCCGAGGCCTGCATCCTGATGGAAAAAACCACCGGAAAGGTGCTCTACGCCGTCAATGAACACGCGCGGCTGGAGCCTGCCAGCGTCACCAAGATTATGACCATTCTCCTTGTAATGGAAGCCATCGAAGCGGGAGCTCTCACCTATGACGACATCGTCACCGCATCTGCTCACGCCTGTTCCATGGGCGGCAGTCAGATCTGGCTCAAGGAAAATGAGCAGATGACTGTGCGGGATATGCTCAAAGCGGTGTGCATCGCCTCGGCAAATGACTGCTCTGTGGCGCTGGGGGAGCACCTTGCCGGAAGTATGGAGGCCTTTGTGGACCGCATGAATCAGCGGGCAGCAGAACTGGGTATGAACGACACCCACTTTGTCAACCCCACCGGGCTTCCCGCCGAGGGACATCTGACCTCCGCCTATGACATTGCCATTATGAGCCGTGAGCTGATCTTAAACCATCCGGACATCCGCACCTTCACCACTGTGTGGCAGGACACGCTCCGAAACGGAGAATTCGGTCTTTCCAACACCAACAAGCTGATCCGGTTCTATCAGGGCGCCACCGGACTCAAGACCGGCAGCACCGATGCTGCCCTCTATTGTCTGAGCGCCACCGCCGAACGCAATGGCATGGAGCTCATCGCCGTCATACTGAAATCTCCCACCTCCACCCAGCGGTTTGAGGGCGCTAAAACCCTCCTGAACTACGGTTTTGCCGCCTACGGCATCGCAGATATCCGCCCTGATGCCCCCCTCGCTCCCATTCCTGTAGTACTGGGCAGGGAAAAGTTTGTCATGCCGCGGCTTGGGTGCAATACCACGCTCCTTGCGGAAAAGGCAAAGCTTTCCGATCTCACCGTCACCGTGGAACTACAGGAAACGCTCACCGCTCCCGTTATTGAAGGACAGCAGGTAGGAACTCTTACAGTCACAGGCGGCGGAGAAGTACTGCTCACCGCCCCCATCACAGCGGGCAGCGCTGTGGAGCGGCTCTCCTTTGGCGAGCTGTTATTAAAATGTCTGAAAACTGCTTTTCTTTTACCGTGCTAAAGTACCTCTTGTATGAAGGAAGGGATTGTGCTATACTTTTTTCAGTATGTACTAATTTACATTTCTTCAAGGAGGATATATACATATGCTGAAGATTGATTTTTCCAATGCCGGTATCCGCACCGAGCAGTATGCAGCTCCCCTCGCGCAGGCACACGAGTGGCTGCAGAACGCCAGCGGCCGCGGTAATGACTATGTGGGCTGGGTGAACCTCCCCCGTGACTACGACAAGGACGAGTATGCACGCATCAAGGCTGCTGCCAAGAAGATCCAGAGCGACAGCAAGGCACTGGTGGTCATCGGTATCGGCGGAAGCTATCTGGGCGCCCGCAGCGCCATTGAGCTGATCTGCTCCAACAACTACAACCTCGTCAAGAAGAACACCCCCAACATCTACTTCGCAGGCAACGGTCTCAGTGCCGATGCCATGCAGGAGCTGGTGGACCTGCTGGGTGACGATGACTTCTCCGTGAATGTCATCTCCAAGTCCGGCACCACCACTGAGCCCGCCGTTGCCTTCCGCTTCTTCAAGAATCTGATGGAGAAGAAGTACGGCAAAGAGGAAGCTGCCAAGCGCATCTATGCCACCACTGACAAGGCTCGCGGCGCTCTGAAGGCTCTGGCCGATGCCGAGGGTTACGAAACCTTCGTGGTGCCCGACGATGTGGGCGGCCGTTACAGTGTTCTCACCGCCGTCGGTCTTCTGCCCATCGCCGTGGCAGGCATCGATCTGGATGAAGTTATGCGCGGCGCTGCCGACATGATGGAGACCTGCCGCAAGGCCGACTTTGCGGCTAACCCCGCATGGCAGTACGCCACCGCCCGTACCGACCTCTACGCACAGGGCAAGAAGATCGAGATCCTCGCCGGCTACGAGCCCCGCTTCCGTTTCTTCGCCGAGTGGTGGAAGCAGCTGTACGGCGAGAGCGAGGGCAAGGAGAATAAGGGCATCTTCCCCGCCAGCGTGGAATTCACCGCCGACCTGCACTCCATGGGTCAGTACATCCAGGAGGGCGAGCGCCACATGTTTGAAACTGTCGTTCGCTTCGGCAAGAGCAAGAACACCATTCTCGTTCCCCACGACGAGGCTGACGGCGACGGTCTGAACTTCCTCGCCGGCAAGGATATGGACTTTATCGCCACTCAGGCTATGGACGGCACTCTGCTGGCCCATGTGGAGGGCGGCGTGCCCAACCTGATCATCCGCGCAGGCGAGAACAATGCCTATACCTACGGTGAGCTGGTATACTTCTTCGAGTATTCCTGTGGTCTCAGCGGCTATATGCTGGGTGTGAATCCCTTCGATCAGCCCGGTGTTGAGGCTTATAAGAAGAACATGTTCGCCCTGCTGGGCAAGCCCGGTTATGAGGAACTGGGTGCCGCTCTCCGCGAGAAGCTGAGCAAGTGATCTGCAATCTTTGTCCGCGTCAATGCGGAGCTGAAAGAAACGAAAACTATGGTGGGGGCTTCTGCGCTATGCCGGAAGCCCCCGTCGTTGCCCGTGCAGCGCTCCACCACTGGGAGGAGCCGTGCATCAGTGGAACAAAGGGCAGCGGTACGGTGTTTTTTACCGGCTGCACCCTGCGCTGTGTGTTTTGTCAGAACACATCCATCAGCCGAGGGAATTTCGGAAAAGCTATATCTGTTGAACAGCTTCGAGGCATCTTTGAAGAGCTTGCGGCACAGGGCGCGCACAACATCAACCTGGTGAGTCCCACCCCCTACGCCCTTGCTATCCGCAAGGCGCTGGAGGAACCCATTGGCATTCCCGTGGTGTGGAATACCGGCGGCTATGAGCGGGTGGAGACACTGCGCGCGCTGGAGGGAAAGGTGCAGATCTGGCTGCCGGACCTCAAGTATGCCGACCGTGAGCTTGCCGAAACGTACAGCGGTGCTGCCGATTATTTTGAGCATGCCACCGCCGCCATCTTAGAGATGTACCGGCAGGTGGGTCCCTACCGTATGGAGAACGGACTGCTCAAGAGCGGTGTCGTCATCCGCCATCTGATGCTCCCCGGCGCCCTTGCCAATACAAAAGCGGTAATGGATTGGGTAGCCGAGCATTTTAAACAGGGCGAGGTTCTGTTCTCCCTCATGGCGCAGTATACGCCTCAGGAAGGTGCAGAGGGTCTCCTTGCACGCCGCGTCACAAAGATGGAGTACCGCGCCGCCCTTGCCTACATGGAAAACCTCGGCATTACGGACGGATATCAGCAGGATTCCACCTCCGCTGAGCGGGAGTACACTCCGAACTTTGATCTGACGGGAATTCATTAATCTGAAAAGCAGAGTGCAGCATGCTGCACTCTGCTTTTTGTCCGTATTGACAATTTCCTCACCGGATACTATAGTGAAGTAAAGAGCTAAAGGAGGGATTTTGATGACAGAATACCACATCCGCACCCGCGAAGAGATCACCCGCAGCGACGATGCGCGCGATGCAGGACTCACCACACCGGATGATATCATCCGCTTTGATGATCTCCGCTACGGCGAAGACGATATGCAGGTATTGGACATCTACTGTCCCAAAGGAACCACCGCCCCCCTCCCCACCATTGTTAGCGTTCACGGCGGTGGCTGGATCTACGGCGACAAGGAGCGCTATTCCCACTACTGTATGCGCCTTGCCCGGCGCGGCTTCACAGTGGTGAATTTCAGCTACCGCCTTGCCCCCGAGCATAAATATCCCGCCCAGATACAGGATACCTGCGCGGTGATGCACTGGCTCAGGAGCCATGCCGCTGAGTACCCTGTGGATCTGAACAATCTCTTTATGGCAGGCGACTCCGCAGGCGGTCAGATCTGCTTTCAGTTCCTCACCATGCTCACCAATCCCAAGTACGCCAAAAAATTCTCCTTTGCGCCGCCGGAAGATATGACTGTACGCGCCTGCGCCCTGAACTGCGGCTGCTACTATATCCCTGTATCGCGGTTTATTACCCCCGCCAGAGTCAGCCCCATGGTGGAGTGTCTTCTGCCGGAGAACTATCTTCCGGTGGCATCCTCACTTCAGGCGCACCGCTATGTGAAAAAGAATTTCCCTCCTGCCTTTGTGATGACCACTCACACCGATTTCCTTAAAAAAATGGCCCCCGATCTCTGCCTCGGTTTCCGCTTCAAGGGCGTGAAACACGAACTGCACATCTACGGCGCGAAAGATCGCGAGGACATCGGACACTGCTTCCACCTGAACTGCCGAACACCGGAGGCTGCCGCCTGCAATGACGATGAGTGCGCATTCTTCCGCAGACACACGAAATAAAAGCTACCGACCGGAGTGATCCGGTCTGTTTTTGCCCTCTGCTAACCGGTGGTTGACAAAAAGAAAGCCGACGGTAGGTGGATTTTCGGTAGTCAAACTGCTATACTGTGTTCAAAAAGCAGAAAGGAGATTGCTCTCGTGACTCTTGGACAGCGCATCGCGCAAAAGAGAAAAGAACTGGGACTTTCACAGGAGGCGCTGGGCGAGCAGCTCAGTGTATCCCGTCAATCGATCTATAAATGGGAAGCGGATAGCTCACTCCCTGAAATTGATAAACTTATCGCCCTGGCAGGCCTGTTTTCCGTTTCCGTTGGATGGCTGCTGGGCGTTGAGGAAGACAGTGAACCGCACAACTCTTCACCGAAAACTGATACCTGTGAACTGACCGAAGCCCAGCTGAAAATGGTGGAGGAGATCACGGCACGTTATCTCAACGCCGGAAACCCACCGAAAAAGCGGCGCGTCTGGCCGTACGCAGCAGCGGCGGCAGTGTTGATTGTGGTATTCATTAATCTGTTCTCCCGTTTGGAGCAGCTGGATAACCGATATTCCACCCTGCAAAATTCTGTAAGCAACATTATATACAGTGTCAACAGCCAGATCGGCGGTATTTCCGACCGTGTGGAATCTATTTTGAAAGCACAAAACGACCTGACTGCCGAATACGATTCAGAACTTGTGCGTCTTGAACTGGCGGACAATGCCGCAGTGTTCTCCGCCTGGGCAGTACCGAAAACCTATGTTGACGGAATGACCGCCGAGTTTATGGCCGACAGCGACGGCACGGTCATCACCGTTCCCGCGCAGCTGCTGCCCGGGCAGAAATTCACTGCGGAAGTAATCTGTCCCCTCTCGGATACGATCACCGTTTCCGTAGTTTTTCATCTTCCGGACGGCACACGGCAGACACAGCTTTTGGACACCTATGATTATCTGTTCACCGGTTCTTTTCCCGAAGTATTGATCAACGACCATATGCACCTGTTTGGCGAAGATGTGATCGACAGTAAGCTGACACTGACAAATCGGTATCTCAGCGTCAAACCGATCAACGACGGTAAGGGCGGCGCGCGGATCGCATCGCTGCGCGTTGGGTTGTTCCGCAATCAAAAGCTGGTTGCGTGGGCGCAGCCCTGCGAAAAGCCGAGCAATTTCGTAGGATATGAGGGAGAAAGCTTTTACCGCATTCCGGACCTGGTGCTGGAGGATCTGACAGGCGAGGATGTTCTGGTATTTGCCGCGCTGGCAACGGATCAATTCGGACGGCAGTTTATGGTATATGAAATTCCCTATGTTGTGCGATATGACACTTCTTTTGACACACCGTATCTGACCTATCCCGACGAAGTTTTGCTGGACAGTGACCCCGCAAACTGGATATTTGAGTAAAATGTCATCAAGGAGCACCGAATTTCGCGGTGCTCCTTGATTGCCGTTGCCGTCAAATTGGAGTTTGGCGGGTGGGTTTAGCATAATCTCAAGCCTCCCTCTGACGAGGGAGGTGGGTCGCCGCAGGCGACTCGGAGGGAGAGATACACTGCAGTTCTTGTTTTCTCTCCCTCAGTCAGCCTTTGGCTGACAGCTCCCTCGTCAGAGTGAGCCTTGCGTACTGTGGTGCAAACTCCCCGATAAACTCCAATTTTCTTCCCCCGCTCCCTGATATACTCCCCGCAAGAAGTTTTTGCTGACAAGTCCGGGCAGA
>JAZLEB010000162.1:0-3896 GCA_045615065.1 Candidatus Pelethomonas sp. | reverse complement strand
TCTCAGGTTTGCAGAATCCTAAGCCTCCCTCTGACGAGGGAGGTGGATTTTGCGAAGCAAAAGACGGAGGGAGAGACCAAAAAGCAAGAACTTCTGGTGTATCTCTCCCTCAGTCGCTCCTTCGTCGCGACAGCTCCCTCGTCAGAGGGAGCCTGCGGACTGCGGTGCGAACAGCTCGCCAAACTCCAATTTATCAACATTCCCTTTATAGATCGGGGTTTGGAAGGCGCGCAGAAAATTATGCCCTCATCCTGAAATAATCCGCTGCGGAGCGGACATACTATCCGCAAAGGGATGTGAAATAATGCAGCGGAGTGTTTCTTATCAAAAAGGATTCATACCATACGCGCTGGCGGCGGTGCTGATCGGTCTTGTGGGCGGCTTTTCTACGGTTTTGGGCCCTGCTTTCGTGCGGGATATCGGCATTGATTATTCAAACACCACGTGGACAGCGCTTGCGCAGGCGATATCCACTGCCGCCTGCGCGCCGATTCTCGGTAAGATCGGAGATATATACGGACGCCGGAGAACGCTCCTTTGCGGAATCGGGGCCTTTGCGCTGGGGAATGCCATGTCTGCCCTTGCGCTCTCGCTGCCGTTTATGATGGCGGCGCGGTTTACGGTGGGCATCGGCACGGCGGCGATGAGTCCTGTGATCATTTCTTATATCGCAACGGAGTTTCCGGAGAACAAGGTTGCCGGGGGATTTGCCCTTTATATGCTGCTTTCCAGTGCGTCGGTGATCATTGGTCCGACAGTAGGGGGATTGATCGTCTCCTCGTATGGCTGGCGAATAATGCTTTGGGTTTGCGTTGCCATTTGCGTGGGAGTATTCGCGGTATGCGCGGTTACCTCTAAAAACCAAAACTCCATCCGGAAGAAACTGCAGGGGTTTGATGTGTCCGGTGCGATCCTTGTACTGGTGTTTTTTGGTCTGCTGCTGTGTATTCCGTCTTTTGGGCAGAATTTTGGCTGGACGTCGGTGCCATTTCTGTTTGTGCTGGCGGCGGCGGTGATCAGCCTGATCGTTTTGGTTTTGGTGGAAAAGAGAGCGGCGCATCCGGTGCTGTCCGGCGGTTTCATCAGGCGCAGAGCTTTTGTGCTGAGTGCAGCCGCGCTGTTTCTGACACAGGGACTGCTGCAGGCCAATATGACAAATACAATTGTATTCGTGAATTATACGCAGCCTGACAATACAGCGGTATCCGGCTACGCGATCTCCGTTCTGTATATTGGGATGTCGCTGGGCGCGGTGCTTCTTGGCCCTCTTGCGGACCGGTTCGATCCCCGGCGGGTCCTGACCGGATCGTTCCTGCTGACCGGAGCGGGATGCAGCCTTTTTCTTTTGTTTGGAGAAAACACGCCCGTATATCTGATGATGGCGTCCCTTGGTATACTTGGCCTTGGGCTGGGCGGCAACGGTACGGTATTTATGAAGGTCGTCCTTTCCGGACTGACTTCGGCGCAGGCGGGTGCCGGAACGGGAACTTACGGTCTGTTCCGGGATCTGGCGGCACCTTTTGGCGTGGCGGTATTTGTTCCGTTTTTTACCAACAATATCACAAGTGGGATCGCCGCAGGCGCGGCGGGGAGTGCCGCGGCGGTTGCCGCGCTTCATTCGCTGGCCGCGGCGGAGATCTTGTGCGTAGTGTTGGGGATCGCTGTGGTTGCTTTTTTGCCGGGGAGCGCAAAAAAGAACAGCGGCGCTTAGTGATGGATCTTGTGTTATCTGAAAAGGACCGCAGCCGTGACTTCGGCTGCGGTCCTTTTGGGTCGGTTCATCCCCGGCGACAAAAAGGGGTCTCATACATGAAATTGAGAGTAATATTAATATAGTATGCCCATACATGTGGTGTGTCTTTTTACCTTTAAAGAGGCAAGTTGCACAAAGGGCTCGAAAAACACTCGTCATTTTGCTAAAACCAAAGTGTTTATTTATGTCAACTTACACAAAAAAACGGGTATTTTCGAAATTACAAGGACTCCAATACACATTTTTCGACAAGTTGACGATTTTTTTAGAACTTTTACTTGAAATTTAATTCGGTAGAGTGTATACTACCATTGTTAATAAATTGTGAAATTATCTTTTCACAATTGTTAATCAATTGGTCGGGAGATCGGTCGGATCTCGGTTCGGAAGGTAAACCGACCTAAATTTTAAGGAGGAAAACATGAAAAAGCTTATTGCCCTGCTGCTTGCTATGTCCATGGTTTTCGCTCTGGTTGCTTGCGGTGGTAACACCAATACCGGCAACAACGGCGGCAACAATGGCGGCAACAACCCTGGCACCACCAACAATGGTGGCGACAAGACTCCCGAGAACGAAGTCGTCGTTTTCGAGGGTGACTACACCTATCTGGACTGGGTTACCACTCTGTCCGCAAACTGGAACATCCATGACTATGAGACCAACGATCAGGCATATCCTATCGATTTCCTGACTGCCGGTCTGTACACCTTCATCTTCAACGATGCTGCTCATCCCGTTGAGGGCCGCAACCCCTATGAGGGTTATGTGATCATCCCCGAGATGGCTGCTTCTATGCCTGTGGACGTTACTACTCAGATCGCTGCTGAGGGTAAGTGGAACATTCCCGAGGGTGCAACCGCTGGTTATGCTTACACCATCGACCTGAACCCCCTGGCAACCTTCGAGGATGGCACTCCCATCACTGCTGACGATTACGTCGAGTCCATGAAGCGCATCCTGGATCCCAAGCTGCAGAACTATCGTGGCTCCGGCTACTTCGAGGGTAACTTCTGCATCGTTGGTGCTGAGGATTACTACAATGCCGGTCGTACCATCATGGTTGACAACGGCGTTTCCGAGGCTTACACCGTGGCTGACCTGGTCAAGGGCGACGACGGCGTGTACTACACTCCCGACGGCGCTGTTGCTTACCTGGCAATCGGCTACGGCATTGACTGGTGCGGCGGCAACAGCCTGGCTGACTACGTTGGTGCTTACGGTACCGGTTACTTCGCTCTGGAGACCTGGGACGCTCTGTACGCCCTGGCTGACGAGCAGGGTCTGGTTGCCATCACCGACGAGGCTCTGGCTCTGTTCACTCCCGTGATCACCGGCAACCCCGCTTGGGGCGAGAGCGAGGAGAACATCCCCTGCTACATCGTCTATGAGAAGACCTATCCCGAAGCAAACTATGACAACGTCGGTCTGTACAAGAGCGGCGACTATCAGCTGACTCTGGTTCTGGGCAAGTCCCTGGCCGGCTTCAACCTGCTGTACAACCTGACCGGTAACTGGCTGGTCAAGTGCGACCTGTACGATGCATGCCTGAAGGAAGAAGTCACTGCTTCCGGCAGCGTCTGGACCTCCACCTACTGCACCAGCGTTGAGACCACCTGCTCCTACGGTCCTTACAAGCTCGTCGACTATCAGACCGATAAGGGTATGCAGTTCGTCAAGAACGAGAACTGGTACGGTTACACCGACGGCAAGCACGTCTACGTTGACCCCGTTGATGGTCTGACCTATCCCATGTACATGACCACTGCAATCAACTGCACCGTCGTTTCCGAGGTTGCTACCGCTAAGCTGATGTTCTTGAAGGGCGAGCTGATGAGCTACGGCCTGCAGCCCGAGGACTTTGATGCTTATCGTAACTCCGACTTCTGCCACTTCACCCCCGGCCAGGCTACCTTCTTCCTGCTGCTGAACGGCAACATGGATGCTATCAAGGAGCGTGAGGCTGCTGAGGACTTCGACCAGAGCGCATACGATCTGGAGACCCTGACCCTGCTGAGCTTCCACCGCGCAATGGGTCTGACCTACGATAAGGACCTGTACTGCGAGAACCGCTCCCCCGCTGACTCCGGCGCTTTCGGTCTGATCGGTCATGCTTACATCTCCGATCCCGAGACCGGTGCTAAG
>JAZLEB010000161.1:0-47291 GCA_045615065.1 Candidatus Pelethomonas sp. | reverse complement strand
CTGGAGAAGGAACTGTTCCTGAACGACCTGGCCTGGAAGCTGAAGTAAATCTTTGTACCGAAAGGCCCTCTTGCAGCAAGAGGGCCTTTTGTGCGAAAAAGGAGTATAAAACTATGCTGGAAGAACTGAAAAAGATCGTATGTGAAGCTAATTTGGAGCTTCCCAAGTACAATCTGGTTACCTTTACCTGGGGAAATGTGTCCGGCGTGGACAGGGAAAAGGGTCTTATGGTCATTAAGCCCAGCGGTGTGGAGTATGACAATATGACCCCGGAGGATATGGTTGTTGTGTCTCTTGCAACCGGTGAGCGTGTGGAAGGTAAGTGGAAGCCTTCCAGTGATACCGCTACCCATGTTGCCCTGTACAATGCATTCCCCAATATCGGCGGTGTGGTGCATACGCACTCCCGCTGGGCAACTTCCTGGGCGCAGGCAGGTCGCGGCATCCGTCCTTACGGCACGACCCACGGTGACTATTTCTACGGTGAGATCCCTTGCACCCGTAAGATGACGCCGGAGGAGATCGCCGGTGCGTACGAACTGGAAACCGGCAATGTCATTATTGAGACTTTCAAGGATAAGGCACCCGATGATATCCCTGCTGTGCTCGTTCACAGCCACGGTCCCTTTACCTGGGGTACCGATCCCCACAATGCTGTCCACAACAGTGTTGTGCTGGAGGAACTGGCATTTATGGCATTCCAAACCGAAATGCTGACTCCCGGAATCGGCACCATGCAGCAGGAACTGCTGGATAAGCATTATCTCCGTAAGCATGGCGCCAATGCCTATTACGGACAGAAGTAAATCAAAAACAGCACCCGATGCGCAGCAAGGCGTGTCGGGTGCTGTTTTCCCTTATGAACAGAGTGACGGGAGCGCCCCGGGAATTGATAGTTGTGTTTTTATGAGTGATATGATATACTGAAGTGTAATATAGGGGTAGTGTGAAAATCATTATTTTCTGTATTTTAGGGAAAAGGATTGTCCCGGTTATCTGCGGAAACATGTGTGCGTATGTCGTTCTGACAACGGAAAGGAAGCATAAAATGAGCGGTAAGATCAGCGGATTTCTAAAGAGAATGGTTACTTCGCCCACCGGTGTGCTTCTGCGTGAGAATCAACAGTTGTTGGAAGAGGTCTGCTCGTTGAAAGAGAAACTGCATGAACATCATTGCATGATGAATGAGGCGAGGCAAACCGCTTCTGCTGAGCAGGGTACGATGTTTGATGAGATGACGGAGCATGTGCGTGCTTCTCAGTTGGAGATCATCGACAGTTTGTATCAGCAGATGATGGCGGCAGAGATGATGCGCCAGAAGCAGACCGATAAAATAGAGGAAATGGCACAGGAGCTTGCGGCTGTTCGTGCAGAGCTGGGAGAACTCAAGGAAATGCTGTCGGTGCGATGATTCGATTTGCCCGTAAAGGCTGATAGGGAATCATTGCACAACCGGGATCTGCAACAAAAGCAGCGGTTCTTGGAAAGAATGCAGATGATTTCTTAATTGACGGTGATTCCAAAGGAGGAAAAAATGATGATGAAAACCTGTGATCTTCTGGATCTTAGTCATACACTGGCAGGTGATTACCTGCGGCAGTTTGAATATCCCTGGCAGGCGCTGGACGGTATCAAGGAACTTGTTTTGCAGCTGGGAGCACAGCTTCCTAAAGAGGAATATACCGAACTGCAGCCGAATGTATGGGTACACAACACTGCTACTGTATTTCCCAGTGCCTATCTTGGCGCGCCCTGTATCATTGGACCGGAGACAGAGGTTCGCCACTGCGCCTTTATCCGCGGCAGTGCTTTGGTAGGTGCGGGCTGTGTGGTAGGCAACAGTGTAGAACTGAAAAATGTGATTTTGTTCGACGGCGTGCAGGTGCCGCATTACAATTATGTGGGTGACTCTATTCTTGGCTATAAGAGCCATATGGGTGCCGGTTCCATCACATCCAATGTGAAGTCCGACAAGACGCTTGTGGTGGTGAAAAACGGCGATGAGCGTATCGAAACAGGCCGCAAGAAGTTTGGCGCGATCCTGGGTGATTATGTGGAGGTTGGATGCAACAGTGTACTCAATCCCGGTACAGTGATTGGAAGACACAGCAATGTGTATCCTGTTTCCTGTGTTCGCGGCGTGATCGGTGCGAATAGTATTTATAAAACCGGCGGCGTGACCGTGTCGAAAGGATGAGGCGATATGGGAAAGTATTTTGGAACTGACGGATTTCGTGGTAAGGCCAATGAGGGCCTGACTGCGACACACGCATATGAGATCGGCCGTTTTCTGGGTTGGTACTATGGCCGCAACCGCCGCGCCCGCATTGTGGTAGGTAAGGACACCCGCCGCTCCGGCTATATGCTGGAGTATGCGATCAGTGCGGGTCTTGCCGCATCCGGTGCAGATGTGTATCTGCTCCATGTTACGACTACACCCTCTGTATCCTATGTTACCCGCACGGAGGGCTTTGACTGCGGCATTATGATTTCCGCTTCCCACAATGCTTACTATGATAACGGCATCAAGCTGATGAATCGTGACGGTGAGAAGATGGATGAGACTACCATCGCGTTGGTAGAGTCTTATCTCGACAAAAAGCTGGAGCTGGACGGCCGTATCTGGACGGAACTGCCTTTGGCCACCGAGGACGATATCGGCGCTGTGATCGACCACAGTGCAGGCCGCAACCGCTATATCGCCTACCTGATCTCTCTTGCGATCTACTCCTTCAAGGATATGAAGGTAGCCCTGGACTGCGCAAACGGCAGTGCATGGAGCATTGCTCCCAGTGTGTTCCGCGCGTTGGGTGCTGAGGTGCATGTGATCAACGATCATCCTGATGGCCTGAATATCAACCGCGATGCCGGTTCCACCCATATCGAAGGTCTGCAGAAGTATGTGGTGGAGAACGGTATGGATGTGGGCTTCGCCTATGATGGTGATGCAGACCGCTGTCTTGCAGTGGATGAAAAGGGCGAACTGGTGGATGGCGACAAGATCATGTATGTCTATGCTGCTTACATGAAAGAGCGCGGTAAGCTGGTGAATAACACTGTTGTTACCACTGTTATGTCTAACTTTGGCCTGTACAAAGCACTGGACGATCTTGGCATCAACTATGCCAAGACTGCTGTGGGCGATAAGTACGTTTATGAGCATATGGTCAAAAACGGCGACCGCATCGGCGGTGAACAGTCCGGCCATATCATTTTTACCAAGTATGCCCGCACCGGCGACGGTATTCTGACTTCTCTGAAGCTGATGGAAGCCATGCTGGCAAAAAAGCAGAGTCTCAGCCGTCTGGCAGAGCCTATGCGTGTCTATCCTCAAAAACTGATCAATGTCCGTGTGAAGGATAAGCGCCTTGCACAGGATGATCCCGCCGTGCAGTCAGCCGTGCAGGCTGTAGCGCAGGAACTGGGTGATACCGGCCGTATTCTGGTGCGTGAGTCCGGAACTGAGCCGCTGGTGCGTGTGATGGTGGAAGCGAGCGATGAGGAAACCTGTGGACGTCTTGCGCAGCGTGTAGTAGATGTAATTTGCGAGAATGGTCATAAGGCATAAGCGCTGAAAAAGACCGCTGTCGGTTCTTAACGAACGGAGGTAGACAGATGAATGCAACGCTGGTCATTATGGCCGCCGGCATTGGTTCCCGCTATGGCGGCAGTAAACAGACTGACGGTATCGGTCCAAACGGTGAATTTTTGATGGAGTATGCGATCCACGATGCCGTGAAGGCAGGTTTCAACAAGGTGGTTTTTATCATAAAACCGGATATGGAGAAACTGATTCGCAGACTGTGCGGCGGAACACTGGATAAAATCACTGCGGTGGATGGAACACCCTTGTTGGTGGAATATGCCATTCAGGATTATTCATCGCTGCCGGCATCCTATGCCGTGCCGGAGGGGCGAACCAAGCCTTATGGGACAGTTCACGCGGTGCTCTGCGCAGAAAAGCTGATCCGGGAACCGTTCTGTGTGATCAATGCCGATGATTACTACGGTGCGGAGGCTTATCGGTCGATCATCGGTGAGTTGAGAGAAATGCCGCTGCAGGGCTATGCCACCATGGTGGCATACCGTTTGAAGAACACGGCCAGCATTTACGGCACAGTGTCCCGCGGAGTCTGCCACATTGAGGATCGTCATCTTGCCTCTGTACATGAAACCAAGCGGATCCGACTCTTTGAGGATGGAACACTGAAAGATCTGGATACGGATACCGTTTTAGATCCGGAGGTTCCCGTCTCTATGAATTTCTGGGGATTTTCCCCCTCGATATTCCCTCTGATGCGGGAATATTTTGAGGCATTCCTGCAAAGCGATGCGGGAACGAGCCTTACCAGTGAGTGCCTGCTGCCTGTTATGGTGGATGATCTGACAGGAGCGAAAAAACTTGCGGTTTCTGTGCTGGAATCCGGCGGCCGCTGGTTTGGTATGACCTATCAGGAGGACCGCCCGCTTGTGGCTGGCGCGCTCAAACAACTTCATGATGACGGCAGTTATCCTGTAACACTTCGATAAACAAGAAAATCCCCCGATGCAGTGCATCGGGGGATTTTTTTACTTGTTTACCGGTGTGCTGTTGAATGAATTGTTTGATCAATACTTGTCACCGAAGCTGGTTCGTGCAGCAGGAACAAATGCGGGTACATCCTCCACGGGAGTGTATTCTTCCTCAGTGGAATATGTTTCCTCGGCGGTGTAGGAGTATACAGACTTGTTGGCATCGCCTTCGTCAAGCAGCTGGAAGTTTGCGACCATCTCCTTGACCACGTTTGCCTGGCTGGACAACTCTTCGCTGGCAGCGGCGGACTGTTCGGCAGTAGCGGAGTTGGTCTGAACAACAGAAGCGATCTGATCGATTCCGGTATTGATCTGCGCGATAGCGTTGGCCTGCTCCCCGGAAGTTTTGGCGATCTCTTCGATCTTGAGCATGACCACTCCGGCTGTTTCCACGACCCTGTTCAGAGAATTTGCGGTTTCCTCGGCAACGTGCATACCGTTGTTGATAGCCTGAACCGTACTGTCGATCAGAGCGGTGGTGTTATTAGCGGCCTCGGCACTCTTGGCGGCGAGACTGCGGACCTCATCTGCCACAACGGCGAAGCCCTTGCCGGCTGCGCCTGCACGGGCGGCTTCAACGGCTGCGTTCAGTGCCAGAATATTGGTCTGGAATGCGATATCGTCGATCGTTTTAATAATTTTGTTGATCTCGTTGGAGGTTTCGTGGATACCGGTCATAGCCTCCATCAGCTGACTCATATACTGGTTGCTCTCCTGAACACCGGCACCGGCCTCGTTAGCCATTCGACTGCCTTCGATCGCATTGGCAGCGTTTTTCTTGACCTGCTCGTTCATCTCGGCGATGGTTGCGGAAAGCTCCTCGATAGCGCTGGCCTGCTCGGTGGTACCCTGGGCAAGGGCCTGAGAACCGTTTGCGACCTGCTCGCTGCCCATGTTTACCTGCTCAACGGCAACCTCGATGTTGGCAAGGGTGTGGCTGAGTGTTTCTCTCATCTTATTGATGGAATCTACAAGACTTCTGTAGTCGCCCAGATAGGCTGCATCACCGATTTTGCTGGAGAGATCGAAGTTTCCGTCGGCAACCGCGGAGAGCAGATAGTCCATATCACCGATAACGGCAGTCTGGAATTTCTGCAGATCGATAATTGCGCCGACAGTGCGGCCAATCTCGCTGGTGTCAGCCTCCATGTCAATCTCTGTGTGAAGATTGCCCTGAGAGAGCTGCTGCATGATGCCGGTGATCTTCAAAATAGGCTTCATCACATTCTTCCTGGTGTAGAGCACCAACATAATAAGACACAGAAGCATGATGATACCGAACACATAACACAGCGCTGTCATGATATTGATAAATACGACCTGTGCGTTGATGTTGGAGTGCTGACGGGTTTCGATAGAGGAATTAAGCTCTGCGATCTTGGTGTTGATCTGATTAATGCCGGTAACGTATTCCTCGCTGAAGAGAATATCAACAGCCGCGGCATTCAGGCGTTTTTGCGTCTTGTCAATGGCATCAGCTTCCAGAGGCATCAGAGAAAGGGAGAGCTGCTCAATTTCATTGAGAAGCTGGATCTCGTGATCGGTAAGACCAATGCTCATGGCAAGTTCCTTGTTCTTTTCGCGGTTCTTATCCACATTTGCCTCGCGCTCGTAGTTTTCAAGATGAATCACTTCGCCGCTGGCGGCATAAGCGCGCACTTCCTCGGTCAGATAGGAAGAGGCATCACCGAAGGCACCTGCATAGATGCTCAGCTGGTACATACTTTCGTATGCCTCGCTCAGTTCGGTGTTTGCCAGATTTACAACACCCATCGCTGCACAGAGCAGGCAAAGCAGGATGATCGAAATGATGCTCAGTAAGTTAACAACTTTGTTCTGACTGGTTTTCTTTTTCATAGCGGTGACCTCTCTCTAAACATTCTTTGCTGCTGGCATCACAGGAATGATGACAGTAACACCCGGTTTTAAGTGTACGGTTTTATTATAGCACAGTTCTTTTGAAGTTTAAAGTGCGAATTTCGTGATTTGCCAATATTTCACAAATCAGCATCAGGCCAAAAACTTTGCGGCAGTCCGGGAAACGGACTGCCGCAAAATAAATCGGTAATTATGTATTGATATCAGACAAGGGTATCCAAAACTGCCTTCAGATCTTCGATAATATCCTCGGCATCTTCCAGACCGATGCTGATGCGGACCAGACCCTCGGAAATACCGGCTGCCTTCAGTTCGTCTGCGGTGTAGGTGGAGTGAGTCATAGTGGCGGGATGCTCGACCAAAGTTTCGGCATCGCCCAAAGAAACGGCGATAGTGCACAGCTGCAGCTTGTTCAGTGCGTTGGCAACAGTCTCGCGGTCAGCTTTCAGTTCAATGGCCATCATGCCGCCGGGCATTTTCATCTGCTTCTTGGCGATCTCGTAGCCCTCGAAATCCTCCAGACCGGGATAGTAGACCTTCTCAACAGCAGGATGATCATGCAGGAAGCGGGCCACCTCCATAGCGTTCTGGCAGTGACGCTCCATGCGGATATTCAGGGTTTTCAGACCGCGGGCGATCAGGAAGGCATCAAAGGGGCTGAGAGCGGCACCGGTCATATCCTTCAGACCGAACATGCGGCACTTGGTGATGAACTCAGCCTTACCGGCAACAAAGCCGGCGATGACATCGCCGTGACCGTTCAGGTACTTGGTAGCGCTGTGAACAACAACATCGGCACCCAGAGACAGGGGCTGCTGCAGGTAGGGAGAGCAGAAGGTGTTGTCAACGATCACCATGATCTCGCTGTTGTAGTCGTGAGCCAGCTTGGCGGCAGCAGCGATGTCGACCATCTTCAGGTTGGGATTGCAGGGAGACTCCAGATAGACGACCTTGGTGTTCTCGTTCAGTGCGGCCTTAACAGCATTCAGATCGCTGAAGTCAACAAAGTGGGTCTTGACACCGAACTGGGTGAGACCGTGATTCATCAGCGCGAAGGTGCAGCCATACAGCGTGTCGGAAGCAACGATCTCGCTGCCGGAGGTCAGGCAGCTCCACAGAGCGGTGGAGATAGCGCCCATACCGGAAGCGGCTGCCAGAGCGGCTTCCGCGCCTTCCAGAGAAGCGACCTTTTCCTCAACCTGCTGCACGGAGGGGTTGCCGAGACGGGTGTAAATGAAACCGGATTCCTGACCGGCAAAGCGGGCGCCACCCTGCTGAACGGTGGCAAATTCGAAGGTAGAGGTCTGGTAAATGGGAGTGCACAGAGCGCCGGCGGAATTTTCGTGCTTTCCGGCGTGGATCTGGCGGGTAGCAAAACCCTTGTTAGCGAGATTCATCATGGTCGTACGTCCTTTCTTCCATACCGGCTGTGCCGGTATGGGCATCATGTTGATAAAAAAACAAGAAAAATAGGGTATTTTCAACAACGAAACATTATATCATAGCCTTTCAAATATTTCAAGTCATACAAAAGGAGAGAAGTAAAATTTTGCCGGCACATAAAGAGAAGCCGCAGCCAATACACTGAAAGCAAGGGGGTTGATACAATGAGGATCTTTCTTGTGCGGCGAAGTCATTTGATGCTGTTTGCCGGCGTATTGGTGGCAGCTGCGCTGTTTTTGGTGGTAAATCTGCCTGCGCCTGTACCGACAGCCGTGGCAACCAAGCAGCTGCCAATCTACTGCGTGGATCGCAGTGACAATGTGATTTCCATCAGCTTCGACGCTGCATGGGGCAATGAGGACACTCAGCAGCTGATCGATATCCTGGCGCGCTATGGGGTCAAGACCACCTTTTTCGTGGTTGGCGAGTGGGTGGAAAAATATCCGGAATCGGTCAGGGCGCTGCATGAGGCGGGACACGAGATTATGAACCACAGCGATAAACACGATCACTACAACAGCCTTTCCACCGAGGAGATCATTGCTGATATCAATGCCTGCAACGATAAGATCGAGGCGATCACCGGTGTGCGCCCGACTCTCATCCGGTGTCCGTATGGGGAGTACGACGACCATGTGATCGCTGCGATCCGTTCTATCGGCATGGAGCCCATCCAGTGGGATACGGACAGCTTGGACTGGAAGGATCTTTCGGCCTCGGAAATCACAAAGCGTGTGACGCAGCGGGTACAGTCCGGTTCCATCTGTCTCTTCCACAACGCGGCACTGCACACTCCGGAGGCGCTGCCTGCTATTTTGGAATTCTTCAAAACAAACGGCTATAAGGTGGTGCCGATCTCCGAGATTCTTCTTGAAGGGGAATACTATATGGATCATACCGGGAAACAGTGTCCCGCCGGGGAGTGAGAGACGGCGGCGCTATGGCCGGTGTAACAGAATAATAAAAAATTTTACAAATTTTTTTGAAATAGTATTAACTTCCACAAAACCGTGACGAAAATATAGGTGTAAGCAGGAAACATGCCTGCTGCACAAGGTTTCAGCCGGTTTCGCGAACCGGATGAAATACAAGCTGTCGTCAAAGCCTTCGGTGCAAATCGGCCGATTGCACCGGGGATGAGATGACATAAATTTAACGGCCGGATGCAAGGATGCACCGGTAACAAAAGAAAAGGAGATTCTAACTATGCGTATTCAGCACAACATTATGGCTATGAATGCCAACCGCAACCTGACCTTCAACAACAGCCAGCTGTCCAAGAACCTGGAGAAGCTGTCCTCCGGTTACCGCATCAACCGCGCCGGTGACGACGCTGCTGGTCTGGCAATTTCCGAGTCCATGCGCCGCTCCATCGCTTCCTACAAGCAGGGCATCAACAACGCCAACGACGGTATCTCCCTGATCCAGACCGCTGAAGGCGCTCTGACCGAGGTCCACAGCATGCTGAACCGTGCTCAGACTCTGGTTACCCAGAAGGCCAATGGCACCTACAAGACCGCTGATAAGAGCAAGATCGAGTCCGAGCTGTCCCAGCTGGGCGCAGAGATCAGCCGTATCATTGGCAACACCAAGTTCAACGGCAAGTCCCTGCTGGCTGCTAGCCTGAGCGTCACCATCGCTCTGGGCGATGCTGGTTCCATCGTCATCGCTGCTGCCCCCGTTTCCGCTGGTATGCTGACCAAGTCCATCACTCAGGGTGCTCTGGAGAGCGCTATCGAGGCTGTCTCCACCCTGCGTTCCACCATGGGTGCTTTCCAGAACCGTCTGGAGCACACTGTCAACAACATGGGCGTCACCATGGAGAACCTGCAGAACGCAGAGTCCACCATCCGCGACACCAACATTGCTGACGAGATGATGGCTTACACCAAGAACAACATTCTGATCCAGTCCGCTCAGGCTATGCTGGCTCAGGCAAACCAGGTTCCTCAGGGCGTTCTGCAGCTGATGCAGTAATTGATCTGCAGGTATCTGTTGATCGATCGTACTTAGGTACACACCCAACAGGGGCGGGCATCTGCCCGCCCCTGTTTCTTTTATTCTTTAGCCTGAGAGGAGACTGTGTATGACGACCCCTGAGAATCAGATGTCCGCCATTGAGGTGGCCCGCCGACTTGCCGAATTGGGCGAGGCGGAGACCGCCGTGCAGGTCTATGAGGCAGTGCTCACTGAGGATGGCAATCAGCCTATCGACCGTTTGGAGGCTGCCTGCGCCGTGCTGCAGTATGGCGAAAACTACAAGGCTGCCTACGATACTTTTCTTGACCTGTACTGCGGTGAGAGCGAGCTGCGCGGCGATATTTTCGGCATTCTCACCGATGCCTTCTATACCCCCAATGTAAACAAGCAGAAGAATCTCTACCGGAAGAACTGCAAGCTGCTGAAAGACTACCCCCTTATTTTCCGCAAGGACTTCCTCCCCTTCGAGGAGCTTCCTGTCCTTTTCTATCCCTACGATGATAACGGCGTTCTGCCCTACTACAAGGGCGAGGACCGCTTTTCTGAATATACCGATATCCGCGATACCCAGATCACCCACTATTTCTTTGGCGACGCGGAAAACCCCGTGCTGGCAGAGAATATCTTCTCCCAGTATGAGCTGGAGTATTTGAACGACAATGTGCGCCGCAGCGAGTGGGTGGCGAAGGAAAACCACATTTATCTGCACTACACCAACTGGGGCGAGTTCTGCTCGTATCTTGCCCTTCTCGACCTGAAGCCTCTGCTGCAGGGACAGAAGTTTGTGTTCCTCATTGAGGAGGAGAAGTCCCTCTACCCCATCGACTTCAAGGAGCGCTTCGGTGTGGATTACAGTCTGTGCACCCCCAAGCCCCTCCACATTCAGGAGGTCACCCGCCTGATCTGGCACACCCAGCTGGGAAGCCACAACGGCGGCGACTTCTTCAATGAGATTCTCCACGGTCACCCCTATATGATCTGTGATGACTCTCTGATGTTCTATGATTTGCTGGAAACAGCGGATATCTTCTATAAGAATGCCAAAAAGGTCATCAACAGCAAGGGAAAAAAGTCCTGGGCGCCCGACACTTTGGCACTTTTTGACGATGAGGTTGCCCGCCAGATCTCCCACCTGAGAACGGTGACGAAGAAGGATGCCTGGGTGGCGTTTTATCTTGGCGGCAAGAGCAGATACAGAAGATTCTACCACGAGGGCTACCGCTTTGTGCCTCCTATTATGATCCAGCCTCACTTCCATCATGCCGAAACCGTTTGGTCGACACACGAATCCGGACAGATCCAGATCCATAACAACAACTACCACGAGTTGCTGGACTCCGGTATTCTGATGCAGTTCAAGTATATCAAGACCTTCTCTCCTCTGCGCCGTCCCACCACCAGCCACGCTGCCACGGTGCGCTTTATGGATCGGATACATGCATACGATAAAAAAGAGGACGAGAAGAAAGAAAAAAAGACGGTTCCCATTATGGGCGACAATCTGCATACGGTGATGATGAACCGGAATATGATGGCTGCGAAGAGCGACCGCCTGTACCGGGACAGCCGCATCGTCCGTTTCGAGGATGCCAAGCTGAATCCCACTGCTACCTTTACTGCACTGGCTCGTTTCCTTGATATTCCCTATACCAAGACTATGACCTACTGCTCTAACGATGGCGGTATTGATCCTCTTGGTATTTCTACCAATGTCCGCGGCTTTGACACAGCGACGGTCTACCGCACCTATGATGAGTATACCGACGACAATGAACGGGCATTTCTTGAGTATTTCCTGCGGGATATATACAAGGCGTATGAGTATGATTTTGTGACTTACGACGGCAGGGAAATGACCCCGGAGGAGGAAGAGACACTGCTGGAGAAGTGTACCACCAATCTGGACTATACGGTAAAGACCCACGATAAGTATAAGGATATTTTGGGTGAGGTAATGGGAGTCCCCGAGGAGGAGTGGGACACCTTTGCGAAGGAGCATGCCAAAGAGACCGTTGAGAGAAGCAAGGAACTGCGCCTGCTGCTTACCCGCCTGCAGAGATATGGAATGAACTTCTGCAACAGTAAGGGCGAGACCCTGCACTTTATGAAAATGCTGGAGCCTGTTCCGGAACTGATGGAGCAGCCGCTGTACCACTAAGGAGACAATATTATGGAGCAAAAAGGAACTGTATATTTCTTTACCGGCCTCTCCGGCGCGGGCAAGACCACCATCGGCGGTCTGTTCCACCAGCGCCTGAAGGCGAAAAAGCCCAATGTGGTGCGGTTGGACGGTGATCTGTTCCGCCCTGTGTACCTTGAGGATATCGGCTATGGCGACGATGACCGCCGCCGCGGCGCTCAGCGCACCTTCCGCGTGTGCAAAATGCTGGCCGATCAGGGAATTGATGTGGTGGTCTGCACCATCTCTATGTACGATGAGGTGCGCCGCTGGAACCGGGAGAATATCGATAATTACAAGGAGATCTACATCCGCGTCACCAAGGAGACCCTTTTGAAGCGCAATCAGAAGGGACTTTACAGCGCGGGCAAGAACGTTGTGGGCGTGGATCTTCCCTTCGATGAGCCTAAGGAGAGCGATGTTGTCATACAGAATGATGGCGACAAAACTCCTCTTGAGATCGTGGAGGCGCTGGAGCGGGAATTCTCCCTCTCCTGAGCAAAGGAGATGAACAAGAAGTGAAAGCTTTGATCCTGAATTCCGGTATGGGTCGGCGCATGGGAAGCCTTACCAGCGAGCATCCCAAGTGCATGACAGAGATGGGGGGAGGGGAGACCATCCTGAGTCGCCAGTTGAAGCTGCTGGCGGACGCGGGCGTTCGTGAGGTGGTCATGACCACCGGGTATTTTGACCGGGTGCTCATTGACTACTGCGAGTCCCTGCACCTTCCTCTTGCCTATACCTTTGTGAATAACCCCCGCTACGATGCCACCAATTACATCTACTCCATCTACTGCGCCCGGGAAGCACTTCGCGGTGACGATATCGTGATGATGCACGGCGATCTCGTGTTTGAGGCATCGGTTTTGGAGACCGTGCTGCAAAACAGCGAGAGCTGCATGACCGTAAGTTCTACTCTGCCTCTGCCTGAGAAGGATTTCAAAGCGGTGGTGCGCGATGGACGCATTGAAAAAGTAGGTATCGAGTTCTTTGACGATGCACTGGCGGCGCAGCCGCTCTATATGCTGCGCGAGGCGGATTTCAGCGTGTGGCTACAGGAGATCTGCCTCTTCTGCGAGAGCGGCAACGACAAGTGCTACGCTGAAAATGCATTGAATCGCGTGTCCGACCGCTGCGAGGTCTATCCTCTTGACGTGAAAGACAACCTCTGCTGCGAAATTGATACACCGGAGGATCTGGTTATGGTAACTGACCGACTGAATGAGATCAACGAGCGCACAGTGTATATGTGCTTTTCCACCGATATGCTCCACAGTGGACATATCGCTATCATCAACAGGGCTGCGAAGCTGGGTAAGCTGATCATCGGTGTGCTTACCGATGAGGCGGTGGCAAGCTACAAGCGTTTTCCGCTGCTGCCCTGCGAGGAGCGAAAGTCCCTCTTTGAAAATCTGCGCGGTGTTTGGCGCGTAGTGGAGCAGAAGGAACTGAGTTATGCGGCAAATCTGCGCGCTCTGCGCCCCGACTACGTTGTCCACGGTGACGATTGGCGCGAGGGTTTCCAAAAGCCGATTCGCGATGAAGTCGTTTCTGTTTTGGCAGAGTACGGCGGCGAGTTGGTGGAGTATCCCTATGCCAATGATGATAAGTATACAGAACTTGATAAGGTCAGCCGTGCGCAGCTTGCCATGCCTGATATGCGCCGGGGCAGGCTGAGAAAGCTGATCAATATGAAGGGTCTTGTGACCGCGCTGGAGGCGCATAGCGGTATTACCGGTCTGATTGCGGAAAAAACCACCGTTCTGCAGGATGGAAAGACCTATCAGTTTGATGCCATGTGGGTGTCCTCCCTATGCGACTCCACCGCAAAGGGAAAGCCTGACATTGAATTGGTGGACATGACTTCCCGCTTCCGCACCATCGACGATATTATGGAAGTCACCACCAAGCCTATCATCTTCGACGGCGATACCGGCGGACTTACCGAGCACTTCGTGTACACAGTGAAGACATTGGAGCGCATGGGTGTATCCATGATCATTATCGAGGATAAAACGGGACTGAAGAAGAACTCCCTGTTCGGCGCGGAAGTCAAGCAGACACAGGATACCATCGAGCACTTCTGTGAGAAGATCCGCGCCGGTAAAAAGGCGCAGAAGACTGCAGATTTCATGATTTGCGCCAGAATCGAGAGCCTTATTCTGGAGCAGGGCATGGAGGATGCGCTGGAGCGCGCCTTCGCCTTTGCCGGTGCCGGAGCCGATGCTATTATGATTCACAGCCGCAAGAAGGATCCTACAGAGATCTTCGAGTTTGTGGAAAAATTCCGCGCAAAGGATTCCACCACTCCTATCGTTGTGGTGCCTACTTCCTTCAACTCTGTTACGGAAGAGGAGTTCAAAAAGCGGGGTGTCAATGTGGTGATCTATGCAAATCAGCTGACCCGCAGCGGTTTCCCTGCTATGCAGAAGACTGCCCAGACGATCCTGACCCATCATCGCGCCAAGGAGGCGGATGATATGTGCATGTCTATCAAGGAGATCATTACGCTGATTCCCGAGGATATGTAATTAGGGAGGCGGCTATGAAGGTTCAAAGATTTTGTGAGATACTGGGCGCTGACTTCTATACCGGTGTGCCCGATTCCCAACTGAAAGCACTGTGCAACTATCTCATGTATACATACGGCATTGACGGAAAGCACCATGTTATTGCAGCCAATGAGGGCAATTGCGCCGCCCTTGCTGCCGGGTACCATCTGGCAACAGGTAAGACTCCTGTGGTATATATGCAGAATAGCGGCGAGGGTAATATCATCAATCCTGTGGCATCACTGCTCAATGAGAAGGTTTATGCCATTCCCATGATTTTTGTGATCGGTTGGCGCGGTGAGCCGGGGGTACACGATGAGCCCCAGCATATCTATCAGGGCGAGGTAACACTCCGCCTGCTGGACGATATGGATATCCGCAGTTACGTTGTGGACGGCGATACCACCGAGGATAAACTGGCGGATAAGGTCGCTGAGTTCAAAAGGGATCTTGCTGCCGGTAAGCAGGTGGCATTCGTAGTGCGAAAGGGCGCTCTCTCCTTTGATGAAAAGGTTGCCTATCGCAATGAGCATACGATGACTCGTGAGGATGTGATTGGCCATATAGCGGCGGTGTCGGGATCCGACCCGATTGTTTCCACCACCGGTAAGGCGAGCCGTGAGCTTTTTGAGATCCGCGAGGCTGCCGGTATGGGCCACGGCTGCGATTTCCTTACTGTGGGCTCTATGGGGCACAGTTCGTCCATTGCGCTGGGTATTGCGCTGCAGAAACCGGAGAAAACAGTCTGGTGTATTGACGGTGACGGTGCTGCTTTGATGCACATGGGCGCTATGGCAGTGCTGGGAAATCAAAAGCCTGAGAATCTGATCCACATTGTGATCAATAACGGTGCTCACGAAACGGTAGGCGGTATGCCGACCGTTGCGGGAGGTCTGGATCTAGTGGGTGTTGCCAAGGCCTGCGGCTATCCCTGCGCTGTGAGCGTGGCAGATGAAGTGTCGCTGGATCGGGAACTACGTGCAGCGAAACAGCGCGGCTTATTGAGCTTCATCGAGGTGAAATGTGCTATTGGTTCCCGGGCAGACCTCGGCAGACCTACGACTACTCCTATTGAAAACAAAAAGGCCATGATGGCGCACCTGAATGTTTAATTCTGTCAGAAAATCAAAACCACTAGATTTACTAGTGGTTTTGATTTTTCTTTCACAATGCTGTGATCTACACACCGGAGGCGCTTCTATCCATACCGGAATATTTCAAAAAAGGGGTACACGGTGGATTCGCTCCCTCAGTCGTTGGAGTGCGGACCATACAGGTAAGCCGTGTCTTGCTGCATAACCAAAAGAGGAGCGCCGTACAGCTGTACGGTACTCCTCTTTTTTGTTTATACACCCAGAAGACTTTGGTCAAAGGCAAACAGGGCTTCGTTGATCTCGAAAATGTTGTAGTTTTTTCGTTCGATGAAATATTCAATGATCACATCAAACTTGCTGCTGTGACTCAGGGCGAAGCCGGCGCGGCCGATAAGATCTTTTGTTTCTTTAAGGTCCAGTTCCAGCGCAATAGCAAAAGCCACAGCGGTGGTTTTGGAGGGCTTATAGTCCGGATTGTTGCGGATCTTGGAGAACAGCTTGCGGTCAACATTTGCCTTTTTGTAGATTTCAGAATCCTTTTTCCCGGTGCGGTCGATAAGGTTAAGAAGCGTTTCGGAAAATCCTGCGTCCAGCTTGAGGAAAAGATCGTCGGACAGCAAGTTTTGCATCTCGCAGTGCTTGACTTCAACGCGGGATGGAGGGACGACGTTTCTTACAGAGTAGTTCGGGGTGTTGAAGCTGCGCGGGAAATCTGATTCAATATTAGCGTAGCGGAGCATTTCGCGCTCATCCACATAATGATCGTCGATATACTCCGCGATGTCGGCAAACAGTTTGCTGCTGATCTGGAAGGAACCGCGGTCAAAGATCACGAGGTAGACGGTCATATCGTGTTCCATTAAAAACTCACCGATGGTGTTTACAGCCACACGAAGAGCCTGGTCTTTGGGATACCTGTAAGCGCCGGAGGAGATCAGCGGGAAAGCGACACTTTCGCAGCCGTGTTCCCTGGCCAGGGCAAGACTGTTGCGGTAGCAGGAAACAAGTGCTTCGTGTTCGCCCTCCATGCCGCCATGCCACACGGGGCCGACGGTGTGGATCACATAGCGGCAGGGAAGCCGGTAGCCGCGCGTGATCTTTGCGTCACCGGTGGCGCATCCGCCGAGCAATTTGCACTCGCTGAGAAGCTCGGGACCTGCGGCACGATGGATGCTGCCATCCACTCCGCCGCCCCCAAGTAACGAATTGTTTGCGGCGTTGACGATGGCGTCTACCATCATCTTCGTAATATCGTTTCGTACGATCGTAAGCGGCATAGACGGGACCTCCCTGAATCGTTTTTTATATTATAGCACACGTTGCGACGGTGTGAAAGGGGGGGGCAATGAGACAATATTTCTCAATATTTTCCAATTAGACTTGACATATGTTTAAGACGGTGCTATGATGAACCCGTAATTTTGAAAGAAAGGAGCATACAACAATGACCATGAACATTTACTTTACCGGCAAAAATATGAGAAGCTATGCTCCTTTGCACACAAAATAGACATACCGTGTCTTTTTATGTATGTACAGGGTGCAGGCTTCTGCCTGCACCCTTTTTGCGTTTTTATACCCGAAATTTGATCTTATTCCCGGAACTCTCACGGCCGCGGATGAGAAATATGAAAGAAATGGAGAAAACCTATGAAATCCATTGAAACAACTGCCTCCAAAATAGAGAAACTCTCTCTCTTGTGGCGGTTTCTGAAGGGATCGAAGCGATTCTTTTTCGCTACCATCCTGTCAGCAGCGGTTACCACATTGGCGGATATGCTGCAGCCTCAGATCATCCGCGCAGCTGTGGATTGCGCTATCGGCGGCAAGGAAGGGAATTTCCCGCCTTTTGTGATGGAACTGGTGGACAGTGTCGGCGGCTTTGCCTATCTGGGCAAACACCTGTGGATCATGGCGCTGGCTGTAATTTTCGTTGCTATGTTTCAGGTGATGTCCCAGTATACTTTCCGCGTGTTCAACACCAAAGCATCCGAAACACTGGTCAAGACCATGCGCGACAGCCTGTTTTCCCGTATCGAACGGCTGCCCTTTGCATGGCATATGAAGAATAAGACCGGCGATATCATTCAGCGCTGTACATCGGACATTGAGACCATGAAGAACTTTCTCTCCGAACAGCTGACCAGCATTTTCCGCATTGCGACACTTTTGCTGCTGTCAGTCTTCTTCATGACATCTATGCACCCGCTGCTCACTCTGATCGCGCTGATCCCTGCCCCTGCGGTGATCGCCTACTCTTTCCGTTTCCATAAGAAGATCCACGACGGATTCATGGACTGTGACGAAAACGAGGGCAAACTCTCCGCCATGGCACAGGAAAATCTGACCGGTGTTCGCGTGGTGCGCGCCTTCGGTCGGGAGCGCTCTGAGATCGACAAATTCCAAAAGCAGAACGATCACTACACTGGCCTGTGGGAGAAGATGGCAAAGCTTATGTCCCGCTTTTGGAGTGTGTCTGATATCCTCTCCGGTCTGCAGGTTATGCTGGTGGTGGTGTTCGGCGCGTACTTCTGCGTGCAGGGAAGCCTTACCGAGGGTGAGTACATCGCATTTATCTCCTACAACGCGCAGATGGTGTGGCCGATCCGTCAGCTGGGCAGAATGATCTCCGAGCTGAGTAAGGCGGGCGTCAGCATTGACCGCGTATTCTACATCATGAACTCTCCAGTGGAGCAGGATGAGAGCGATGCAACCGACGCACCCATGGACGGCGACATCTGCTTTGAGAATGTCAGCTTTGCCTATGAAAACTCCCCTGAGATCCTCCATGATATCTCCTTCACTGTGGAGGCAGGTACCACACTGGGTATTCTCGGCGGTACCGGCAGTGGAAAGTCTACTCTGATGCTGCTTCTGGACAAGCTCTATCCTGTGGAGGAGGGGAAGGGACGTATCACCATTGGCGGTACGGATATCCGCAAGATCAGGACAGAGCATCTGCGCCGCAATATTGGTATGGTGCTGCAGGAGCCCTATCTGTTCTCCCGCACCATCGCGGAGAATATCGGTATCGTTTCTCCGGAACTTGATATGGAAGCAGTACGTGCCGCCGCAAGAGCAGCCTCGCTGGATGAGACGGTCACGGCCTTTTCCGCCGGTTATGACACCATGGTGGGTGAGCGCGGTGTGACACTGTCCGGCGGACAGAAGCAGCGTGCGGCCATTGCCCGTATGCTGACCCAGGATACCCCAATTATGATTTTTGACGATTCCCTGTCCGCTGTGGATACAGAGACCGATGCAAAGGTTCGCCGCGCTATCCGCGAAAAGTTCGGCAAGGCAAGCATTATTCTGATTTCCCACCGAATCACCACACTGTCTGCCGCAGATAAGATCATTGTGCTGGACCGCGGCCGTATTGCTGAGGAAGGTACTCACGATCAGCTGAAGTCTGCCGGCGGTATTTATCAGAAGATCTATGAAACCCAGAGCGGTTCCCGGGAGGTGACCGTATCATGAAAGAACAACAGACAAAACATCTAAAATTCTTCGGGATCGGCAGGATTCTTCCGTTCCTGAAGCCTGTGAGAACCCTGATCGTTATCATGGTGTTCTTCGGACTTGCGGGCAGTGCCACTGATATCATTCTGCCCCAATTCCAGCGCTACGCACTGGACCACTACATTGCGGAGGGGACTTTTGACACTATCGCAGTCTTTGTGATCCTCTACATCGCAACGCTTCTGGCAGCGGCAGGATCCAACTATATTTCCTGTGCCCTTGCCACTATCATCGAAATGCGCGTAAACCGTGAACTCAGGCAGACGGGCTTTCGACACCTGCAGTCCCTGTCCTTCTCCTACTTCAATCAGAACAGTGTGGGCTATATCCACGCCCGATTGATGAGCGATACCTCCCGTATCGGCGGTCTTGTGAGCTGGACACTGGTGGACTGCATTTGGCGCATCTCCTATCTGGTGGGTGCTATCGTGATGATGCTCATCATGAATGCGAAGCTGGCGCTGATGGTGCTGTCCATCCTGCCCCTGTTCGTGATCCTTTACATTATTTTCCAAAAGAAGCTGATCGGCGTGAACCGTGAGGTGCGCGAGGTCAACTCCCGCATTACCGGCAATTTCAACGAGGGTATCACCGGTGCAAAGACCATAAAGTCTCTTGCCATTGAGGAAAAGATGGAGAAGAGGTTTACGGATGAGACGCAGAATATGCGGAAAAAGACCGTTCAGGCCTCCCGCCTGCGCGGCATGTTTGCCGGTTCCATGAACCTTGCCAGCAGTATCGCACTGGCGATCGTCCTGTGGAAGGGCGGCTATATCGCTGCCGATGAGATGGGAACCTTTTCTGTATTCATGTCCTACGCACAGGGTATGATGGAACCCCTGCGCTGGCTGGTGGATATTGTGTCCGATCTTATCACCACACAGGTGAACATTGAGCGCTTTACCAATCTTCTGGCGGTGAAGTCTGATGTTATCGATACACCGGAGGTTATCGAAAAGTATGGCGACAGCTTTGATCCCAAAAAGGAAAACTGGGAGGAGCTGAAGGGCGATATCGAGTTCAAGGATGTGACCTTCCAGTATCCCGACGGCGATGAGAAGGTGCTGGAGCACTTTTCACTGAAGGTGCCGTTCGGTACACATCTTGCTATCGTAGGTGAAACGGGCGCAGGTAAGTCTACTTTGGTCAATCTTGTGTGCCGCTTCTACGAGCCTACGGAGGGTCAGGTGCTCATCGACGGCAGAGATGCCCGGGAGCGCAGCCAGCTTTGGCTCCACTCCGCCATCGGTTATGTGCTGCAGACACCCCATCTCTTCTCCGGTACTGTGCGGGAGAACCTCCTTATGGGCAAACCGGATGCAACAGAGGAGGAGATCATGGCAGCCATCCACGCGGTGTCCGCTGAGGATGTGATCGCCCATCTGGAGCACGGATTGGATACCGATGTGGGCGAGGGCGGCGACCTGCTCTCCACCGGTGAGAAGCAGCTGATCTCCTTCGCCCGCGCGGTGCTTGCCGATCCCCGGATCCTGATTTTGGACGAGGCCACCGCCTCCATCGATACCATGACCGAGGCGAAGATCCAGGCAGCCATGGAGAGTGTGACCGCAGGGCGTACCTCGCTGATGATTGCCCACCGTCTCTCCACAGTCCGCAACGCGGATATGATCCTTGTGGTGAGAAACGGAAGGATCGTGGAACAGGGCAACCACGAGCAGCTTCTCCAAAAGCAGGGCTACTACTATGAGCTGTACACCCGTCAGTATGAGGATGAAGCTACCGCTGAAATCCTGGCATAAGCAAAAATTCCGATACTTTCGCTTACGCTGCGCGACGAAAAAGTGTCGGCTGCACCAGTCTCACGCCTTGCACAGCAAGGCTTTGCGAGAGTTTTTATCATAAAAAAGAAGGTTCTTTGACAGACTGAACAGGGAGTGCTGCAATCAGTGCAGCACTCCCTGTTTTCGGTATGTTATTTCCAAAGCCAACGGAACTTCACCCTGCACTTAGTCATAGGTGGTAGAAAACATCTCTACAAAGTACTCAAAGTGTTCTTTGATCTCCTCTGTTGTCTTCTCACCGCCTGCCGAGCAGGCAATGATTGGACGCGAATCGTTCATAATGTAGATCAGTAACATTTCGTTCCGGACATCGAAGGCATACTGAGCGATTTCTATATGATTCCCTTGTTTCGAGTAGGCACCGTGACCGGCGATGATATACGGCAAATAGGGCATCATTTCAAGTCGCTGATTCATTGGCCGTTCCGGTTCTGTTGGTTTAATAAATACCCAGTTTTCCGCTCCGACTTTATTAAAGTCAAGGTCGACCTTATCAGGGAAAAACAGATAGTTCCAAATGATGCCCTGAACTGTTATCTCGACCGGCTTTTCTGCCGCCTTCTCTCCGTTCTGGAATGATCCGGTCATTGTGATATTCACGAATGTCGGCCACGGCAGCAGGCAAACCACAGCAGCAACGATAACCAATACTGCAGCAGAAATGATGATCCGTTTTTTCATAGTGCCTCCTTTTATGGTTCATATCCTAGAGGTTCGGTAAATCTTTGATGTGTTAGAACGGTAGTTCCTCCAAATTGATACTGAACTTCATCTACTGTATCCTGCCATAAGCATTGCCCGAGATATCCTTTAACCGCATACTCCTTTAACCACGCCGTATCATCGCAGTAATCGGAAGAGACATAACCATAGATTCCACCGTCGCTGTGATGAGTATAGCGATCGAGTACGGACGAATAGCTAGTATATACTACATAATAATCCATTGTAACACGCTCTGTGCTGGAATGGAAGTGCCAACTGTTTGTTGCGGTGTCATAAATTTGCGCATAGGTTACTGTCCAATTGGTCGATCCACGATAGTCAATGGAATCATATGTCGTAGGTACTACGTCAGGGAAAAAATCAAGGATGGTATAGAGTGTTCCCAGATTAAAAAGAATATTTATGGGAGTAAAAATCGAGATTGGTTCGTCAAGTATATCTAAGATTGAATCCGCGTTCATTTCTTCGGATAGATCAATGTGTGATGTTTGTCCTAGTGCATGGTTATCATCCGCTGTTACCGTCACAAACCGCATTACATATGTAACACCATAGAGGGTGGGATCTCTTTTATCGTTTGTCTGTTTACTTGCCGGATGCCATACGGTTGAGGTGCTCCACCTCATCCTGCAGGTTGCGGGCCACATCGGCGCTCTCCATAGCAGTGCGGGCGTTGTTGAACACCACGCTGGATACGGAGGCAATATCGGACTCGATCGTGCCTACCGCTTCTTTCTGCTGCGCGGTCAGGGTGTTGATCTGAGTAGCATATTCCTCGGTGAGCTTGGAACGCTCCAGAACGGCTGCCATGTGGTCGGTGGCATCCAGTGCCAGACGGGTGCTGCTGCGCACACCGTCGATAGACTGGGTGATCAGATCGGCGGTGATACGGGCGGCCTCAGCGCTCTTGCCGGCCAGAGAACGAACCTCGTCAGCAACAACGGCAAAGCCCTTGCCTGCTGCGCCGGCACGGGCAGCCTCAACAGCTGCGTTCAGCGCCAGAATGTTAGTCTGGAAGGAAATATCATCGATCGTTTTGATGATGCCGCTGATCCGGCCGGAGAGTTCCTCCAGATCGCGCATGGCGTGGACCATCTGCTCCATATTGGCGGTGTTTTCCTCCAGCATGGTAACACTTTGTGCGGCAGCCTCGAAAGCCTTTTCAGCCAGAACATGGAACTCCTCGGTCTGGGAAGCAAACTGCTCCACATTGCTGTGAATGTCGGAAATGGTGCTGGACTGCTCCTCGGAAGCGGCGGTCAGGTGGTTGGAGATCTCCAACATGTTGTTGGAAGAACCGTCCAGCTTGGCGGCTGCATCGGCAATGTTGCGAACCAGGTCGGCCTGACGGGCGGTGAGCAACTGACTCTCCGCCATCTGCTCCTGCACCTGCCCAAGCAACTGCTCCACGTGCTCCTTCTCGCCGGTGGCTTCGGCGATCAGGGCGATGCTGTTGTTCATCAGGGTGTGCACCATGAAAGCACCAATATTTACACCCAAAATACCCTTGAGGATAGACGCAAAATCAATACCGGGGCCGTAGATCTGCTCACTGAAGAAGATCGATGCCACCAGCACGATATTGGTAAGCACCCATGCGATGCGGATGTTCTTTGTGCTGTTGTAAATACTGCCGATGGTGATGTTGGCCAGAAGCAGGGTCACAGTGCTGTACAGCGTGGCGCTGGTACCGCCAATGATTGCAATGACCAGCATGGTTGCCTGTGTAAGGAAGGTTCCTCTGACTGCAATAGATGCCTTTTTCATTACCACCATGGAAATGATGGGAATCAGAACGCCCAGCGAGATGCAGGGGATGCCTACAAAGAGTCTTCCCTTGAGTAAGCTGATGATACCCAGCAGGATGCACACGGAGGGGATCAGGATAGAGTGAATCAAAACGGTTGTTTCAGTAGCTCGGCCTATTGACTTCTTTTTCATACGGATTCCTCCTGATATTTGATATTAAAACATATTAATTTTATCACAAGCACATATAGCTTGTCAAATTTTTCGCTTTTTGCGGTTTCCTTGCGTGGTGGGATGAGATTTGGTATAATGAAAATGAAAATTTTTGGTGGAGGTGCGGCGTGAAACTGATCCATTTATCCGATCTGCATATCGGAAAGAGGTTTGAGGATGCATCCCTTTTGGAAGATCAGGAATATATTCTCGCGGAGATCCTTGGGATCATTGATGCTGAGCGGCCGGATGCAGTGCTGATTGCGGGAGATGTGTATGACAAAAGCATACCTGCTGCCGAAGCGGTGACGGTGTTTGATGAGTTCTTGTGCCGCCTTGCAAAGCGAAACATTCCGGTAATGATCATCAGCGGAAACCACGACAGTCCGGAGCGGCTTGCCTTCGGCGGCCGCCTGATGGAGCAGGCTGGTATTCATATTTCACCGGTATATACCGGCAAGGTAGAACCGGTCATACTTCAGGATGATCATGGAGAGGTGCGGTTTTATCTGCTGCCTTTTGTGAAGCCCGTCCACGTACGCCGGTACTTCCCGGACAAGGGGATCGAGAGCTACACCGATGCCTGCGCCGCGGCAGTGGAGCAGATGAATGTTGATGCCGGTGTGCGCAATGTGTTGGTGACCCACCAGTTTGTCACAGGTGCTGCTACCTGTGAATCTGAGGAGATCAGCGTGGGCGGCAGTGATAATGTGGATGCTTCGGTTTTTGATGCTTTTGATTATGTGGCGCTGGGACATATTCATGGGCCGCAGAATATTGGCTCAAACCGCATCCGTTACTGCGGAACGCCGCTGAAGTATTCTTTTTCTGAAGCGGGACACCACAAGAGCGTCACTGTCGTGGAACTGGGAGAAAAGGGTGATCTGGTTCTCCATACACTCCCTCTCATACCGCGGCATGATATGCGGGAAATTCGCGGATCTTTTGCGGAATTGACCGATCCTGCAAACTACCGCTGCACAGTGACCGATGACTACCTCCATGTGATCCTGACCGATGAGGAGGATGTGGCGGAGGCAGTGGGACGGCTGCGGGTGATTTACCCGAATCTTCGAAAGCTTAGCTACGATAATACCCGTACCCGCAGCCGGCATATTACAGAAACAGCGCAGGACGTCAAGAAGAAAACGCCGCTGGAGCTGTTTGGTGAGTTGTACGAAATGAAGAATGGGCGAGCGCTGAGTGTGGAACAGGAGAACTTCCTGCAGGAGATGATCGATCTGGTAAAGGAGGAGATGGTATGAGACCTCTGACCCTCACGGTTTGCGGCTTTGGCCCCTACGCAAAAAAACAGGAACTGGATTTTGACAAGCTGGGCTGCGGTGGTCTGTACCTGATCACAGGTGATACCGGTGCCGGAAAGACCACGATTTTTGATGCCATTACTTATGCGCTGTTCGGTGAGGCCAGCGGCAGCAGCAGAGAACCGTCCATGCTGCGCTCGAAATACGCCTCGGCGGAGGATCCCACCTGTGTTGAATTAACATTTCTGCACGGCGGTGAGCAATATACCGTGAAGCGCACACCTGAGTATGAGCGTGCCAAGACCCGCGGAACGGGTACTACGCATCAGAACGCTTCGGCGGAGTTGATCCTGCCGGGTGGCGATGCCGTCAGCGGGGTGAAAGATGTAAACCGCAGAGTGCAGGAGATCATCGGTCTCAGCCGGGAGCAATTCGCTCAGGTGGCAATGATCTCGCAGGGGGATTTCAGAGAACTTCTGCAAGCGGAGACCGCAAAGCGGCAGAAGATCTTTCGTGACATTTTCAAAACGGAACAATATGTAAAACTGCAGGAACTATTAAAGACCCGTACAGCAGAGGTGAAACGTCAGTGGGATCAGGCTCAGCTGAGCAGGCAGCAATATATTGGCGGACTGCTCTGTGATGAAGAACTGCCTATTGCTGTATCTGTCAGAAAGGCACGCGGCGGCGAACTTCCTATGCCGGAAATCATGCAGCTTTTGGAAAAGCTGTTGCAGGAGGATGAAACTCTTGATAGGACTCTTGCTGCCGAGACATCGAAACTGGAAAGTGAAATAGAGCAGCTTGTTGCGCGTCTGACAAAAGCGCAGACACGTGAAAGCGCGCGGAATACCCTTGCCGAAAAGCAAACGCAGGAAGCGGAACACGTGCAGGCGTTGGAGAAACTTGAGGCGCAGCTTGCCTATGCCCGCGAAACGCAAAGCGAGCAGGAGAGGCTGAGCCGTGAGATCACCGCCATTGAACTGGCGCTGCCAATTTATGATACATGGGAGGAAACGAACCGCCGCTGCCGGGAACAGGAAAAGCTGCTGGAAACATGTTCTGCCGAACATGCTGCTGCCGGAGCGAGAGCCGCTGTGCTGACTGCGGCAATCGAGGCACAGAGGGCGGAGTACAGAACATTGGATGCGGCGGGAGAAGAGAAGGAGAGGCTTGGAAACCGCCGCAGGGAGCTGCAGGAGCGGCAAACGCAGCTGGGAATCCTGATCGGACGTTTTGACCTGCTGGAAAAGGAGCGAAGCGTTCTTCGCGATTTGCAAGAGGAGTACCTGAAAGCGGAGGGGCGTTCTGATGAACTGCATCGGACATATCTTGCGGTCAATAAGGCATTTTTGGACGAGCAGGCAGGCATCCTTGCTTCCACATTGGCTGCCGGTAAGCGGTGTCCCGTGTGCGGCAGCACCGAGCATCCTGATCCCGCGGCTCTCTCGGAGCATGCGCCCGATGAAGCCGCGGTCAAGCGCGCAAAGCTTGACTATGACAAGGCGCAGCGGGAGACTGAGGAAGCCAGCCGGAAAACGGGTGAGCAGAATGGTGTTATCTCCATCACGGAGGACACCGTCAGGCAGCAGGTGAAAGAGATGCTGGGAGATGTGAACGCAGACGAGGCGCGCCAAGCGGCCCAGGAGCAGGTGAATATGCTGGTGGAAGAGATCCATCAGCTGGATGGACTGATTCTTGATGCCGAAAAGAAGATGAAGCGCCGTAGTGAGCTGGACAGCCTGATTCCCGGTCATGAGGCACAGCTTGCCAACACAGAGAGTGAACTGGCTGCTGCCGGTGAGCAAATCGCGGCGGTACGTTCTGCGGTGCGTGAACTGACAGAGCAGCGGAATCAGCTGCGGGAATCTCTCACATATACTGACCGCGCCGCCGCTTTGGCGGAAAAGGCAAGGATGGAAAAGGAACTTGCAGCGCTTAAGAACGCCCAGGCTCGCTCTGAGCAGAATTATCGGATCTGCAGTGAGGAACTGACCGCCCTTCGCGCCGCGATGGAACAGCTTCAGGTGCAGATCCGTGATGGTGAAAATGAGGATGTTACCGCGCTTCAGCAGCAGAAGGATGATCTTTCCCACAGAAAAGCTGCGTTGGACAGCCGCAGAAAGGATATCCACACCCGTCTGCAGACCAACCGCACGGCGCAGGAGCATATTATTCTGCGCGCAGCGGAGATGGAAAAATTGGAACAGCAGTACAGTTTGACTAAATCGCTGTCCGACACCGCAAACGGACTTGTGAGCGGACAGGACAAGATCACCCTGGAAACCTATGTGCAGACATCCTACTTTGAGCGGATCCTGGAGCGGGCGAATTTGCGGCTGAGAAAGATGTCCGGCGGTCAGTACGATCTCAAACGCCGGGAAAGCGCAGGAAATCACCGCAGTCAAAGTGGTCTGGAGCTGGATATCATCGACCATGTCAATGCCACAGAGAGAAGTGTTAATACCTTGTCCGGAGGAGAGGCTTTCCTTGCTTCACTGGCATTGGCACTGGGCCTCTCCGACGAGGTGCAGATGACGGCCGGTATCAGACTTGACACGCTGTTTGTGGACGAGGGGTTCGGCTCGCTGGACTCTGATGCGCTGTCCAAGGCGTATCACACGCTGTCGGGACTCACTGAGGGCAACCGTCTGGTGGGTGTGATTTCCCATGTGGCGGAGCTCAAGGAGAAGATCGATAAACAAATCGTTGTGACCAAAGAGCGAGGCGGCGGCAGCAGTGCCAAAATTGTTGTATAATTATAAGGTGCGTACGGACTTGCGCCGTACGCACCTTGTGTTTTCGTCGCGGTCAAAGTGGCACATGATGGTTGCATTTTGTGGTGTATTGTGCCATAATGATTTCACAAACTTTATCCGAATAAAGATATACAAAGGGGATCATGGAATGGCGAATTTATTCTGTACCCAATGTGGCGGGCGATTGACTCCAAATGCCAAATTCTGTGTGCATTGCGGTGTGCCTGTTCCTATGGAAAAAATTGAGCAAATATTGCCGGAACCTGAACCTGTTTCGGTACAGCCTGATCTAGACACTTGTTCCATGCAGGAAACTGCATGCGATGTTATCCTGACAGCCGACGATCCGACGGCAGAGACTGCTGTGAAGGTTTGTGATGCTCACGCGGCGGAGGAAATCCGTGATCCGCTTTTTGCTGAGGTGCCGAAGGCTCCGGATCTGCCGGCTTGTGAGCCTGTGCAGACAGCAGTGCTCTCCGCTGTGCGGGAGCAAGCACCGGCGGTCTCTGACAAAAAGACGCTCCGGCCCCGGAAACGAGGCGTGTTCAGAACGATACTTGCCGTATTTCTGTGCATCAGCATGTTCACGCTAACTTGTATCAGCTGTTCCATGATCGGTCTGCAAAGCGCGGTTTCAGCGGAGAATCTCGGTGTTCTTTCCCGGGAAATGTCAGGAGAGTTGTATGATTTGCTGGATATTCTGCCTGCAGCCTACGTGCTGCCCGATGTAGGGAATGACACGACTTTGATGGAGTATTTGATCGAGCTGGCGGTGACAAACGGTATGACTTTGAGCCGCCGTGGAATCGGCGATATTCTAAAATCTTCCGCCTTTCTCGATACGGTGTCCAATCAGTTGATCCTCTATCTTTATGATATTCGCAATGATACCCATTACGCGGCTATGAATCATTTGGATCTGCTGGATTGGCTCAGGCAGGGAAGCGGTATGATCAGCGATGTGCTGCAGATCGAGATCAGTGATGACGTGCTGACAGAGATCGCTGTATCTGTTGCAGATACCGGGATACTGGAACTGACGGACGCGCGGTTGCTGCAGCGGTCGGTTCCGGTCGTTTATTACGGCATCCAATATGTGCTTTCTGCCCGCGTGATGTGTGTGCTGATGGCGCTGCTGCTGGTGCTGGCTGTCCTGTTGGGTGTTGCCGATCGCTGGAGTATCTGCCGAATGTCCCGTGATATCGGTATTACCTTTGTAGTTGCGAGTGCTGCGGTGATTGTTCCTGCGGTGCTGCTGCCCGGTGCGCTTGCTGCTACGATGATGCAGGTGCCGTTTTTCGGCGGCATGCTCGGAGTATGGTTTTCCTATATCATGGAAAACCTGATGTTTGGCGGCGTAGTTGCACTGGTGCTTGGCGTGGTGTTGATCGTCACATCGATCATTGCTTATGTGATCGGCAGAAGGCGCCGGAAGGTCCTTGTTGCATGAGGGCAGGAAAACACCCGCCGCGGATCCGTTGGATCCGGCGGCGGCTGTTGGTAAGACCTCTTTATTCCCATGTTTCCCACACATCGGGGCAGTACCCGATTGTGACGAATTTTCCGTTTCGTACAATGGGTGTGTTGAACAGTTGCGGGTTGTCAAAAAGTTTCTCTTCTGCGGCATCCGGGGTGATGTATGCCATGTAGAGATCTTCGTAGGCGCGGCACTTGGTGTTGACCAGCTGCTCAAAGCTCAGCTTCTGACGCACACTGCGGTACTCGCCGGGAGAAAACCCCTTTTTTGGCAGGTCGATATACTGGTATTTAATGCGCCGTTCCTTGAACCAGCGCTCAGCTTTCTTGCTGTCAAAGCATTTGGAAGAACCGAAAATCTGAACATTCATATATCATACTCCTTTTAGGATAATGGGAGGGATCGCGGTGCAGAAAGAATTGGAGACCTTGCGTCAGTGGGTCAGAGAAAGTGATAATATCGTGTTTTTTGGTGGAGCCGGTGTGAGCACAGAATCGGGTATTCCTGATTTTCGCAGTACAGACGGACTGTATAACCAACAGTACGATTACCCGCCGGAGACGATCCTGAGCTATAGTTTCTATTGTGCTCGTCCTGAAGAATTCTACCGCTTTTACCGGGATAAGATGCTTTGTACCAATGCTGAGCCGAATGCGGCACACTTAAAGCTTGCCCAGCTGGAACAGCAGGGGAAGCTTAGGGCGGTGATCACTCAGAATATCGATGGGTTGCATCAGAAAGCGGGCAGCAAAAATGTTTTGGAGCTCCACGGCAGCACCTACCGCAATCACTGCCGCAAGTGCGGAAAATTCTACGGTGTGGAGACGGTGCAGGAAAGCCGCGGTGTTCCTTACTGTGATTGCGGTGGTATCATCAAGCCGGATGTGGTGCTCTATGAAGAGGGGCTGGATGAGGATACCATCTCTGCAGCTGTATCCGCCATCCGTGCTGCCGATGTGCTGATCATAGGCGGAACCTCCCTGAGTGTATACCCTGCGGCGGGATTGGTGCGCTATTATCGTGGGAATAAGCTGGTGGTCATCAATAAGACCGCACTGCCGGGTACCGGCGCGGATCTGACGATCTGCGCGCCGATCGGCGAGGTCATGGCACAGCTTGAATGAAGTATAGCATAGCAGGCAATGTTTCGCAAGAAGAGACATTGCCAAAGCATATCGGTTTGCAAAATAAACTCAGTGAAAAAAAGACAAAAATTTGAAAAGTTTTTATTGACAAATAGATAGTGCTTTGCTATAATCATTTTTGCTGGTCGTGCTTGAGACAAGAAATGCGAGTGTGCTGGAACTGGTAGACAGGCACGTTTGAGGGGCGTGTGTCGACAGACGTACGGGTTCAAGTCCCGTCACTCGCACCACTTACTCAAAACCCGGCAGGAAAAGTTTTATAGATGCGCGCGAGTGGTGGAATTGGCAGACTCGCTAGATTCAGGTTCTAGTGCTCATTACGGGCGTGCGGGTTCAAGTCCCGCCTCGCGCACCAACTTTTCTTAAAACTACATAACATGCGCGCGAGTGGTGGAATTGGCAGACTCGCTAGATTCAGGTTCTAGTGCTCATTACGGGCGTGCGGGTTCAAGTCCCGCCTCGCGCACCAAACAAACAGCAACCATTGAAGATGGTTGCTGTTGTTTTTCGTTTCATTTGCTTTTTGAACGGAGGTTATTATGGTGAAAATTGAAGCATATATTTCCACACTGATCGATCTGCTCAAGGATCAATTCGGCGCAAGACTTGTGTACGTGGGCCTGCAGGGCAGTTATCTGCGCGGCGAGGCTACGGATGAAAGTGATATCGATATTATGGTCGTCATCGATGACTTGTCGGTAGAAGACCTCACATCCTACCGAAGTATTATCCGGTCCATGGAGCATGCAGATAAGTCCTGCGGCTTTATCTGCAGCAAAGAGGATCTTGCACACTGGAATCCGCTTGAGATCATGAACTTGCTGAACAGTACAAAGGATCACTGGGGTATTCTTCGAGAGTTGGTTCCCGCATACACGGAGGGGGATATCCGGAACTTTGTGAAGCTGAGTGTCAATAACCTGTATCACGAGATTTGCCATCGGTATATTCATTCCCAAAACAATGCAAGCATTGAGGCTTTGAACGGAACATACAAGGGAGTGTTCTTCATTCTGCAAAATCTTTACTATCTGCGCCGGGGTGTATTTGCCGCAACGAAGTCTGAACTTATGCGGTTGCTGGAGGGGAAGGATCACGCGGTAATGGAACGCGCTTTGGAATTGAGCGGTGGTGCGCCATGTGACTTTGCCGACAGTTTTCGGCTTCTCTTCGACTGGTGTCAGGAAACCGGTCATTTAGTTTGAACCAACACAAGAAATGTCTTGAAAAACGAACTCGGTCGCAGTACAATAGGGGCGAATCCGCAGGATTCGCCCTTTCTCTGTCAATATCATCTGGACTGTTGCTGGGAGGCGACAAAGTGGAATACTTTCTTGATACGGTGAAAACGATCCCCAAAGGATTAGGTTTTCAACATTTTGACCTGTGCCACATTCAGTGGCTTGTACTCTTCGCGGGCTGTATTGTGGTGTTTAGTGGGCTCTACCGCCGGTGGGACGAGAAGAAACGCCGCATCTTCCGCATTGTACTGGCGACCCTGATTGTAGGAAATGAAATATTCAAGCAGGTATGCCTGCAGCTGGGTGATACCTTCACCGTCAATTATCTGCCGCTTCACCTGTGCAGCATCAATATCTTTCTGGTGGCTGTGCATGCCTTCAAACCCAGCAAGACACTGGATAATTTTCTGTATGCTATATGCATTCCTGCGGCACTTTTGGCGCTTTTCTTCCCCACATGGACGAAGCTTCCGTTTCTGAACTTCAATCATCTGCACAGCTTTACAGTACACATCATGCTGGCGCTGTATCCAATCGTTCTGACCATCGGCGGCGATATTCGTCCCAACGTGCGGCAGATTCCAAAGTCGCTTCTTCTGCTGCTTGGATTTGCGGCGGTAGCACTGGTGGTGAATTTTACGCTGGACACCAATTATATGTATCTGATGAGCGCGCCCAAGGGAACCCCGTTGGTTTGGTTTGAAAACACATTTGGTACACATCTGATCGGATTTCCGGTACTGCTGGTCGCCATCCTGGCGCTGATGTATGCTCCTGTTATTGTACTGGAGCGCCGGCGCAAAAAGCATGCGGCAGAAACTATGAATCCATAAGTGAAGGAGAATACTATGAATTTTAACGAGATCGCACTGAATCGCCAGTCCTGCCGCAGCTATGCTGCCGACCGCCCTGTGGAGGAGGAGAAGCTTCACGCTGTGCTGGAAGCCACCCGCCTTGCGCCCTCCGCATGCAACGGACAGCCCTACCATCTTACTGTGTGCCGCGGTGAAACTGCCCGCGAGGTGGCAAAGGCTACGCAGGGAATGGGCATGAATAAGTTTGCCTCGGATGCGCCGATCCTGATCGTGATCTCGGAGAAGCCCTATGTGGCCAGCGCCGCTATGGGTGCCAAGGTGAAAGGAAACGATTACCGCTCCATCGATATCGGTATCGCGGCGGCCTATCTGACTGCCGAGGCCGCGGCGCAGGGACTGGGTACCTGTATTCTCGGCTGGTTCGACGATGACAAGATCCGTAAGCTTTGCGATTTGAACGCGCCGGTTCGTCTGGTGGTCACTCTTGGCTATGCAGGAGATGGCGATGCGCTGCGTCCCAAGAAGCGCAAGAGTATGGAAGAACTGGTTTCTGAAAAGTAAATAAAAAGAGCACTGCAGTATTCCTGCAGTGCTCTTTTTTATTCAACAATATAGGCTGCGGTGATCTCGCCGTAATATACGGTGTGGACATCCTCGGTGTTTTCTTCCCACTTGGGATAGTAGCGCTTCATGACCTCTGCGGGCATTTTTGCGCCGTCCTGTCGGGTGGAATAAATCACCTTACACTCCAGTGTCAGGGGAAGCTCGCGGATAGCGGGGGCGGAAACGGTCTCGCTATCAACCAAGGTAAGCCCTAAAGCGGCGACCTTGTCGGTATCGCGGCCGGACTTGGTGCCGCAGAAGGCAAGGATCTCCTTTGTGCGCTCGGTATTTTCCAGAGGGATATTTACCGTAAATTCTCCGGCTTTGTCCAGCATGCCCTTGCTGTGGCGGCACTCGCGGATATAGACCTGAAACAGCTGCTTACCCCACTGGATACCAATGGTTCCCCAACCGATGGTAATGGGGTTTATCTGTTCGCCGTTTTTCACCGTAACAAGCACACCGCTTTTGGCGAGTTTTTCAAGAATGTGAGGCGCATATTCAAATGCGCGGATCGACTTTTTCATGATGAACCTCCCTGTTGAATGATTTGATAATTGGATTATACCACAGATCACGGAAACTGAATAGCGGTTATTTATATGCTTGCGCAGTTGTTTACCGATGTGATAAACTAATGAAAAATGACGAAAGGAATGAGATCGTGCAGGCTGTACTGATGGCAATCGGAATACTGCTGCTTTATTTTGCGATAGCAGCGGGCACTGCGCTTGGGTGTCGTATGCTGATAAAAATTCCGGACGAACTCTTTCGAAAAATACTGCACTCGATCCTTTTGGGATCGCTCCTGATCTTTGTGTTCTGTTTTCCCGGATGGCGGAGTGCAGCCCTGGGCGCTGTTGGATTTGCGGTGGCGGTATATCCTATACTGATGGTGCTGGAGCGCATGAAAAATTTTTCTGGCATCACCACTGAGCGCAAAAAGGGAGAATTAAAGTCCAGTCTGCTGCTGGTGTTCGGCATGTTCGCGGCGGTGATCGCTGTCTGCTGGGGCTGGGTGGGAGACCGCTGGCTCGTTCTCGCTTCGGTTTATGCTTGGGGCTGGGGTGATGCCGCAGCCGCGTTGGTGGGTAAGCGATGGGGAAAACATAAGATCCGTTTCGGTCCGGCTGATGGAAAAAAGAGCATGGAAGGCAGTGGAGCAATGTTTCTTACATCGCTGCTGAGTGTTGCGGTGATCCTTCTTTGCAGGGGCGGCTTCACGACTGCGGGGTATTTTGTGATTCCGGCGGTCACAGCTGTTGTTAGTACCGTGGCAGAACTCTATTCTAAAGACGGGTATGACACTGCGATTTGTCCGCTCTCCGCTATGGTAGTATTGCTGCCGCTTACTTATCTGTTTGGAGGTCTCGCATGAGTCAGAGAAAAGCCGGAAGCCGAACCTTGCTGTTGTCTGTGTTAATGAGTGCGCCCGGCCCGTTGGTGATGGGACTTGGGCTGCTGACGGGAAAGAGTACGACCCAGTTGGCTGATTTCATACGCAGAACAGCGGAGCTGCTTGCCATTATGATGGCATTTGTCACCTATCGTCTGACTACCAAGGACGGTGAAACCGACACTGCAAAGAAAGAGAAGTTGGAGCGTTTTTCCAATCTCTTTGTGGGTGCGATGATGTGCCTGGGCGGTACGATTATGCTGATCCTTGCATTTTTCTCCAACAGTGGCGACAAGGGAAATGTAATTCCCGGATTGGTCATTGCGTTTTTAGGTATGATCGCCAACACCGTTTTTTGGAGAAAATATGCTAAATTAAACAAAGCAGAGCCGAATCCTATTCTTGCGGTACAGGCGAGACTCTACGGTGCAAAGAGTCTGGTGGACACTTGTGTTACTGTTGCGCTTCTTGCGGTGGCTGTGGCTCCGCTCAGCAGTTTTTCTCACTACTTTGATTTGGTTGGATCGGCGGTCGTAGCAGGATATCTTATCTTCTGCGGCATACAGACCATACTGGAGCGTGTAAAAAAAGCATAAAAAAGCAGGGTGCCAAGCACCCTGCTTTTTTTATGCGATTCCCAGTTCCTGCTTCAGCTTGTCCACGATCAGATATTCGCACAGAAGTACGGTATCCTCAATGGTGAGAAAGTGGTCTGCTGTGCGGTCCACAAATACCCGCCCGGAACCGGGCAGATCGTCTTCGGGGTCAGCAAACCACAGCTTCATCGTGACGGGAAACAGGGGCGCCAAAGACGTTGAGGCGCAGAGATCTGCGTTGCTTGTTTCAATAGTCATTCCCAAGCGGCGGCATGCATCTTCTACCATGTTCTTCGGTAGATTTCCAAGCTTGGTACGCACCAGAGCTTCAAACATTTTGTCGAAACCGCCGCCGCGGATCATGCCGCTGTTCATCTGACTCAGGGAGATCCACTCGCCGCTGGGTGGGGTGCCGTCGGCCAGGTTCAGGTAGTGGAGAATGGACAGCTGATGCCACTCCTCAATATCGGAACTGAACGCATACTCCGGGTACCGGATCTCTACTTTTTTGCCGAGGGAGGTGAGAGAGAAGACAGACCGATCCGCATCAAAGGAAATGGCTCCGGCTTTTGCCACAGCTTCCGGCGCTTTGTCCTGCAGCCATTCCCGGGCGGTCAGCATCATTCTATCATGTGCGCTGCTCTGTTTCATGTTATCCCTTCTTCCGGCGGTATACTCTTGCTTCATAGGGTCTCAGTACCATGCTGTCTGTTTCGGTGTAATTGCTGAGGAGAAGTTCTGCTGCAGTCAGGTCAAAAACTGCCGGGACTTTCAATTTGGCGGACTTATCCGTGAAAGAACATACCACTAAAAGCTGTTCGTTTTCGTCTTCTCGAATATAGGTATACAGTTTGGAGGAAAGTTTTCCGTGCTCCTGATAGGTACCGTGGCGCACAGAGGAAAGCTCCTTGCGAAGAGCGACGGCGCGGCGGTAGAAATTCAGAACGGAGTGCTCATCCTGCTCCTGCTGTGCCACATTGACTTCCTTGTAGTTCTCATTCACATAGAACCAGGGTTTCCCGGTGGTAAAGCCGGCGTTCTCACCGGCATCCCACTGTACAGGGGTACGGGCAGAGTCTCTGGAACCGTGCCACAGGCGACGCAGCCGCTTCTCGGAAGATTTTTTTGTTGCTACGTTTTCATACTGCCAGCGGGTCTGTACATCCTCATACATGGAGGGATCGGAGGGATACCAGTTGCTCATACCGATCTCCTGTCCCTGATAAATGAACGGCGTTCCCTGCTGGAACAAATAGGACACTGCCAGCATTTTGGCGCTTTCATCGCGGTAGACTTCGCTTCCGTATCGCGAGACCATTCTGGGATGATCGTGGTTTTCAATGTAGAGCATATTCCAGCCCTTGCCCTGGAGCTTGTTCTGCCAGGCGGAGTATGCCCGCTTCAGTTTGCGCAGTGAGAAGGGCGTGTGATTGAAATCTGTAAAGAGACAGTCAGCCTCCTGTGTGGAGAACTGGATCATCATATCCAGTACGGGATCTGCTGTTTCATCAATATATTTCAGCGCGACCTTAGGGCTGACCATAGGTGCTTCCGCCAAAACCATGCAGTCGTAGTGGGAGAAAACATCCCGCTTGAATTCCTCCAGATACTCGTGCAGATGGGGACCGTGATTATAATAGAAAATACCTTTGGAGGCAGGCATGAAGCGGTCATCGGGCAGGCCATCCTTCTTGGAAATGAAGGTGATGACATCCTCACGGAAACCGTCTACGCCCATGTCCAGCCAGAAACGCAGGATCTTTTTGACCTCTTCGCGGACGAGCGGATTGTCCATATTCAGATCCGCCTGCTGGATGGCAAAGAGATGCATATAATATTCCCCGCGTACCTCGTCCCATGCCCATGCCTTTCCTTCGAACAGGGAGTCCCAGTTGTTGGGCAGCTTTCCGTTAGGTTTGGCGGGGCGCCAGATGTAATAGTCGGTGTAGGGATCGATTCTTTGGCGGCTCTTTTGGAACCATTCGTGCTGATCGCTGGTGTGGTTCACCACAAGATCCATAATGACCTTCATGCCGCGCTCGTGGGCACCGTCCAATACCTTTTTAAAGGCATCCATGCCGCCGAATTCCTCGGCAATGGTCATATAGTCGGAGATATCATAGCCGCAGTCCACACCGGGGGAGGGGTAGAGCGGCGAGAACCAAATTCCGTCGCAGCCGAGGGATTTGATGTAGTCTAGTTTTTCGTAGACACCAACGAGATCGCCCATGCCGTCGCCGTTTCCATCCTTAAAGGAACGGGGCCAGATCTGGTAAAATACTTTGTCCTTATACCACTGTGTCTTTTCCATAATCTCTCCTGCCTCTCTTTGTTTTGACATAAGAGTATTATACCACGACTGCTGCACTAAAACAAATAAAAAAACCGCCCTTGGGCGGATGTCCTTAAATGTGAAATAACCCTTGATCTGACAGCTAATCACTCTGTCGATCAAGGGTTATTTCATATAATTCTTGGGTTCAAGCATTTACATAACCTCTACTTTCATCAGATTGGAGTTTTTGCTTAGTACATTGGACTCACTCCTTTTCTTGTCTTTATATTAACCCCGATCCACTCTTTTTGCAAGATGGGATATTCCATAAGAATACAAACAAAAATTTAGCGATTTAAAGCATAGACAAACTCCGGTGATATGTGATATACTAAATACGTTGGGCGGTCTTTGACCGTCCCTTTTCGTCAAAAAACCCGCACAGGATGAAGCCATCCTGTGCGGGTTTCATATACTTATGACAGGTTATGCGTTGAACACATACCGATCCAGACGGTCAAACGCTTCCTTAACACGGCTGAGGGGAAGCGCCAGATTCATACGGATGGTATTGTCTACAAAGAATGCGCGGCCGTCCTGCCAGTCGACACCGACCTCATAGCCCATTTTGAGAAGTTCATCCATAGTTTTTCCGTGTTCGGCAAGCCATTTGCTGCAATCAAGATACAGCAGATAAGTACCCTGAGGTACCGCCAGATCCACGCCATTGAAGTGGTTTGCAATATAATCGCAGGCGTATTTTACATTGCCGGTGATAGTCTCGCACAGTTCATCCACCCACTGGTGACCCTCGTCCTTGTAAGCGCCGATAAGAGCGTACATGCTCATGAGGTTCATGTTGTTGTAGTGGCTGAGAGACTCCTCCTTGCGGACGCGGTCCCGCAGATACTTGTTGTAGATCACATGGTAGCTGCCGATCAGACCGGCAAGGTTGAATGTCTTGGAGGGGGCATAGAACGCGATGACCCGGTTGCGGGCATCCTCGGAGACGGACTGGGTGGGGATGTGCTTGTGACCGGAAAGAATGATGTCGGACCAGATCTCGTCGGAGATCACATAGACATCGTTAGCGGCGTAGATCTCCAGCGCCTTCTCGATCTCCCAACGCTCCCAGACACGTCCGCTGGGGTTGTGGGGAGAACAGAAGATGGCGGCGTGAATGTTCTGCTCCTTGAGCTTTTTGTCCATGTCCTCGTAGTCCATGCGCCAAATACCGTTCTCATCCCGGTACAGGGGACTGTGAACGGCCTCGTAGCCGTTGTTGGTGAGAACCATGGTAAAGCCAACATAGGTGGGGGAGTGAACCAGAACCTTATCGCCTTTGGAACATAACACATTTAGGGCGCTGACTACACCGCCGAGAACGCCGTTCTCATAGCCGATATGCTCGGGAAGCATTCCGGTCACGCCGTTACGCTGTTTGTGCCAGCGGATGATGGAGTCAAAATATTCCTCGCGGGGCGGGAAATAGCCGTAGGTCAGGTGATTTGCGCGCTCGATCATTGCCGCGGGTACAGTGGGTACGGTGGCGAAGTTCATGTCCGCGATCCACATGGGAATGTGGTCGAAGCCCTCACGCAGGGTAAAGCCGGAGCGGTAGGGGCTCTCGGCAGGGGGATCTACTGCGATCGCGTCCTTGCCGTGGCGGTCAATGATGCTGGTAAAATCGTATTTCATGGCTGATTCTCCTTCTCGCCTGTTAATCGATCATCTGGTCGGAATCTGCAATGGAGATCACATCAGTCTTGAGCCAGTCGCTGTCGGGACGGGTGACCAGGCGGCTGTTGGCGTAGGCCATGCCCAAAGGCAGCACAGTTTGTCCCTGATAAGAGCCGGAGGGATGGCGCTCCACCACCAATGCAAGATCCACCTTGTCTTCATCCACCAGTGCCAGAGGCAGTAGCAGGGACATGGTATTTCTAGTGGGGAAGTACATGGGGATGGCGGTCTTGTAGTTCCATTCCACACGTTTGACAGCAAGCTCCACGGCATCCTCAAAGCGGTTCTTGAGCCGCTTGAGAATACGGGAATCGGAAGCGATCTTTTCGCTCAGAGCGGCAAAGTAGCTGTGGCGGTCCTCGTCCTCCAGCTGATCCACATCTTCAATGGCGACGCCATTGATCATTGTGAAGGAGGGAGGACAGTTATCTTCAAAGAATTCCACAGGGAAACGTTCTGCGCGCTCTACCAAAATGTGGGTATAGTCGCAGGACAGGTCGCCGGTGGAGGTGTCATACAGCATGCTTTCGATGCGATCACCGAAATAGTTAGCCTTGGCAGGCAGAGGGTTAAAGAGACGGACGAGCGTTTTGCCCTCGTCTTCACCGGCAACAGCAAAGGCGTGGAGATACCAATAATAGGTACTGGAATATTTGATCTCCTGCTTGAAGATCGCATAGATGTACTCGTACTTGCGGTCGACCAGACCGGTATTGAATGCGGCATATTCCTCCCCGGTCAGCGGATCGGTGGCAAGAGAAACCTTGCCTTCGTGGCACAGACGCATAAATGTATAGATGAGGTAGTTTTTCAAAATAGGGAATTTGTTCTTGGCATCTGCAAGATCCTCGCTGTTACCGTAGTACCAGCGCTCTTCCAGTGCAAGCTCGGCGAGGACACCGTAGCGGGCGTTGGAAATATTGGCCCAATCTGTCAGGCGGACAGAGGCAGAGGGCTCGCGTACAGCGGACTTCTGAACAGGTGTATAGGGTCTTGCGGGGAATGTGGCGGTGCTGTCGTCCTTTGCATCTTCCGGCGCAGGTACAGGATTTTCAGCCGCGGTGTTTTCAGATACGGTGCTTTCGGCATCAGTGTTTTCGCTGCCGGTGTATTCGGGCAAAGCGCTGCCGGGCATCACACCCTCCTGCAGCCTTGCGTAGTAAACGGGGGTTTTTCCGTCATAATCCTCATAGAATTCCAGAATATAGGAAAATTCATCCAGGAAGGGACGCAGCTTCAGAAAGCCATAGTCCTTATATGAGATACCTCTCAGACCCATAGCGGCGCCCAATTTGGCGAGCGGTACCCACTCGGCATACTCGCCTTGCATCTGCCAAATCAATTCGACCAGCTGGGACCGGATTTTGTTGTGTTCCATTACTTCCATTCTGTCCACTCCTTTTTCTGTTTTGCGGTTATTCCGCTGTGAAGTCTGTTTGCGTTCAGTATATCATTTGCATGGCTTTTTTACAAGAAAAACGAGAGAGAATAACAAAAGAGGTGCCGCGGTTGTTTTGCGGCACCTCTTTTGCTTAATGGTTTTCGATGTCCATCATCTTATCAACTCTACGCTGATGACGGCCACCCGCCCCACGAAAAACATTTCGCGGGGCCCCCGATTTATTAAACTTGCGCGGCGAAAATGAATTCCGCCTTGCGCCGAGGTTTTGCGCTGCAAAACACTCGCACGCCGCATGAGCGGCGAAATTCGAGGGCTGGACGGTTCGTTGCCGTTAATTAGCGGTTTTCGATGTCCATCATTTTGTCAACTCTACGCTGATGACGGCCACCCTCGAAGTCGTGCTTCAGGAAGGCGTCCACGATCTGTCGGGCAAGCAGGGGGCCCACAGTGCCGGCGCCCATTGCCAGCATATTGGCATCGTTGTGGCGGCGGGTCATTTCTGCGCTCCAGGGATCGCTGCACAGCGCGCAGCGCACACCCTTCACCTTGTTGGCGGAGATGGAGATACCAATACCGGTGGTGCAGATCACCACGCCGCGCTCGCACTTTCCTTCCGCAACAGCGCGCGCCGCGGCTTCCGCAAATTCAGGGTAGTCGCAGCTCTCTTTGCCGTAGCAGCCGAAATCCTCCACCTCGTGACCCTGCTCGGTAAGGTAAGCCTTGATTTCTTCTTTCAGGTCGAATCCGCCGTGATCGCAGCCCATGGAAATTTTCATAGTATTTCTCCTCTCAGCTTTATTGTTTATTTTTTATTCTTCTTGCTGAAGATGTTTTTCTTTTCGGAGTTTTTCTCGCCCAGGGTTTCACCGAATTTCTTCAGTGCTTCCTTCTGTTCGCGGTTCAGATTGCGGGGAGTTTCAATGACCACGGTCACATACTGGTCGCCGCGGCCTCTGCCGTTGACCTGCGGAATACCCTTGCCGCGCAGACGGAAGGTGGTTCCTGTCTGTGTACCCTCGGGGATCTCATAGACGACCTTGCCATCAATAGTCATGATCTCCAGATCGCCGCCCAGCACCGCCTGCATGAAGGAAATGGGAGCCTCGCAGTAAACGTTGATACCGTCGCGCTTGAAGTACTTGTGCTCGGCAATGCTGATCACCAGCAGAAGATCGCCGGCGCTGCCGCCATTTTTACCGGCATGACCCTGAGAGCGCAGAGAGATAGTCTGCCCGTCATCAATACCGGCGGGTACGCTGACCTTCACCGTCTTACGGCGGCGAACCTGGCCGTTTCCTCCGCAGGTGCCGCAGGGGTTCTTGACGATTTTGCCCTTGCCGCCACAGTGGGGGCAGGGGGCGGTGGTGGCGAAAACGCCCATAGGGGTTTGGCGGCGCTGCTGCACCTGACCGCTGCCGCCGCAGTTGGGACAGGTCTCGGGGGAGGTGCCCTCGGCGGCACCGGTTCCGTGGCAGGAGGAGCATTGCTCAATGCGCTCAACCACAACTTCCTTCTCGCAGCCGAACGCGGCCTCCTCGAAGGTGAGGTTCAGGCGCATGCGGATGTTTTCGCCGCGCTGGGGACCGTTTCTTGTGCGGCCGCCGCCGCCGAAGCCGCCAAAGCCGCCGCCGAAGAAACTGCCAAAAATATCGCCCAGATCGCCAAAATCAAAACCGCCGCCGTATGCGCCGCCGCCGGCTCCGTAGTTGGGATCGACACCGGCGAAGCCAAACTGGTCATATCGGGCGCGCTTATCACTGTCACTGAGGATCTCGTAGGCTTCATTGGCCTCCTTGAAGCGTGCCTCAGCTGCGGCATCGCCGGGATTCAGGTCGGGGTGGTTCTCTTTGGCCAGTTTGCGGTAAGCTTTCTTGATATCCGCATCGCTGGCGCCTTTCTGAACGCCCAATACCTCGTAATAGTCTCTTTTCTGTTCTGCCATGTATCACTCACATCCAATCTAATGAGCTGAAAACGCTCCAAATGGGGCGGGGGCGAACCCCCGTCCCATTGGAATACATTGTTTTTACTTATCCTCGTCCACGACCTTGTAGTCAGCGTCGTAGTACTGCTGACCGCCCTGATCGCCGCCCTGTGCGCCCATGTCGGGAGCACCCTGGGGGTTAGCCTGCTGATAGAGCTTCTCGCTCACAGCGTAGAATGCCTGCTGCAGTGCCTCGGTGTCAGCCTTGATGGCGGCGGTATCGTCGCCCTTCAGGGTTTCCTTCAGCTTCTCAATGGCTGCCTTCACACCGGTCAGCTCGCTCTCGGGGATCTTGTCGCCCATCTCGCTGAGGGTCTTCTCAGCCTGATAGACCATCTGATCGGCCTGGTTGCGGGTTTCAACAGCTTCCTTGATCTTGGCATCCTCGGCAGCAAACTGCTCAGCTTCCTTGACTGCCTTCTCAATGTCCTCCTTGGACATATTGGTGGAGGAGGTGATGGTGATGTGCTGCTCCTTGCCGGTGCCCAGATCCTTGGCAGAGACATTGACGATGCCGTTGGCATCGATGTCGAAGGTGACCTCGATCTGAGGCACACCGCGGCGGGCGGGAGCAATGCCGTCCAGATGGAAGCGGCCCAGGCTCTTGTTGGCGGCAGCCATCTCACGCTCACCCTGCAGAACGTTGACCTCAACGCTGGTCTGGTTGTCGGCAGCGGTGGAGAAGATCTGGCTCTTCTTGGCAGGAATAGTGGTGTTGCGCTCGATCAGACGGGTGCACACACCGCCCATGGTCTCAATACCCAGAGACAGGGGAGTGACGTCCAGCAGCAGCAGACCCTTCACATCGCCGGTGAGAACACCTGCCTGAATGGCAGCGCCCATGGCAACGCACTCATCGGGGTTGATGCCCTTGAAGCCTTCCTTGCCGGTGATGCCCTTAACGGCTTCCTGAACGGCGGGGATACGGCTGGAACCGCCAACCAGCAGGACCTTGTTGATCTCGCTGCCGGAGAGACCGGCATCGTTCATAGCCTGACGGACGGGACCCATGGTGGCCTCGACCAAATGTGCGGTCAGTTCGTTGAACTTGGCACGGCTGAGGGTAACGTCCAGATGCTTGGGGCCGGTGGCATCAGCAGTGATATAGGGGAGATTGATGTTGGAGCTCATCACACCGGACAGCTCGATCTTTGCCTTCTCGGCGGCTTCCTTCAGACGCTGCATAGCGACCTTGTCGCCGGAGAGGTCGATACCCTCCGCCTTCTTGAATTCGGCAACCAGATACTTCATAACGCACTCGTCGAAGTCGTCGCCGCCCAGACGGTTGTTACCGGCAGTAGCCAGAACCTCGATAACGCCGTCGCCGATCTCCAGCACAGACACGTCGAAAGTACCACCGCCCAGGTCGTAGACCATGATCTTCTGATCGGTCTCCTTATCCAGACCGTAAGCCAGTGCGGCTGCGGTAGGCTCGTTGATGATGCGCTTGACCTCAAGACCTGCGATCTTGCCGGCGTCCTTGGTAGCCTGACGCTGAGAGTCGGTGAAGTATGCGGGAACGGTGATAACAGCCTCGGTGACGGTGTGGCCCAGATAAGCCTCGGCATCAGCCTTCAGCTTCTGCAGCACCATGGCGCTGATCTCCTGGGGAGTATAAGCCTTATCGTCAATGTTCACATGATAGTTGCTGCCCATCTCGCGCTTGATGGAGGAGATGGTGCGGTCGGGGTTGGTGATGGCCTGACGCTTTGCCACCTGACCGACCATACGCTCGCCGGTCTTGGAGAATGCCACCACAGAGGGGGTGGTGCGGTTGCCTTCTGCGTTGGCGATAACGACAGCCTCGCCGCCTTCCATAACAGCAACACAAGAGTTGGTAGTACCCAGATCGATACCGATAACCTTAGACATAATTTAGTCCTCCTATTATATAGAAAATAATGTTTAAACTGTTGATTGGCCGCGTTTCTCTTTAATTGGCGACCTGAACAGTAGCAAAACGAATGACTTTATCTCCCAGAAGGAAGCCCTTTTGGAAGACCGTTGCTACGGTGTTTTCGCCGAGATTCTCATCTTCAATATGCATCACAGCATTATGCTTTTCGGGATCAAAGGGCTGACCCTTGGGATCCTCAATGGTGACACCCATCTTCTCCAGCACGGAAGTGAGCTGGTTGAAGATCATAACCATGCCCTTTTTATGAGCATTGTCTTCATCGCCTTCCTGTGTGGCAGCGCGCTCCAGATTGTCATAGACTTCCAAAAATTTCGCAATGGTGTCGATCTTGGCATCCTGGTAGACGGTTTCCTTTTCACGGGTGGTGCGTTTGCGGTAGTTATCATACTCCGCGGCGAGACGCAGGTGCTGATCATTCAGTGTGGAGAGCTGGCCTGCCAGCGCTTCCATCTTTTCCATCTGCTCGCGGGTGAGGGTGAAGGTCTCCTCCTGTGCGGTTTCAGCGGTTTCCGCTGCCTCCGCGGTATCCTTCTCCACAGGAGTGTTCTGCTCCTCCATGGGAGTATTCTTTTCTTTTTTGCTCACGGTGTATCTTCCTCCTTAAAGGGTAACTGATTGTTCTTGCCAAACATCTTTGTAAGACTCTCGGCGAAATAACTCAGCCGGGCCGCCACTTTGGCGTAGTCCATACGGGTGGGACCAACCACACCGATCAGTCCCCGCATATTATCTCCGATGTCATAGCTTGCCACAACAACACTGGCATCTCGCAGTGCTTCATTTACATTTTCCGGTCCGATCAGGATCTTCATGGAAGTATTCTCATCCAAAACCGGCAGATTATCCTTTTGGTCGGTGAGAAGGCTCATGATATCATTTGCCTTCGTAAGATCCTGAAACTCAGGCTGCATAAAAAGCTGACTCTGACCTGTGGTAAACACCTGATTGTGATTTCCACGGTCCATAACCTCTGTGGCATATTCCACAGTAAGGGAAAGGGGCATAAACAGTTCCGCGCCCAACTGACCGGCCAGTGCCATCAGCTTACCGCCCATCTCCTCGGCGGTGATGCCGACAAAGTGAGAGTTAAGCAGATTAGCCAGTGCTGAGAGCTGCTCGGCGTGCACTGTCAGTTCGCTGCGGATCACCTGACTTTTCACTCTGTTGTCGTCCGTCATAACCACTGCGATAAAGCTGGTGTCATCCACCGGCAGGAGATCGTAGCGGCGAACAGCGATGCGGTTCTTTCCCGCTGCCACAGAGTAGGCGGGGTAGTTGACAAAGCTGGAGACCATCTTTCCGGCCTGAGCGACTACGCTGTCCAGCTCGCGCATCTTTCCACTGAGCGCGGCATTGATCTCTGCCGCTTCTTCGTTGGACACGGTACCCTTTTCCATCAGCTCGTTGACGAACAGCCGGTAACCTTTGGCGGAGGGGATTCGTCCTGCACTGGTGTGGGGCTGCTCCAGATAGCCCATTTCGACCAGATCCGCAAGCTCATTGCGGATCGTGGCGGAGCTGACACTGCCGCCCATCGCTTCGGCGATAAACTTGGAGCCTACCGGCTCGGCAGAATCGATGTAGCGCTCGGTCACGACCTTCAATATTTGCTTTTTACGCTGCGTCAATTCCATTTGTTTTCTCCTTTAGCACTCCTTAGCTTCGAGTGCTAAAGGAAGTGTAACACCAATACCGGGTAATGTCAATACGGTTTCTTGACTACAATTTGAATAAATTGTAAATAACTTTTGAACAAATCGTAGGGGAGGATTTTCGGACTGTGAGTACGGGATATCCCTATTGAAACCGGCGGGGATTTGCAGTATAATTATTGTATTAGATTTTCCCAAGGAGAACATGACTATGCTGATCCTCGCATTTGAATCTTCCTGCGATGAGACCGCCGTTGCCGTAGTCCGCGACGGACGTGAGGTTCTCAGTGACGCGATCCTTTCTCAGGCAGATATGCACGCTATCTACGGAGGAGTGGTGCCGGAACTGGCATCCCGCAAGCATATTGAGGCAATTGCGGGACTTACTGACCGCGCTCTGCAGGAGGCGGGTGTAACGAAGAGTGAGATCGACGCTGTGGCGGTGACCTACGGCCCCGGACTGATCGGCGCGCTGCTGGTGGCAGTGAATTTTGCGAAATCCGTGGCATTTGCGCTGGGTAAGCCGCTGATTCCTGTGCATCACCTTCGCGGACACATCGCGGCAAACTATATTGCTTTTCCTGAACTGGAACCTCCGTTCCTTGCCCTGTGTATTTCCGGCGGCAACTCCATGCTGGTGGATGTGCAGGGATATACGAATATGACCATCGTAGGCGCTACCCGCGACGATGCCGCCGGTGAGTGCTTCGACAAGATCGCTCGTGTGTTGGGACTGCCTTACCCCGGCGGACGCCCCATGCAGGAACTTGCCGAGGGCGGAGATGATACCATGTATCCGCTGCCCCGCGCCAAGCTTGCGGATAACGATCTCGATATGTCCTTCTCGGGACTCAAGACTGCGGCGGTAAATCTCATCCATAATGCCGAGCAGAAGGGCGTGGAGTTGGATCGGTCTTCTTTGGCGGCTTCAGTTGCTGCCGCCATCAGTGATGAATTGGTGCCTCGCGCCATTGAGGCGGCTCGACGCTGCGGACACAAGACTATGATCGCCGCAGGCGGTGTTGCCGCCAATAAGCGGATCCGTGCGGATCTGGAGCGCGCCTGCGAGAAAAACGGCATCCGCCTTTATCTGCCGCCGCTGAAGCTGTGCGGTGATAACGGCGCGATGATCGGTGCGCAGGCGTACTATGAGTATCTTGCCGGAGCAACGGCGGATATGAGTCTGAATGCTTACGCAAATCTGGAAATTTAACACATATCATGCCGCCTTTTGACATGATTATCATACAGGAGGAACAAGCACCATGTATCTTTACAACTCACTGACCCGAAAGAAAGAGGAGTTTATCCCA
>JAZLEB010000160.1:0-10570 GCA_045615065.1 Candidatus Pelethomonas sp. | reverse complement strand
TCAGCCAAAGGCTGACTGAGGGAGAGAAAACAAGAACTGCAGTGTATCTCTCCCTCCGAGTCGCCTGCGGCGACCCACCTCCCTCGTCAGAGGGAGGCTTGAGATTATGCTAACCTTAACGCCCCGACAAACTCCAATTTGGACGAAACAACCTTTCATGACAGGAATATAAAACGAATATTTGGCATTGCCTTTGCCGCGCGATCAAAAAGACAAGCAGTTGTATCAACTATCCGCAAAAAGCAATGTGGTCAGTATAATTTGCTCCCGTTTACAGATACTAGCATCGTAATTTGTAAAAACAAGGAGAGATTCATATATGAAAGCAACAGGAATTGTCCGCCGCATCGACGATCTTGGTCGAGTGGTTATTCCCAAGGAGATCCGCCGCACTATGCGCATCCGCGAGGGCGACCCTCTGGAAATTTACACCAGCAGGGAAGGGGAAGTGATCTTCAAAAAATACTCCCTGATGGGTGAGCTGGACGATTTCGCCGCCCAGCTGTGCGAGACCCTTTCCAAAACATCCGGCACTATCACCGCCGTCACCGACCGCGACGCCATCATCGCTGTGGCGGGCGGCGGCAAGCGGGATCTGATGGGCAAGCGCATCAGCACAGCCCTGGAGCAGATCATGGAGGACCGGAGCATCTACCGCCGGGAAAGTGACGCAAGCCGCGTATCTGTCACCGACGACAGCGACAAATACACCGCAGGCATCGCCGCGCCCATCATCTCCGAGGGCGATGTGCTGGGACTTGTCCTGTTTGTAGAGGAGGGCGAGGCGGTCGCCACCGGAGAAACAGAGTACAAGCTGGCACAGACCATTGCCGCATTCCTTGGAAAACACATGGAGAGCTAAGCACACGGGGGCCGCTGCAAAACGCAGTGCCCCCGTGCATTTTCAATTGCATCCTTTTCTGCGGCATGGTATGATATGGCCACTACAGGAAAGGACGCTTACCTATGAAAAAGAAATTATTCACCAAAAAGAAACTTCTTTGGTTCTGCGGTATTGTTGCCGCCATTCTTCTCCTTGCTACTGTCGCCGGTCCCCATGTGATCCTTGCCGCCGTACGGCAGGAAACTCCCGCCGAAACCTATGCCTACAGCGAGTCGTTCCTCGAAAGCTACGAGGAGATCCGCACCCATCTCTCCGAGCGCGTGGAAAACCTGCGTGCATCGCACATCACTGTGGAGCACACCACCTACGCGGTAGACGAGAGCGATGGTCTGTACATCGACACTCTGTATCTCCCCAGCAATAGCGAGCGCACCAACCTGATCGTGCTCACCACCGGTGTCCACGGCATTGAGGGCTATATCGGCTCTGTGATGCTGGATGTATTTTTTGAAGAGATCTACCCCACCCTGGATCACGACACCACCGGCATTCTCGTGGTCGCCAATGTAAACCCCTACGGCATGAAGTACATGCGCCGCTACAACGAGAACAACGTGGACCTGAACCGCAACTTCATTCTTGACTGGGAAACTTTTGATCTCGCCTCCAACGAAAAGTACCCCATCGTAAAGAATTTCCTGCAGCCCACCGGCAAGATTGGAAACGGTCTGTGGCATGAAGTCGGTTTCTATCTGAGCCTTGCCAAGGAGGCTGTTACCGTGGGCGCGGACATGATCTCCGATGCCCTGCTGAACGGTCAGTATGAGTATCCCGAAGGCGTCTACTACGGCGGCAACGGCGACGAAATCTCTACCGCCTATCTCAAGAGCGTGTTTGAGGATTGCCTGAACGGCGAGTACGAGAACATCATCCACCTCGATATCCACTCCGGCTACGGTCCCCGCTACAACATGGTGATCTTCAACTCCGTGTTCGAGACTATGACCGAAGAGGAGACCCGGGCAGCCTTTGGCTACGACTATGTGATCAGCTACGACTCCGAGTCCTTCTATGCCACCACCGGCGACACCACCGATTTCTTCTACCGGCTGGAGGAGAGCATGGATACCGACAAGGCGCTCTTCTCCACCTGTCTGGAATTCGGCACTATCGGTGACGATTTTCTCGATACTATTCTCTCTCTGAAATACACGGTGGATGAAAACCGCAACCACTGGTATCCCACCGACAGCATGGTCTCTGCCGAGATCGTTCACGAGACCTATATGGAGCTCTTCCTGCCCACCGAGACCGAGTGGCGCGAGAAGACTGTGCAGGACTTCAAGACCGCTGTCACCGGTATTCTGAACAATAAACTTCGCTAAGTACATAACCGATACAGGCGCAGCTGTTTTGAACCGCTGCGCCTGTTGTTTGTTGTTCTGCAAATTGGAGTTTGTCGGGGAGGTTAGGTTAGCATAATCTCAAGCCTCCCTCTGACGAGGGAGGTGGGTCGCCGCAGGCGACTCGGAGGGAGAGATACACTGCAGTTCTTGTTTTCTCTCCCTCAGTCAGCCTTTGCCTGACAGCTCCCTCGTCAGAGGGAGCCTTGCGTACTGTGGTGCAATCTCCCCGATAAACTCCAATTTATCGGGCAGAACAGCCATCGTTCCCACACACGTAAAAACCTCCTGCCCGTTGATTCTACGGGCAGGAGGTTCTTATTATTCACATCAATTTGGATCAGCCAAACAACCCCCAGCCGAAGATGCTGTCCAGCATACCCGCAATGATCAGCAGCATGGCAGGAGGGATCACAAACCGCATCGAAAAGCGGAAAAACTTCTCCGTGCGGAACCGGTTGCCCTCCATCCCGATCTCCTGCCGAACAGCGGGAAGCTTCAGTTCATACATAATGAAGAAGGACATGAGCATCACACCCAGAGGCATCATGATGCCCTCAGACCAGAGATCCATAAAGTCCAGCCAGCAAAGTCCCAACGGCTGCCACAAGCCACCCGTGCCAAGTCCGTCCAGCGCCACGATGCAGGCAGGGAGCATAATGGCAAGGCAGGTGAGCAGGGTGTACTTCTTGCGCTCCGGTGTCTTTCCTTTCTCCTGCGCCCGGTCCACAAAGTGGGCGGTGATGACCTCCACCAGCGAGATAGAGGATGTGATAGCGGCGATAAAGACCAGCGTATAAAACACCAGACCAAACACCGCGCCCACTTTCCCCATGGCGCTGAAAACATCCTGCAGTGTGACGAACAGCAGCTTGGGACCCGCCATAGCCGCACCCTCACCGCCCAGCGCGTGGGCAGCGGGAAGAACAGCAAGACCGGCCATCAGCGCCACCAGTGTGTCGGAACAGACCACCAGCAGCGCGTTTTTCTCCAGATCTTCCTTCTTGTTCAGATAAGAACCGTAGGTGATCATCGCGCCCATACCCAGCGACAGAGAAAAGAACATCTGCCCGCCGGCGGTGGCCAGCACACCGATGAAATTCTCCTTCAGAGGCGTGAAGTCGGGAACGAACATGAACTTGAGTCCCTCCACCGCGCCGGGGAGTGTCACACTGCGCACGATCACGATACACAGCATCACGAAAAGCGCCGGCATGGCAACGGCGGTGAATTTCTCAATTCCGCCCTTGATGCCGCCCATCACGATCCATGCGGTAAGGATCACGAACGCCGCGGTGTAGATCACCGATTCCCAGCCGTTTGCCAGCATAGCGGAGAACACCGCGTCGCCGGCAAGTCCGGCGGAACCAAAACCGGCGCCCACAAGATCACCGAAGCTGATGACCATATACTTGATACAGTAGCCGCCCAGCACACTGTAAAAGGTCATGATCAGGAAGGGGGATATCGCCCCCAGCCATCCGATCCACTTGTATTTTTTCGACAGGATCTGATATGTGGCAATAACGCCCCTGCCGGTCTTGCGGCCCAGCGCCAGCTCGGCAAGCATTGCCACAAAACCCACAAACACCGCCAGCGCGATATAGATCAGCAAAAATGCAAAACCGCCGTTTGCGCCCATCTTATAGGGAAATCCCCATATATTGCCCAAGCCGACAGCAGAACCAACCGCCGCCATCAGAAATCCGAAGGTGGAGCCCCATGTTGCCCGTTTATTCTCCATTGTATCTCCTCCTTGCATATGATTTGACACAGAAAAAAACAGCCTGCTGCACATGATATGCCGCAGCAGGCTGTTTGATGCTTCCTCAGTTGAACTTATTCTGCGCTTCGCTGACACCTTTGGCGATCAGACACTCAATGGCATCGGCGGCCTTGCCCACCGCCTCGGCTACCACTTTCTTCTCCGCGGGGGTAAAGTTGCCGATGACCCAGTCCACCATCTCATGCTCGGGGTGCTCCGGCGCGCCCACGCCCACCTTGATGCGGGGGAATGCATCGGTGCCGAGATGCTGGATAATGTTCTTCAGGCCGTTGTGTCCGCCGGCGCTGCCGTTTGCGCGGATGCGCAGCTTACCCAACGGCAGGGAAACATCGTCGGAAATGACGATCACTCTCTCGGGAGGGATCTTATAAAATGCACCCGCCAGCTTCACGGACTCACCGGAGAGGTTCATATAGGTCTGGGGCTTGATGACCAGCACGCGCTCACCGCCCAGCTTCATCTCACCGGTCAAAGCGCGGTAGCGCAGCTTGTTGACCTTCACGCCCTCCCGGCGCTCCAGCTCGTCGGCGGTCATAAAGCCGATATTGTGGCGGGTATTCTCGTACTGCTTGCCGGGGTTGCCCAGGCACACCACCAGCCAGCTCACACCGCCGGAGGATTTGAAAATTGCCATGGTTTTGCTCCTTTTGTCATATAAGTCATACCAAATGATAACAGATTCCCGCCCCCGCCGCAACCCCCTCCCGATACTGAATTTTTATACTCTCCGCCGCCATGGTACCGCACAGGTGTCAAGACAGCTGTTTAAATGGCAAAATAGTTGCTGTTTCCGCAAAAAAGCACAATACAACCCTTGAAATTTTGTCGAAAAAGAGGTATAAATGTAAAGATAGGGGTAATATACCCTGAGACTATGAGGAAAGGTGGCTCGCGCATGGAATATCAGCACGATTTTGTGCCGAGTCTGTACCCGCTTTCTTTGAGCCAGCGAAATATCTGGGATGTGGAGAGAGCCTGTCCGGACACTTCCATCAACAATATTTGTACCACGCTGCAGATCCGCGGGCGGGTGAATTTCACCGCGCTCCAGCGCAGTGTGGATCTTGTGCTGGGCGCCGATCCTTCTCTTCGCACCCGCATTCTCCTGATGGACGGTGTGCCCATGCAGTATCATGCTGCCTTCCGCACCCAGCCCATCCCCGTATACGACTTCACCCAGACCGGAGCTGACGGTGTTCAGCTTTGGGAGGATGCTTTTACCCGCGAGGCGATGCCTCTGGTGGATGCGCCTCTCTACCGCTTTGCCATTCTGCATACCGGCGAGACCAGCGGAAGCCTGGTGGTGAAGATGCACCACATGATCTCCGACGGTTGGACACAGGTGCTGCTGTGCAACCGCATCGGTCAGGCATATATCTCTCTGCTCTCCGGCAAGGAGCCGGATTTGGGCACCATCCCCGGCTATGAGGTCCACATCAAGGACGAGCAGAAGTATCTCTCCTCCTCCGCTTATGAGCGCGACAAGGCCTACTGGGAACAGACCCTTGCCGCCCACGGAGAGCCGTCCTCCCTCAAAAATACCCGCGGCGCAGCGGTGAGTTATGTGGGCAACCGCCTCACCTTCCCCCTGCCCGAGGATCTGAATAACGATATTTACACCTACTGTATGCGCCGCCGCGTAGCGCCCTTCTCCATCTTCTATCTGGCGCTGGCGATCTACTTCAAGCGCATCGGCGGAAAAGACCGGTTCACCATCGGTGTGCCCATTTTCAACCGCCGCAACTTTACCGAAAAGCAGACCAGCGGCATGTTCGTCAGCACGCTGCCCTTCTCCAGTGAGATCTCCGGTGAGTGGACACTGAATGAATTCGGTGACAGATTGAACGAAGCATGGCTGGATATGCTGCGCTACCAGCGGTTTCCCTTTGAGCACATCCGCGCCCTGGCACAGAAGGACGGGGAAACCGGCGACAAGCTCTTCCACATCGCCTTCTCCTATCAGAACGGTGAGCTGCAGGAGAGCCGGGATGCCGCGGTATCCTTCTCCGGCCGCTGGCACTACAGCGGCTATCAGCTGGAGCAGCTTTGCATCCACCTGAGCAATCTGGAGGGTAACCGCCGCTACAGTGTAGATTATGACTATCTCACTCAGCTGTTCTCCGCGCAGGAGATCGAAACACTGCACTCCTGCCTTGTCAATATTCTCCGCGAGGCGCTCACCTATCCCGAGCGCCCCATCGGCAAGCTTTCCATTCTCGCGCCGGATGAGCGTGAGCGGGTCCTCTACACCTTCAACCGAACCGCGCGGCCTGTTCTTGACGAGAGTCTCTATGGCCGCTTCCTGGCTACCATCAAGCGCTCTCCCGAGCGCGCCGCACTGATCTCCCGTGGAAACCGAACCACCTATCTGCAGCTGGAGGAGAGCAGCAAGCGCGTTCACAAGGCGCTTTCCGGTCTTACCGGCAAAGAGGAAACACTGGTGGCTGTGCTGCTGCCCAGAACCGAGATGCTCTTTGCCGCTATGATGGGTATTCTGCGCGCCGGCGGCGCATTCCTGCTCCTTGCACCCACCCTGCCGGAAAACCGCATCCGCGAAATTCTGACCCAAAGCGGCGCTGCCGCACTGATCACAACAGCCGGGCATATGGGCTACGCCGACCTTCTTCCCGTGATCGATGCGGACGATTTACCCGCTCCCACCGACGCTTCCCCCGCCGCCTACCATCCGGATGCGCTGGCCTATGTGGTCTACACCTCCGGCTCCACCGGAACGCCCAAGGGCGTGGAGATCTGCTCCCGATCCCTTCTGAACCTCTCCTGCGCCATGGAGAGTGTGTACGGTAAGGGCGCTGTTATGTCCGTATGCAGTGTGGGCTTTGACGCATTCCTTCTGGAAAGTGTGTGCGCGCTTCTGTGCGGACGCACCATTCTGCTGCCGGAAGACAGTGATTTGGAGTCCCCCAGGGCGCTGGCAGGCCTGATCCGTGGCTACGGAGTAGGCTTCCTGTCCCTGACACCCTCCCGTCTTGCCGCCTTTATGAAGGACGACGCGTTCCGTGCCTCCATCTCGGATCTGGACAGTATCGTCTGCGGCGGCGAGGCATTCCCCAGCGATCTTCTGCAGCGCCTGCGGCTGGACACTGCCGCCCGTATCTACAACCAGTACGGACCTTCCGAGACCACGGTTGCCGTTAGCCTTAAGCAGCTCAATGACGCCGCTGTCATCACCGCCGGCAGTCCCATGCAAAACTGCAAACTCTACATTCTGGACAACTGGGGCAACCCCATGCCCATCGGCATCTACGGAAACCTCTATGTGGGCGGTATCTGCGTAGGCCGCGGCTACCGCGGCGCGGACGAACTGACCGCCAAGAGCTTTACAGAAAGCCCCTTTGAAATGGGCGACCGCCTGTACCGCACCGGCGACATTGCCCGCTGGACGGCAGACGGCGAGATCATCCTCGGCGGCCGCAGTGACCGCCAGGTCAAGCTCAGAGGACTGCGCATTGAACCGCAGGAGGTGGCAGATTGCCTGAAGCGCTGCTCCGCCGTGCAGGAAGCTGCTGCCGCCGTGCAGCGCTGCGGCGAGCAGGATGTACTGGTGGCATTCTATACCGCTTCCGCTCCCGTCAGTGAGCAGGAGCTGATGAACCTGTGCGCGTCCTATCTGCCCTATTACATGATCCCCACCGCTATTCTGCGTGTGGATGAGATCCCCCTCACCACCAACGGCAAGGTGAACGAGGCTCTGCTGCCCCGTCCCGATCTGACCGCCGGCAGCTCTGCCGAGCCCGCCACCGCCGCGGAAATGATCGTGCTGTCCATTTTCCGCCGGGTCCTCGGCCGCAGCGACCTTTCTGTGAACAGCGATTACTTCCTGTTCGGCGGAAACTCTCTGAACGCCATGGAGGCACTCAGCGAGATCGGTCAGGAGACCGGCAAGCTGCTGCGTGTGTCCGACCTCTATGCAAACCGCACCGCCGAGCGTCTCGCGCTCCTTTTGGACGGTGAGTTTGCCGCCCCCGTCATCCGCCTTGCTCCCGCGCCCCGACAGGAGCGCTGGCCGCTTACCCCGATCCAGCAGGGCATCTACTTCCAGTCCCATCTGGATCCTACCGGGAAGACCTATCACATGGCAGGCGCATTCCGCCTTGCCTCCGCACCTGACCACGATCGGCTGGAAAACGCATTCCGCGCACTTCTCGCCGCAGAGCCGATCCTTCGCACCGCCTTCATCTCTGAGCCGGACGGCATTTTTGCCAAAGTTCAGAGCGAGGCGGATTTTGTGCTGCCCATTTTGTGCGGCGCAACTCTCGAAGAAGCAGCCGAGCCCATTCTCGCGCCCTTTGACCTTGCCACAGCACCGCTTCTTCGCGCAGGCCTCTGGGAGGAGGCCGAGGGACAGTGGGTGCTGCTCATGAACCTCCACCACATCATTGGTGACGGTCTCACCACGCCCATTCTCCTGAAAAAGCTGGACGCCATCTACCGCGGTGAAGCGGCGGACGGTACCGGTCTCAGCTATCTGGACTACGCATGGCACCTGACAGGCGAACAAAAGGACGAGAGCCGCCTGGACTACTGGAAGAGCCATCTCTCCGATCTGCCAGAGCCGCTTAACATCCCCGCGGACTTTACCCGGGGCCGCGACTTTGATTTCCTTGGCTGCACCGCCACCCATGCCATCAGCCCCGCGCTGACCGAAAAGTGCGATGCATTCTGTGCCGAGCACGGCATCTCTCCCTATATGTTCTTCCTTGCCGCTTTCGGCATTCTCCTCTCCCGCCTGAGCGGAAAGGACGATGTGCTCGTGGGCGCTGCCGCCGCGGGACGGCTGATGAACGAAACGAGAGAGATGTGCGGCCCCTTCATTAACACCCTGCCCCTGCGCCTGAAGCCTCAGGAGCGGCGCGGCAGTATGGATTATCTGCTCTCTGTGCGCGACGAAGTGAACGCCATGCTGGATCACCAGCAGGTGGGTCTGGAGGAGATCGCCTCCGCCCTTGGCATCCGCCGCACCCTCTCGCAGAGTCCCCTCTATCAGGTCATCTTCTCCCAGCGTCCCGTGGACGCCGAGGGTTTCAGCTTCAACGGCGAAGCCATGGAGTACCTGCCCCTTTCCACCGGCACCGCCCGCATGGATCTGTGGGTAGAGCTCGCCAGGGAAAACGGCACCTACACCTTCCACACGGAATACGCCACCGGGCTGTTCCTGCCCGAGACTGCGGCTTACTATGCCCGCTGCCTCGAGACCATTGCCGCCTCCCTCATCGCCCAAAGCGACAAGAACATCGCTCAGGTGGAAGCGCTCTCCATGCGCGACCGGATCGCGCTGCTCGATACTCCCAACGATACTGCCTATCCCTTCCTGAATCTGCCGGTTTCCGTCCAGTTCATGCGAAATCTTGTGATGGATCCGGATGCCCCCGCTGTAATTTTCCACGGCGAGACCACCACCCGCGCCCAGCTGGACCGCCGCGCCTGTGAGATCGCCAATATGCTGAACGATGCCGGCGCCCGCCACGGTGCCCATGTGGGCATCGCCCTGAGCCGCGGCGTGGATCTGGTGGCTGCTGTGCTGGCCATCTGGAAGGTGGGCGGCGCCTATGTGCCTCTTTTGGCCCACTATCCCGAGCAGCGGCTGAAGTCCATGGCGGAAACCGCCGAAATTTCCCACATTCTCTGCGATGAAAAGACTCGTCAGCAGCTGCCCGAGTGCTTTGCCGCAATGATGGTGCCCCTCACCGGCAACGCAAAGGACACCTTCGAAGCGGTACCGCTCTCTGAGTCGGATCTCGCCGAGATCCTGTTTACCTCCGGTTCCACCGGAAACCCCAAGGGCGTTATGCTCCGCTGGCGCTCCGTTGCCAACATGGTATCCGATTACCGCCGCATTCTGGAGCGCAGCGAGGGTCCCATCCTCTGCACCACCAATGTGGTCTTTGATATGTTCAACGGCGAAGTCACGATCCCTCTCGCCATCGGCAAGACTATCGTCATGGCCGACGAGGAGGAGATGATGCTCCCCTGGAAGCTGGGCGAGATCATAGCGCGCGACGGTGTGCGCATCACCCAATCCACCCCCTCCCGCGTGCTGATGTGGCTGTCTAACGAAAGCTTCTGCAAGAGCGCCGAGGTTCTGGATGTGATGATCTATGGCGGCGAAGTGGTCACCGAGACTCTGCTTTATAAGGCTCAGACTGCCGCCCCCCACTCCGTACAGGTGAATATGTACGGTCCTACCGAGGGTACGGTATACAACACCACCCGCACACTGGACTCCCGCCAGCACATCAATGTAGGCTGGCCCATGCGCAACAACCGCGTCTATGTGCTGGACGAAATGCTGCGCCCCGTGCTGCCCACCGCCGCCGGCGACCTGTATCTCTCCGGCGAATGTGTGTCCGCCGGCTATATCAACCGCACAGATCTGACCGAGGCGGCTTATCTCAGCGATCCCTTCTATCCCGGACAGAAGATGTACCGCACAGGCGATATTGGCCGCCTGCGGCTGGACGGTTCCTATGACTTTCTCGGCCGCCGGGACGCTCAGGTGAAGCTGAACGGTCAGCGCGT
>JAZLEB010000159.1:0-8458 GCA_045615065.1 Candidatus Pelethomonas sp. | reverse complement strand
ACTGCCAAGTAATCAGAACCAAAGAAATAGAGAAGACCGCTGCGGGAACTCCGCAGCGGTCTTCTTTGTCTGTTGGAAAACTATCATTTGAATGAAAAATCTTCACAAATGCATGGGGGAGCTTGAGGGGGCGAAGTCCGTCTCAAATCAGATCAAATGCCTCGCTAAGCCTTGCTGCGCAAGGCGTGCGACAGGCGCAGCCTGAACTTCTGTGTCGCGCAGCGATACGAAAGTAACGGCATTTTTGCTGTTAAGTCCTTTCTGCGCGGCAGACAGCCGTTGTGCTGCCGTCGGGCGCTACACGGTAGAGGACTCCGTCGCTGATGATCAGCACCCCGCCTCCGGGGCAGTTTTGGATCTGCTCGATGTGGGTAAACTCCGTTACGAGCCGCTCTCCGGAAAGTTGATTTATAAGTACAATGTACCCGCTTTCGTTTTTTGTGTAGGCATATTGTCCGCTCAGCAGAGTCAAATTCTCGGAGGGAAAGTCGGTAAGTTCTCCGGTAGCAATGTTGTAAATACTCGTGCGCGATTCCGTGATATGTGGGTATTCTGTTTCAAAGGCAGAGATCAGCATTATGTGGGTGGCATCAATCATATAGCCGCTGATCGAGTAGATATCATCCGCATAGGGAAGGTCTGTGATCTCACCGGTAGCGCAGTTCAAGAGAATGCATGCGGTGCTGCTGTGATGAGAGACCACAGCATACTGCCCATCAGGTGAGAAGCTGATGATGCTGAGCCGTTCTTTGCTCTCTTTGTCCAATACAGCAAGGGGGTCAAGCACCTCTCCGGTAACGGTGTCGATGAGATAGGTGTAACCCATATCCAAAATCAGCTCCAGATATCGGTCACTGCCGTTCAGAGGGATCACAGAGTAATGTCCGGAATAAGACACCGCTGCCAGTGTGTCGCCGCAGCTTGCCCAGCTGTATTCCACAAGGATTTCCCATCCGTTGTGGACAACGGTGACCTGAGCATCAGTCATCTGTATACGCACCGGTGCTCCACCGCTGACAACCACGATACTGCTGCCAGGCTGGTAGAGCACACCGTTGGCAAGACGCTGGTAGGAGATGGTTTCGAGCGCTGCTCCGGTATCCTGTCCTAAAGCGGTGCGCATAGGGCAGACATAGGTGAATGTGCCGTTTTTATAGCGGTATACACTGACCTGCCCGTCCTCATTCTGTGCCTGTACCATATTGCGGTATCCCGGCAGAATGTTGGCGACGAGTCCCGTGTAATTGGACGAGCTGCAGCCGATGGTCTCATTGGTGCTGATACGACGGATGGAACCGTCATAGTAATCGTAGATCACAAGGTCATTTGCCTGGTAGTCCCATACAAATGCCTCAAAGAATCCGTCGCTGTCTGGGTCCTCCAGTGTGGCATTTTCCCTCTCCTGCAGGGCGGTGAGATAGAGGTGGAGCTGAGGAGAATAGACCGCGGAGGTTTCCGTTTTACCGGCGCTCTCCATGTAGATCCGGACGCAGGGGAATTCCTTTTCCGGATACAGGATGAGAGTACGCTGATAAGAGCCGCCAATATCGATTCGTATGCCGCAGGGGATCGTTTCGGAGTTGGGATCCATGGGCAGATAGAGCTGATCATGGATGGCGCGGAGACACTGGAGCAGGATTCCGTTCACAACTATGGGGCGCTCACTGCCTTCATACAGTCCGACAATGGAGAAATACCCATCATATCGGTTGAAGGAACTCTCCCATGCCATAGGAAGAAAGCGGAGCGTGTCCATGGTCTCAAAGAGATCGTAGTTGGCTGTGCGAACATAGGAGACAAAATCCCCGATCTCCTCGGCGTAGGTGTTGGTAGGGGAGAACACCGCGTAGTAAGTAAACGAATAGGGATAGCTGCCGTCTGCGATGGTTTCGGCGGAAGGGTATACACCGTTTACAGAGATGGGCTCTCCGTTCAGCGCCGCCTCGCCGCTGCGCCCGGAGAAGTAGTAGGGCCACAGGCCGGATCCACCGCGTCCGGAGTCCTCGATGGCCTGGGTGGCATTGTCCTGTCCCTGGGTGATGAACACCACGTTGGGGGAGGCAGGGGAGAAGCCAAAGAGCCGGTAGACCTGCTGCCACAGGGTTGCGCTGTCGTGCCATCCGGCGGCGGGGATGATGGGATCGGTCTGTGTCTCGTTCCAGTAAACGGTTTCGCCTGAAGTGAAGGCGCGGCGGATTTGTTCGTCGGTCAGGTCATAGCCAACAAGGTCGCTTGCATTGCTGCGGACAAAGATCACAGCATCGCGCTGGATGGGTACCGCTGTATACCCCTCCAGCGATGCGAGCATATCGCTGTTGCAGGGAAGAATCGCCACATCGTATTTCCCACTCTTGAGTCCTTCCAGACAATCGGAGAAGGAGGTCTCCGCGGCGAAGAGATCAAATGGAGACTTTTTGCAGTCGGCACATTCGGTGAGAAGGTCATGGTCGAAGAACCAATCTACCACCGTGGTGCGGGTAGGCTGACTGTCGAAGGCAATGCGAAATCCGGTATGATCACAGGTCACAGTGGATGTGTCTTCGGTGTCAGATTGGTCGTCGCCTAAATCGCTACTGTCTGTTTGTTCCGGCGGATCAGTGTCCTGCGTATCGGTTTTGACGGGATTGACAGCGCAGAACACCACTACGGCGACGCAGAGAACGGCGGCAATGGGGAGGAGCCATGCCTTCGGCTTTTTCCAGTTCAGAATGTTCCGGATGCGGCTTGCTGTACTACCCTCACCAAAGGCCAGCGGGGTACCGGAAATGATGCGCCGTCCGGTGGCAAGGGAGAGAAGAGAGGCGGAGTATTCTGCGCGGATGTCCGAATCCATCTGCTTCATTACCGCTTCGTCGCAGCTCATTTCCATATCCTTGACGGAGAGGACGAAGGCCAGCCATACAAGTGGGTTGAACCAGTGACTGCACAGGGCGAGGAATGCCAATAATTTTATAATGTGATCCAATCGGCGGATATGGTGCTGCTCGTGGAGCAAAATGTAGCGCTGTTCCTGTTCGGTGAGCGTGGAGGGAAGATAGATCTTTGCGGGAAGAAGTCCCATCACAAAGGGTGTGCTGATATGGTCGGAAAGGTAGATGTTGCCGCGCAATTTTGCAGCATCCCTCAGCTTGTTTCGAAGACGCAGCAGGGAGACAGCACTGTAAATCAGCATGGCCGCAATGCCGGTAAGCCACACGGTACCGGCAATGGCAGTAATAGAGAGCGTTGTCTGCCTGTTTTCCTGCGGCTTTGGATCGGTGGACGGTGTGATCACATCAACAGGCGTAGTCTGTTCCGCCGGAGGTAGGGTCGTAATTTCGCTCCGTCCGGGGGATGCTGTGCCGGAATCAGTATCATCTGCGGCGGGGGGCGTCTGCTGTCCGGCAGATGGGCGGAGTGCCGGGGGCGTGATTTCGTAGTTTGCCACCGGAATATGCTCAACAATTCCGGTGTGCTCCGTAACCGGAGAAGCGGAGGTGTTCATCAATCCGAGCAGAGAGAAATCTGCGGTAACAGACACCGGACAAAGAAGACGAAACAGGACCACAGCCCACAGAGCGTAGGAAAATATTTTCGGCGCTTTTTTCAGAAGGAGCCGCGCAATCAGAACAAAAAGGACAACGATACCGGCGGTCACACTCATATTGAGCACGGCGGGGAACAAGGATTCGGTAAGAAAGGAAAACATACGCGGCACCTCCCGGGTGATATGTACGAAGTAACCATGCGTGGTGCATGATCTTCTTATACTCTAGCGGTAAATTCGGTTAAAATCGAGGCACATTCGATTACAGTTTGCCTGTAAAAAGTAAAGATTCGATGAAAAAACGGTAACAAGGGATATGCATTATCTGCGACTGTTCTCGATCAATGCCTGAAGTTCCGCAATCTCTCTGTCGGAGAGCTTTTTGCGGCTGGTGAAGGCGGCGAGGAAGGCTGGCAGGGAACCGGAGAAGGTTTCCTCCACAAACTGCTCACTTTGCATGGCATAAAAATCCTCTTTTGAGAGAAGGGAAGTTACTGTGCCGTTTTGATTCTGAAAGATCCCTCGATCGCAGAGTCGCTTGAGAACGGTGTAGGTGGTGGATTTTTGCCAGCTGAGAGAGTCCTTTGCCAGCTTCACAAGATCTCCTGAGGAAACAGGCTCGTTTTTCCAGATCAGGTCGGCAAAGCGGGATTCAACCGCGCCAAGTTTCATATCGCTCATGGGATATCCTCCTGTGGTCTACATGTAGTAGTCTAATGTGAGTCTACAACAAGTAGACCGATTTGTCAAGTGCGGAACAGAGGAAAAATGTTGAAAATTACGCAGCAGGGTGTTAAGATGTTTGATATGCAGACGGAACGATTTTGCGAGGTGATACGGATATGATCCTTACTATTGATGTTGGCAATTCTGAGATCGCCTTTGGCGGCTTTGAGAATGATGACCTGGTGTTTGTCGCCCGGCTTACCACGAACACCCGTCAGACCGGTGACGAATACTCTATGAAAATTGAGGGCGTGCTGAGATTACATCATATAGACAGAGCTCAGATCAGCGGAGTCGTTATTTCGTCTGTTGTTCCTCAATTGAACAGAGTTTTGAAGAGTGCGGTGAAGCATCTCTTCGGTGTAGAGCCGCTGTTGATTGGGCCGGGCATCAAAACCGGGCTTGCTATCCGGTGTGATAATCCGTCCTCTGTCGGTGCGGATCTCATTTGCGCCTGCGTGGCCACCCACAGTCTGTACGGCAGCCCTTCGCTGATCGTGGATATCGGAACAGCCACCAAGATGATGGTGGTGGATGATAAGGGAGCATTCATCGGCGTTTCTATTATCCCGGGCGTTCTGATGGGACTGGATGCGCTTGCCACAGGTACAGCGCAGCTTCCTAATATTGATCTGGGAGCGCCGGGTTCCATTATTGCAAAAAACACCATTGATTGTATGAGGTCCGGTGTTATTTTCGGACATGCCTGTATGATCGACGGAATGATCGACCGGATCCGTGAAGAGGTCGGCGGTGAACTCCCCGTGTATGCAACAGGTGGTCTTGCCTCTGCCATACTCCCGCACTGCAGACATGAAATGGTTGTCGATGAACTGCTGGTTCTCAAGGGACTCCATATCATTTATCAGAAAAACAAATAAATAGCCGGAATCGTATATTACTCCTTCGGGGGTGAATATAAATTTTCAAGTGCGTTGTACCGCGATGCGGACGACAGCAAGGAGGAATTTATGGAACAGGCAATCAAGAAGAGTGCGAGCACAAAAAAGCTTGTGCTGCTGGCATTGCTTACAGCAATCGTGGCGGTGCTTGCTTACTACGGCGGGTTTATCAAGATCGGCGGACTGGCTTCGATCTCGCTTACCCTGATCCCTGTAGTAATTGGCGCGGCGCTGTGCGGACCGCTTGGCGGCGCATGGCTGGGAGCTGTTGCCGGTGCGGTGTTTTTTGCAACCCCGGACTCGGCGTTCTGGCTGGGACTCAGTATTCCGGGTACGGTCATCACTGTTATGGTAAAAGGTGTACTTTCCGGTCTGTGTGCCGGATTTGCGTTTAAGCTGCTCAAGCGGGTCAACCGCTATCTTGCGGTGGTCGTGAGTGCTATTGTGTGCCCGGTGGTCAATACGGGAATTTTCCTTCTGGGTTCTTTGGTGTTTTTCTCTGATACAGTCAGCGCGGGCGCTGCGGGAGAGGGCCTTTCCGTGGGGATGTATCTGATCGTTTTCTTTGTAGGTCTCAATTTTGTGTTTGAGCTTATCACCAATATTCTTGTGAGTCCGGCAATGGTGCGGATCCTGGATGTAGCAAGGAAGAAATAAAAACATAAAACGGCTGTACCGCACAAGCGGTACAGCCGTTTCGGTTATTGTCAGATTCTGCGCCAGGAAGCACCGTCTTTGGTATCGGTAACTTCGATACCCTGGGCCTTCAGCTCGTCGCGGATGCGGTCGGCCTCGGCGAAGTTCTTTGCTTTCTTTGCTTCGGCGCGGGCAAGCACCAGAGCGTCGATAGCGCTGTCGCCTTCGCCGGTGATCACAATGCCGCCGGCGCTGTTTGCGGCAGCTTTTGCCTTGGCATCAGCCTCGCGCTTCACAGCGGCCTTTTCAATGAGGTTCAGCTTCAGGACTCTGTCGAAATCAGCGAGCAGAGCCAGCTTGGTAGCATCGTTGGCAGTCACCTTCAGAGCATCATACAGAGCAGTGACAGCCAGTGAGGTATTCAGATCGTTGCCCAGTGCCTTCAGGAATTTTTCCTTCTGAGCGAAGAACACAGTCTCATCAACTTCGGCGGGAGTGGGATCGAGGGCTGCGATCTTGGCAACCAGCTTGTTGAAAGCACCCTGTGCATTATCGAGATTCTCCCAGCTGAACACAAGGCTCTTGCGGTAGTGGCTCTGCAGGCAGAAGAAGCGGTAGGCAAGGGGATCATAGCCTTTTTCCTCCAAGAGGGATACGGTGAGGAACTCACCCTTGGACTTCGACATCTTGCGGCTGTTGGTGTTCAGATGCAGAACATGCATCCAGTAGTTGCACCACTTGTGGCCCAAATATGCCTCGCTCTGGGCGATTTCGTTGGTGTGATGGGGGAAGGCGTTGTCAATGCCGCCGCAGTGAATGTCCAGATCATCGCCCAGGTGCTTCATGGAGATACCGGAGCACTCGATGTGCCAGCCGGGATAACCGATGCCCCAGGGGGAATCCCATTTCAGTGCCTGATCCTCAAACTTGGACTGGGTGAACCACAGAACAAAGTCGTTCTTGTTGCGCTTGTTGGTGTCCTCCTCCACGCCCTCACGCACACCAACTGCAAGATCATCGGCATCGTGATCGTTGAAGACATAATAGCGCTCCAATTTGCTGGTGTCGAAGTACACATTGCCGCCGGCGATGTAGCCGTAACCCTTGTCCACCAGAGTAGAGACGATATTGATATACTCCTGAATGCAGTTGGTGGCGGGTTCTACCACATCGGGGCGCTTGATGTTCAGCTTCTCGCAATCGGAGAAGAAGGCATCGGTGTAGAACTTGGCAATGTCCATCACAGTCTTGTTCTCGCGCTTGGCGCCCTTGAGCATCTTGTCCTCGCCGGTGTCGCCGTCGCTGGAAAGGTGTCCCACGTCGGTAATGTTCATGACGCGCTTGACATTGTAGCCTTCGTAGCGCAGGGCGCGCTCGAGAATATCCTCCATGATATAGGAGCGCAGGTTACCGATATGGGCAAAGTGATACACCGTAGGACCGCAGGTGTACATCTTTACGATGTCGGGGTTGTTGGGGATAAATTCTTCCTTCTTGCGGGTGAGAGAGTTGTAAAGATACATATTGTGAGATCCTCCTGAATCGAGATGTATGGGAAAACGGGAAAGGCGCAGAAAAATAAAAAACGCCCGCCGTCCCAATAGGACGGAGAGGCGCTCGGTGCGCGGTTCCACTCTCCTGTTTCACTCAAAAAGCCGGTAACGGGGCTTGGTCGGGGGACATTACTCCCCACACTCCCGGACGCACATTCCCTGACTTCTCCGTAAAGCCGCTTGCAGCCGATGGCAGCTTCTCTCTGTCCGTTTCCGCTCAGGTACTTTTTCCGTTCATCGTGTTTAACAGTATTATATTATCAGTGCTTTTCCCCTGTGTCAAGGAATTTGCGCCGAAAAAATGCGCTGTGTCTTGCCTCAAAAGCCTGAATATGCTATGATAATGAAAAAACAGGGGAGAGAAAGTAACATGGATCGTAATGCTTTAGCAGAAAAACTGTGTGAACTGCCTATTGTTCAGTATGAGTTTTTTGAAACAAAGGAGCTGCTGTTTACCGAGAGAGTGCGGTATGTGTGCGAAACAGAGTGTCCTCAGTATGGAAAAAGCTGGGCTTGTCCTCCCGGCGTGGGAACGGTGGAGGAGTGCAAGGAGCGCTGCCTGAGTTATCCGAACGGTCTGCTCATTACTACCATGACAGAGGTGCGGGATATTGCTGATATCGAGGAGACACTCGCTACCCGTCCAGGTCATGAGGAAATCACCCGCCTGGCGGAGGCAATCGTGAGAGAGCAGGGCGTGGAAACCTATGTGCTGTCTACCGAGTCCTGCGCGGTGTGCGAGAAATGCTCCTATCCGGATGCTCCCTGCCGCCACAAAGATAAGATGTATCCCTGTGTGGAGAGCCACGGTATTCTGGTTACGGAACTTGCTGAGAATTACGGAATTGAATTTCAGGCGGGCGCCAATATTGTGACCTGGTTCAGCCTGATCCTGTACCGCTGAAATGAATAAGAACAAGGCCGCTGCGTATAGCAGCGGCCTTGTTTGTGATAACTTGGAGTTTATCGAGAAGTTTGCACCACAGTACGCAAGGCTCCCTCTGACGAGGGAGCTGTCAGCCAAAGGCTGACTGAGGGAGAGAAAACAAGAACTGCAGTGTATCTCTCCCTCCGAGTCGCCTGCGGCGACCCACCTCCCTCGTCAGAGGGAGGCT
>JAZLEB010000158.1:0-4030 GCA_045615065.1 Candidatus Pelethomonas sp. | reverse complement strand
CGATGAATACGCCAGACGCGAGGTGATTTCTCCCACTCGTATGCTAACCACCACACTTCCCGTAGCAAACGGAGAGCGCCCCACAGTTCCTGTCAAAACAAGAGGAGAAGTTCCAAAACCCATGCTTCTGGACTGCGCCCGCGCGCTTTGCGCGCTCAAGCTTTCCGCTCCTGTAAAGGCAGGCGAGGTCGTTGTCGAGAACATTCTCGGAACCGGCGTGGATGTTATTGCCGTCAAAAGCATTGATCGTGTATAAGAAAAGGGTGTCGCGTCTGCGGCATATCCTTAACGGAGAAAATGATTTCTTTAGAGACTGGAAGATTGAAAGGTCTTCCAGTCTCTCTCTTTTTGCTGTTTTATGCGGGCATTTGCTGTCCCAGAGCATCAAGCTGTTCTCTGGACACTGCGAAGGTATAGTAGATGAAGATTTCGTTGCCGCAGGTACGGGAGTACTTTTCAGATTTTTCCTTGACCTCGACGCGGCGGATGAAGACTCGAAGCAGTTCCGGGGTTAGTCCATCCATCTCGATGTACTTATTTGCATTGTCAATAAATCTCTGAACCTCCTGCTCCCGCAGGTCTGTCTGCTCCATCCGGGCGGTAAGCGATTCAAGCTCATCTCGAAGCTGCCGTTGCTCCTGTTCGTATCCTGCCGACATGGTGTCATAGCGTTCCGGTGTGATTCGACCAACCACTCTGTCTTCATAGAGACAGCGGATGATGTTGTCCAGCTCTTGGATGCGGCTTTCGATCCTCAAGCGTTCTTTCTTCGTTTCTAAAGCCAACTTGTCCGCCGCTGCCTTGCCGTTCTCCATAGCGAGTTCGTAGAATGCATCGGGACTGTTCCGGGCAAATGCGGTTACTCGTTTCAGATCCTGCAGCACCAGTTCATCCAGAACCATTTCCCGAATGTAGTGCGCTGTGCAATCTACTTGCCTGCTCTGGAAGCCACCGCATTGGAAAGCATTGTTCTCCGGCTTTATGGTCTTTCCGCGATGCAGATACAACCGTCTTCCGCAGTCAGCGCAGAAGAGATATCCCGCGAACTTGTCCATCGTGCCCTGCTTATCCGGACGCTTACGACCTGCGAAGTGTTTCTGCACTGTTTCGAAGACTGTTCGGTCGACGATTGCTTCATGGGTGTTGGGAAAGATGAGAATGTTTTCCGGGTCATTTTTGAGGCGCTTCTTCAGCTTGTTGGATTTGGTATAGGTCTTGAAATTCACTGTATCCCCACAGTACTCCTGATTCGAAAGCATCCGGCGGACAGTGGTTTGTCCCCAATGGTAGGGGCGATTGAGATTCGGATGGTTGATTCGGCTTCCGGTCTTACGGAACGCATATACGCTTGGCGAAACGATTTCGCCCCGTCTTAGGGTATCGCAGATTTTCACAATTCCAATGCCGTTTGAGTACATATCAAATATCCTGCGGACGATAGGAGCAGTCTCCGGATCTGGAATCAGGTGGATTCCCTTTTCGCATGCAGGATCACGCATATAACCGTAGGGGATGACTGTCGCAACTCGCTCACCGCGTTCGCCCTTGGCTCGTTGAACAGCACGGATCTTTCGGCTGGTGTCTCTGGCATAGAAGTCGTTGAAGTAATTCTTGATTCCGGAGAAGTCATTGACTCCGTTGATGCTGTCCACGCCATCGTTGATTGCAATGAATCGAACATCGTATTGCGGGAAGGTGATCTCCATCAGCATTCCAGTCTGGAGATAATCTCTGCCGAGACGGGACTGATCCTTGACGATGACGATTCCAACTTCGCCAGCCTTGATCCTTTCCATCATCTTGTTGAACGCGGGGCGGTTGAAGTTGGCACCGGAGTAACCATCGTCTATGTAGAATTCGGTATTGCGGAAGCCGTGGTCATCCGCATATTTCTTGAGGATCATCTTTTGATTCGTTATGGAGTTCGACTCGCCTTGAAGATCATCCTCCTGCGAGAGACGGCAGTATAAAGCTGTGATCAGCTGCTGGTTTGATTTGGACATAAATCCTTTCTCCTTTCCGAGCCGTAATAGGCTCTGACGCAAACCAAACCGAATAGGATGCACACACAACATACTCCTATCCGGTTTGGAAAGCTATCATTATTTTTGTTTTTTTACATCAATGTTTTCTGCTCTCGACGAGGTAGCGGAGCTTGTCCGATGCAGACTCCGGATTGTAGTCAACATCACAGGTGGGAAACACAGAGACGATGGTATAGCTCTTGCCATCGAGCTCTGCGACTCTGGACTGGCAATGACTCCTGCGGCGATAGCCTGCGGAATGAACATCAGATTCAATGAAATTCTTCAAAGGCACATCCTTTCTCCCGACGCATCGGTCGGGACACAAAAACAGCCGACCTCACATGGTCAGCCGCATCGAATAGTTCATGTCGTCCTCGCGGTCATCCTCCTTATGACCGAGGGCGATTTTCATTTCCTGCTCCTTGCGGAGCTGCTTACTGTCACCACGGAATCGCCGGGTGGTACTGTCGATCACCGAAGCATGAGACTGATCTTGCTCCATCCGTCGACCGAGCTGAACCACAGAAGAAACAATGCTGCCAGCATCCACACCACGGTCAGCACCGTGGGCCACTCCCATTCCGGCAGGCACAGTCTGGGTAGTCTGAATCTGGGAAGAAAGAAATGCTTCTCTTTCTTTTTCCCAGCCTGTTCGGCCATCGCTTCCAAATGCTGTAGCGACTTCAGCAGTTCCTCCATCTGCGTTCTGGTCGGATATGAATTGCGCACATCTGTCAGCAACTCCAGAGACTGACTCTGAGCGGAACAGATTTGCTCCAGTCTCTCCAACCGCTCCACCAGTTCCGGCAGAGCGCATTGGATTACGACTGGCTGCGGAGTTGAAGTCGGCTCCGGGACTGGCGGGTTCGTCTGTTCGGGACGGTTCTTCGCCATGAGTTCGTTCATAGATAATTTTTGTTCGTGCTGAAAATTCAAGTTCCATCATCTCCTTCAGATATTTCTCACCGAACAGCTTGCGGTCACGGCACTGCCAGCCGTCAGGCGTTGTGTAGGTAATGTTCTTGCGATTCGGTTCCCAGCGAACCTTGTACCCTCTGCGCTCCATCTGAGCAATGAACTGCTCCCGACTTCCTGCTCGCCGCATACAGTCGTTGATGACATTCATGAGCTGTAACTTCTTGCTCTCACCCTTGGCGGCAGAACGGTACTCTCTTGCACTCATGCCCTCGCTGCGCTTCTGCTGAGATGACAGCACGGAGTAGCCATGCTTCACGCAGAGCTCGTCCGAGATCTTGCGGAGATGTTTCAGCGTTTCCGGGCCTTGCCGAAGCATTCTGCCACTCTCGTGGCACACAGCGTTGACGATGAAGTGTGAATGGATATGCGCAGCATCGAGGTGAGTGCTGATCAGCACCTCACTGTCCGGCCATGCCCGTGCGGCGAACTCCTTTGCCAGTTCGTGCGCCTGCCGGGGCGTGATGTTCTCCTTTGGTGAGAACGACTGCGTGTAGTGGTAGAACCAGACGGAACTCTCCTTGTGGTACATCTCCCTCGTTGCGAGGAATTCACGGTAGGCGGAGCGGGGCGTGCAGCTCTGTCCGCTGACCAACTGACGCTCACCATCCTCCATAGTTTTATCTTCTCGCTCCACATACTGTGTCACCTTGCAGAGAGCCGTTTTGCTCTGGCTCTTGTACCGAATGAAATTTACAGTTGCCATATCATCGTCGCTCCTGTTCTGCCAACTCACAGAGAGCGGCGTAGTTTTTCTCCAGCGCTGACCCAGTCCCATCAAGGTTGACCACCTGGATGTTTCCTTCGTGGGCGAGAATGGTGAGCTGATTAAGATTTCGTCCGATGCCCTTCAGCTCACGTGTGTGTTCCTGTAGTCCATCCACCACCGTTACCCTGTGCCGAAGGGCGGCGGATCGGACATAGGCACCGACCGTCATATGTACCTTGTTTGCTTTTGAAACGATGTTGTCGTACTCATCCGGGGTGACTCGAAAAGTAATTCGAATATCCTTGTTTTGCTTCATGCA
>JAZLEB010000157.1:0-4136 GCA_045615065.1 Candidatus Pelethomonas sp. | reverse complement strand
AATGCAGCGCCTTCTCGACAAGAAAGTGCCGCAAGATCAATTTTGTTCTCTAAAAGGGAGATACCCAAGGGGGAACGCCTTGGGCGTGTTTTTCGTGTCTTTTTGCACGAGCAAAAAGACACCCGTCGGAGACTGGACACGACGGCAATTAGATACCGAGTCCTCTGCTGCGAGAAGCAGCACGGCGGGCATTTTCAAAAAAACTCCCCGATAAACTCCAATTTGAATTCGAATCAACCTTCCTCCTCTGCATCCAGATACATCTCCTCCGCAGTCAGCAGCGCACCTTTTAATTTCTCACCTACTGCGCGAAGCTCACTGTATCCCGGGGCTGCAGATTGTAGCTGTAGCGCAATCATCTGCAGCGTATCATCGATCTGTCCCACTAAATAGGCATATAACTTTTGATAATCCACGGTATCACCTCAAGTATATTCTAGATAAATTTTATCTAGAATGCAATAGAAAGATTTTATCTAGGGTATTCTCACTTTAGGTGATGTTATGAATACAAGGATCAAAGCGCTGCGAGAGGATAACGATCTATCGCAGACGCAGGTTGCCGAAGCGATCGGAATTTCACAGAGAAAATACAGCTATCTTGAAACAGGTACGCAGCAGTGGACAGATGACCTGCTGGTGCGTTTGGCTGCCTTCTATCATACCAGTGTGGATTATCTGCTGAATCTTACAGATGAAACCGCACCATACCCCACAAAGAAAAAATAAAAAGACGGAAGTGCACTGCACTTCCGTCTTTTTATTATCTTCAGATCTCCACACTGGGGAACAGACTGGCATCCGTATGAGGCAGGAAGCAGGCAGCCACGAAAGAATCCATATAGCCGGGTTCGTTGGACAGCTCCATATAGGTGATGGAGCGACCCAGCTCAAACACCTTCTCCTTAGCCTGATCGCTGACCAGCATAGCATAAGCGCCGGTTTGGGAGGAGTTGCCGATGTAGTGGAAATTCTCCAGAGGAATATCGGGGAACATACCGATGGTCACAGCGTTCTTCATGTTGATGCCGCTGCCGATACCGCCGGCCACATACACATGCTCCACGCAGCTTGCGACCATACCCATGGCGGCAAGCATGGTGGTGGTAGCGGAGAAGATTGCGCCCTTGGCACGGATGAAGTTGTCGATATCCACCTCGTTGATGGTGATATCCTTCACACCGCCGGTATCCTTCTGCCATGCGAGGACATAGCTGCCCATGCCGTGCTCATCGTGGAGGATACGCTCGCCCTCACGGACGATCTTGCCCTTGCCGTTGATGATACCGCAGCGGAACAGCTCGGCGATCAGGTCAATGATACCGCTGCCGCAGATACCCACAGGGGCACCGCCGCCTACTACAGTCAGCGTAGGCTCCATAGTCTCCTTGTCGATGGTGCAGGCTTCCACCGCACCGTCGCTGGCGCGCATACCGCAGGAGATGTCGCCGCCCTCAAAAGCGGGACCTGCGGAGCAGGCGCAGGACATGAGGAACTCCTCGTTACCGAACACCAGCTCGCCGTTGGTACCCAGGTCGATAAAGAGGCTCATCTCAGGTTTGTTCCAAATCATGCTCACCAGCGCGCCGGCGGTGATGTCGCCGCCGACATAGCTTCCGATATTGGGAGCGAGGATCAGCTCGGCCTCGCCATTGAGATGGATGCCGATATCCTTGGTATACAGCTCATCCTGAGCAAAGAAGCTGGGAACGAAGGGCTCCATGCGGACAGGATCGGAGTGCAGACCCAGCAGCAGGTGGTTCATGGTGGTGTTGCCGGCGAGAACCATGCGGTAGATGCGCTCGCTCTTGATGTTCGCGCTCATGCACATACGCTCCAGCAGGGGACGGATGGACTCCTTGACCACAGCATCCTGCAGGCGCTCACGGCCGCCCTCGCGGCAGGACTCGATAATGCGGTTGATAACGTCCGCGCCGTAACGGATCTGACCGTTGCCGCCGCTGGCCTTGGCGAGGATCTTGCCGCTCTCCATATCCACCAGCAGACCTGCCAGAGAGGTTGTACCAAGGTCGATGGCAAAGCCCACGATAGGATGCTCGTCATTCTGTGCCAGAACATCACGGACGATGATCTTGCCGCCCTTGCGGGAGATGACACACTTGACGGCAAAATTGCTCTCGCGCAGAGTGAGACTCAGGTTTTTCAGAGCAGAGAAGGGGAATACGATGTTCTCGGCATCCACGCCCATCTCGTCTGCCAAAGCGCGCACCACACGCTCATTGTCGGGCATAGTGTCGTCCAGCGTGGGCTCAGAGAGAGTCAGAGCAACGGTGGTGATATCGTTCTTAAACTCCATACCGGCTTCCACCAGCTGGGCGCGCAGATCGTCAAAAATTGCGATCTCCTTGGGGGAGCTGAGGTCAGCAACCTTCATACGGCTGCGGTAAGCGCTGGCGATATCGGGCACTTCGATCTCTGCGTCGCCATTGACGGTGGCAAGGCAGGCAAGGCGCCAGCCGGCCTCGTACTCAGCCACGGTGATGTGGCGGTTGAGGGGAGCGTCCAGAGAGCCGCTGAGCAGCTTCACGCGGCACTTGCCGCACACACCGTTACCGGAGCAGGGGGCATCGATGGCAACGTTTGCCATGCGCGCGGTGTCCAGCAGCTTGTCGCCCACATTGGCGGAGATGGTCACGGTCTCGCCGCCGGAGACATGGAAAATAATATTCGGCATACTGCAATTCCTTTCTTGTGTTCGAAAGTCTTTGTTTTTTAACGTAACATATTTATTATAGCATTTTTTCCTGTAATTGCAAGGCTGCGTTATTGCTGATCAATGTTTTTGCCGGGTTTACAATCTTCCCTGCGGCTGATATACTCAGAGCAGAAATACGCGATATACAGGAGGGCAGCATGAGAGCGATCAGACAGTACAGCTTTCTCATTGGAACACGGATCCCGTTTACAGAATGGCCCGGAATCGTCGAAGAATTCTTCTCCCTGCAAAAGCTGAGTTATCGAAAGTTTTATTATTGCTTCTCAGATTCTGATTATGCAGTTCCTTATACCGCCTGTCATAAGGCTGTGAAAGATTTTCCGCAGCTTGAGCCGATCCGCTGGGTAACATCCGAAAAGGACATTACGACCCTCTATCTTACGAACATCGAAGACGGCGGCAGCTGCACGCATGCGGAAATCATGACAATGCTTCCCAAGCTGTATCGAAAATACGGATTTGTTGACTCCGTCCTGATCTATCAGGATATCGACTTCTTTGGAAAAAATCTGACTGAGATCCGATGTGAGGGAAAGGAGCCTCAGCAGCGTGTTCACGGCTCCGCGGTTGTATTGCATCGATGCCAATTTGACACTCGATGGAACGGAATCACGATCAACGCCGATTTTGTATACGGCGATGAGGTGCTGGATACCACGATCTACCGTGATGCGATGGCAGAGCTGCTTCCCGGTATACGGTGCATGGAATCTGTCCGTATATTCTTTGATGCCGAGGACGAGGAGCACTTCGCGGAGCGAAGTGCCGCTGCCGAAACAGCGGTAGCTTCCGCCCAGGAATTTTTTGAGCAAAGGCTCCCGAAATACGATCGGCTCGCGCGTGCCGAAGGTGGCGCGCCGGTAGGCTCTGCTTTGAAGAAAATTGCAAAGAAGCACGGTTACACATATCGTTACGACTACTATGTTCACACCTTGTGCAAACGAACAAAAAACGGACACTACATCCAATTGGAGGTGTTTGCCTATTCCGGCAGCGGTCGGCTCAGCAGAATCGATACCCATGTCAATTGTCTGGGACTGGGTTTTCAGCACCGCATATATTCAGGCGGCGCGCCCGGAATGGATCAGAGAGACACGGAGGAATATCTGAAAGCAGTTGTCCACGCACTGGCAGAAGCTGAGGAGACCGTGTTTCCGGAGATCGAGGCGTTTTATCCCCCCACGCCGGAGTGGTATGTGCCGTAACGATCTTCTTGTACCGCGATACAGCGGCATAAGTTAGGTTCAAATTGGAGTTTGTTGCGCTCTCAAGTTTGCACAATCCAAAGCCTCCCTCTGACGAGGGAGGTGGATTTTGCGAAGCAAAAGACGGAGGGAGAGACAGAAAAGCAAGAACTTCCGGTGTATCTCTCCCTCAGTCTGCCCTACGGGCAGCCAGC
>JAZLEB010000156.1:0-24945 GCA_045615065.1 Candidatus Pelethomonas sp. | reverse complement strand
ATACGATCTTTTTCAGTTCTTCCAGCATAGTTTTATACTCCTTTTTCGCACAAAAGGCCCTCTTGCTGCAAGAGGGCCTTTCGGTACAAAGATTTACTTCAGCTTCCAGGCCAGGTCGTTCAGGAACAGTTCCTTCTCCAGACCCTCAACGGTGGTGTCCTTGGTAATATGGACAAACTCAATGTCCATCATGCGGGCCCAGTCGCGCATCTGCTCAGCGGTAACATCGTAGCTGAGGACAGTGTGATGAGCGCCGCCTGCAGTGATCCAGCACTCCACGCCATCGGTCAGGTTTGGCATTGCCTGCCACATAACGCGTGCAACAGGCAGGTTGGGCATGGGCATAATGGGCTTCACGCAGTGGATATCCTGGCAGATGAGGCGCAGACGGCCACCCATATCGATAAGGCTGACAACGATTGCATCGCCTTCCTTACCCTCGAATACCAGGCGGGCAGGATCCTTCTCATTCATACCGATGCCCAGGTGGTGAGTCTCGATGCGGATCTCGCCATTGGGATCAGCCAGGCTGGGGCAGACCTCCAGCATGTGGGCACCCAGAGAATACTCCTGGCCCTCAACGAGATGATAAGTATAGTCCTCCATAAAGGCGCTGGCGCCATTGCCGCCCTCACCCATAGCCTTCATGATGGCAGTCATGGCGCTGACCTTCCAGTCACCCTCACCGCCGTAGCCATAGCCCTGAGCCATCAGGTGCTGGGAAGCCAGACCGGGCAGCTGCTCCATGCCGTAGAGATCCTGGAAGGTGTTGGCGAAAGCCATGCAGCCCTCGGCATCCATCATCTTCTTCATGGCGATTTCTTCGCGGGCCTGATAGCGGATATGATCGATCTTATCGGTAGCAAACTTATACTTTGCCTTGTAGGTTTCCATCAGAGCATCGATCTCTGCCTCGGTGACGGCATTCATGGTCTTGACCAGATCGCCGGTGGCCCAGGTATTGACCTGCCAGCCCAGCTTGGTCTGCACTTCGACCTTATCACCCTCGGTGACAGCCACTTCGCGCATATTGTCGCCGAAACGCATGACCTTCATGGTCTTGGACACGGCAACACCAACGGCAGCCTTCATCCAGCCGCCCAGACGCTTCAGAACATCCTCATTCTTCCAGTAGCCGGCGATGACCTTGCGGGGCATACGCAGGCGGGTCGCGATGAAACCGTGCTCACGATCGCCATGGGCTGCCTGATTGAGGTTCATGAAGTCCATGTCGATCTCGTCGTTGGGGATTTCCTTGTTATACTGCGTAGCAAAGTGGCAGTAGGGCTTCTGCAGATTGGCCAGACCATTGATCCACATCTTGGAGGGAGAGAAGGTGTGGCACCAGGTAATGATGCCGGCGCAGGTATCATCATAGTTTGCTTCCTTGATGATATCTGCGATCTGGCCATTGCTCATGGCAGTGACCTTATAGATGAGAGGATAGGGCAGGCTCTTGCTCATCTCGCGTGCCATCTCTTCAGCGCGCACAGCAACGGTCTTGAGGACCTCATCAGCATACAGGGACTGAGAGCCAACCACAAACCAGAAATTATACTGCTTCATTATCGTATTTCCTCCTTACAGAACTTCCAGAGCCTTACGCTCCACACCGAGCAGTGCCTTGTACTGCTCCAGATAGGCATTGAACGCGGCCACATGCGCCGCATCAGGTGCAAGCGTAGAGCCCTTCACGCCGGCGAAAACATACTTGTTCAGATAGTCCTCCAGCGTTTCATTCTCAGCCTTGTTCACACGGTAGGCAGCCAGCAGCGCCATACCGTAGGGGCCGCCCTCGCCTGCGGTCTCCATGCAGGTAACGCTGGCATTGCAGGCAGCTGCCATGTACTTCTGACCCACCACAGGGGTCTTGAAGAGACCGCCGTGGCCGGTAAGGGAATCGATCGCCACATTTTCCCGGGCAAGGATATCCATACCGATTTTCAGTGTAGACATAGTGGAGTACAGTTGAGCACGGAAGAAATTAGCGAGAGTGAACTTACTGTCGGGGCGGCGGACGACCATAGGACGACCGGCATCCATATGGGTCACGCCTTCACCGGCAAGGTAGTTGCACACCAGAATACCGCCGCAATCAGCATCGCCCTCCAGGGACTTCTCATACAGCTTGGTATAGAGGTCACCGGCAGAAGGAGCAGCGCCGAACAGCTGAGCCGTCTCATTGAGAACACCCGCCCAGGCATTGGTATCATTGGTGCAGTTATTGCAGTGGACCATTGCCACAGGCTTGCCCGTGGGAGTGGTCACCATGTCGATCTCCTCATACACACCGGAAAGCTTCTTTTCCAGCACGATCATAGAGAAAATGGAGGTACCGGCGCTCACATTGCCGGTGCGGGGTGCAACGGCATTGGTAGCGGTCATACCGGTACCGGCATCACCCTCTGCAGGTGCAAAAGGAATACCTGCCTTCAGCAAACCGCCAAGGCGCTCAGCGCCCTTCTCGGTCAGCGCGCCGGCATCATCACCTGCCATCAGAACAGCAGGCAGTACCTCGCGGATATTCCAGGGAAGATTCCGGCTCTCCATCAGCTTTTCAAACTTTTGGAGCATCTCCTCATCGTAGGCATTCTTCTCGCTGTCGATGGGGAACATACCGGAAGCTTCGCCGATACCGATGGCATTCACACCGGTCAGCATATAATGGACATAACCGGCCAGAGTGGTAATGTGAGCAATGCGGGAGATGTGCTCCTCACCGTTCAGGACAGCCTGCCAAAGATGGGCAATGCTCCAGCGCTGAGGAATGTTAAAGCCAAAGAGGCCGGTAAGTTCCTCCGCCGCCTGACCGGTGATGGTATTCTGCCATGTACGGAAGGGCACCAGAAGATTCCAGTCCTTATCGAAGGCCAAATAGCCGTGCATCATGGCACTGACACCGGCAGCGCGAACATTTTCGCGGTTCTCGACACCGGAAAGCGCCTTTTTCAGACCCTCCCACACCTCGTCGAGAGAATAGGTCCAAACGCCGTTTTCGAAACTGCTCTTCCAGGTGTAGTCACCGGAGGAGACCGGAGCGTGTTCAGCATTGATGGCAACGGCCTTGATACGGGTGGAACCCAGCTCGATGCCAAGGATCGCAGCATTATTGTTCATCAGATTGCTCCTCGTTTGTATTGGGATCATCCTGCTGCGCATCGTCCGCGCCGGCATATTCCCGCCTGCACAGCTTCACAATGGAGTGAACGGCAAGCACGAGACCCACCAGCGCGAACACCGCGACAGCAGCAATATACAGGGGAGTTTCCTGAATGGAGGGCAGAAGCCCGTAAGCAAGATACAAGAGATATCCGCCGCACAGGATCCGAAGCCAAAGCGAAAGCTTGGGCGGTCTGCTTGTGTTCTTTTCTTTCATCACGTCAATTCCCCTTCAAGGATCGAAATTACTTCTTCTTACGCTTGCTCACCAGGTCGAAGGTAACGGCGCCCAGCAGAACCAGACCCTTGACCACCTTCTGCACGTTGGTGTCATAACCGGCGATGGACATACCGTTGTTCAGAATACCCATAATGAACGCGCCGATAACCGCACCGATGATGGTACCGCTGCCGCCGGAAGTGGCAGCGCCGCCGATGTAGCAGGATGCGATGGCGTCCATTTCGAAGCCGTCACCTGCCTTGGGGGTAGCGGACTGGTTACGGGCAGACAGAACGATACCGGCAACGGCGGCCAGCATACCCATGTTGGCGTAGACCCAGAAGAACACCTTCTTGGTGTCGATACCGGACAGGCGGGCAGCCTTGGCGTTACCGCCCATTGCGTAGATCTGACGACCGGCAACGGTTCTGGTGGTGATGAAGTGGTAAATGGCAACGATCACTGCCATCAGGATCAGAACGACGGGGATACCGTTGTAGCAGGCCAGCTTCCAGAAGAAGAACATAATGACACCCACAACAACCGCATCCTTCAGAATGGTCTGCCACAGGGGGGATACGGGCAGGTTGTTCTTCTTGGCCTTATTGATAGATCTGAGATCATTGAGAACAAACAGAACGGCGATCACTGCCGCAACGATCAGTGTGAGCAGATCAATGCCCTTACCGTTGTTCAGAACGCCCTCACCCACGCGGATAGCAGGCACAAAACCGGTGCTGATCCAGTTGTAGTCTGCGGGCAGAGGACCCTTGGTCTGTGCTTTCAGGATAACATAGCACAAGCCGCGGCCCATCAGCATGGTAGCCAGGGTAACGATAAACGGAGGAATATCGATGTATGCGACAAAGAAGCCGACAAACACACCGAACACAATACCGACTGCCAGCGCGCCCAGCATAGCAAAAGGTGTGCTCCAGCCGAAGTCAACGATCAGAGTACCGGCAACCGCACCGCAGGATGCGACCACAGAGCCGACACCCAGGTCAACGTTACCGGTCAAAACGCACAGCAGCATACCGGTTGCCAGAATAACGACATAACCGTTCTGCATGATCAGGTTGTTAATATTAATAGGGGTCAGAGTCTTACCGCCGGTGATGATGGCAAAGAGGACATAAACGACAACCAGCATAAGCATGATGCCGTACTGACCCAGACTGAAACCGGGCTTTTTCAGAGCTTTCTTAGTGATGTTAGCCATTATGCTTCCACCTCTTCCTTTCTGTTGTGGGCCATGATGCAGGACATAATGGCCTCCTGGGTGATCTCGTCACCGGTGAGTTCACCGGCGATCTCGCCTTCATTGATAACATAAGTACGGTCGCAGGTACCGATGATCTCGGGCATTTCCGAGGAAATGACGATGATCGCCTTGCCGGACTTTGCCAGCTCGTTGATCACGCAATAAATCTCGTACTTTGCGCCAACGTCGATACCGCGGGTGGGCTCGTCCAGAATCAGAACATCCGGCTCGGTGAGCATCCACTTGGCAAGAACGACCTTCTGCTGGTTACCGCCGGAGAGGGAACCGACAGTCTGATTAACAGAGGTAGTCTTGACATTGATCTTCTGGCGGTATTCCTCTGCCTTGATGGTCTCCTTATGCTGATCCACAACACCGCGCTTGGAGAAGAAGTGCTTCAGCGCCGCCAGAGACATATTGAACTTGATGCTGTCCATCAGCACCAGGCCGTTGCCCTTGCGGTCCTCGGAAACGTAGGCCAGCTTATTGGAAATGGCAGTGCCGACATTCTTGAGATCCACTTCCTTGCCGTTCATCAAAACAGTACCGGAGATCTTCTGACCGTAGCTCTTGCCGAACACAGACATGGCCAGCTCGGTGCGGCCTGCGCCCATCAGTCCGGCCAGACCGACAACCTCGCCGGCACGGACCTTGATATTGATATTCTTCAGGATCTGGCGCTCAGAGTCCTCGGGATGGTAGGCATTCCAATCTCTTACCTCAAAAATCACATCGCCGACGGTGTGATTCTCACGCTTGGGATAGCGGTTGGTCAACTCGCGGCCGACCATGCCCTTGATGATGCGCTCCTCGGAGAAATCGTCCTTCTCCTTATCCAGCGTTTCGATGGTGTGACCGTCACGGATGATAGTAATGGAGTCGGCAACATAGCTGATCTCATTCAGCTTGTGGGAAATAATGATACAGGTGATACCCTGTGCCTTCAGCTGCAGCATCAGCTCCAGCAGCTGGGCGGACTCACGGTCGTTCAGCGCAGCGGTAGGCTCATCCATGATAAGAAGGTCGCACTTCTTACCCAGCGCCTTGGCGATCTCAATGAGCTGCTGCTTACCGACACCCAGAGAGTTGACGGGAACATTCACATTCTCGTCCTCCAGACCCACACGGGCCAGGAGCTCCTTGGCTTCTCTTCTGGTGGCAGTCCAATCGATGATGCCCTTCGACTTAAGGCGTTCATTACCAAGGAACACATTTTCCGCAACAGAAAGATAGGGACTCAGCGCCAGCTCCTGATGGATAATGACGATACCCTTGGCCTCACTTTCGCGGATATTGCGGAACTGACAGACCTCACCGTTGTAGATGATGTCGCCTTCATATTCACCGTGGGGGTAGATACCGGAGAGAACATTCATCAGGGTGGACTTACCTGCACCGTTTTCACCGCAGATAGCCATGATCTCGCCTCTGCGGACTTTCAGGTTAACATCGTCCAGAGCCTTCACGCCGGAGAACGCCTTGGTGATATGGTTCATTTCCAGGATGTAATCTGACATTCTTTCAACTCCTTATTCCAAGATCGACGACCCAAGGGAAAAATATCCCCATCAGGGCAGGACATACCTTTCCCTTAGGCCGACATATGAGCAAAGAGGGGGCGGCATGGCCGCCGCCTCTTTGCGGGTTTGTTAAATATGAATCAGTAAAGTATGATTACTTCAGCTGATCCTCGGTGTAGTAACCGCCACCGATGATGATCTCTTCGTAGTTGTCAACGTCAACAGCCACGGGAGTGCACAGGTAGGAGGGAACCACGAACACACCGTTGTCATAAGTGGTGGTGTCGTTGATCTCGGGCTCGGTGCCTTCCAGCACTGCCTTGACCATGGTGACGCACTTCTCAGCCAGCAGGCGGGTGTCCTTGTAGATGGACATGGTCTGGTGACCGGAGATGATGTTCTTGGTAGCCATCAGCTCAGCATCCTGACCGGTGATCAGAGGCCAGTTGACGCCAACCTGGTAGCCGGCACCTTCCAGAGCGGAACGGCAGCCGTATGCGAAACCGTCAAATGCGGTGCAGCAGATGTCCAGATCCTCGTCAGCATAGTAGGTTGCCAGATAGTTCTCGCACCACTGCTGAGCAGTCTCCTGGCTCCAGCGCAGGATGCAGGTCTCTTCGAAAGTGGTACGGCCGGACTTGCACTCCAGAGTGCCGTTGTCCAGATACTTCTTCAGAACGCTCATAACGCCCTTGTACAGCAGAACAGCGTTGTTATCGTCGGGGGAACCCATGAAGAACTCGATGGTGTAGGTCTCGGTGGTGTTGGCCAGATCCATCTTCTTCTCGATGTACTCGCCGATTGCCCGGCCCACGCCCTCGTTATCGAAGGATGCGTAGTAGGTAACAGCGTCGGTCTCCATCAGCAGACGGTCGTATGCGATGATGGGAATACCGGCTTCCTTGGCCTGTGCCTCAACACCGGTCAGAGCAACGGAGTCGATAGCAGCGATAACCAGGCAGTCAACCTGCTGTGCGATCATGTTCTCGATCTGAGAAACCTGCATCTGCACATCGTCCTCTGCGTACTGCAGAATGACCTCGTAGCCGAGCTCTTCCAGCTTATTCTTCATGTTTGCGCCGTCGTTGATCCAACGCTCGGAGGACTGGGTGGGCATTGCCACACCAACGACCTTCTTGTCGCCACCGCCGCCGCAGGCGACCAGTGCGAACACCATAGCAAGGGACAGAACCAGAGCCAAAATCTTTTTCATCTTTGCTTCTCCTTTTCAACTTTTCCGCCAGTTAACAGTTATATGTACCAACGGTCTTGGCAAGATTATACAACCTGGTATATCCTTTTGTCAACGAGTTGTGTAAAATGAGCACAAATTTTTGTATTACTGAACAATACAAATCGTCATTTATCAGCGATCAAATTGCCTACAAATTTCCAAACACGTCAAAATAATCCAAAAAATATTACACGCAGCCGATTTCTTCCTTTTTTCTTCATCTGTTCGTGCCGATTTTCCAATACGTGAAAAGCCAGACTTCTCTTGTTAATATGCACAATACCCTGTGGATCCTCCCTATTTCTGTCCCCCTTTTCCTACAGATTCTCTCGATATTCTTTCCGCTGAGGATTTATCTCTTGCATTTATCGAACAAATTATTTACAATTATTGTAAATCGTACAGACAAATCAGGAAAGAGGTGTGTTATGGCTGCAAAATACAAACAAATCGCAGACACTTTGCGGCAGCAGATCGCGGAACTTGTCTATCCGCCCGGTTCCCTGCTGCCCACTGAACAGCAGCTCCACGAAACTTTTTCCGCAAGCCGCCAGACTGTTCGTCAGGCGCTGCAGTGCCTGGTGGATGACGGACTGATCATTCGCAGACAGGGCAGCGGCTCACGGGTCGTGGACCACGGCAGCGCCACCGGTGCGCCCCGCCGCTCCGTGGCCATTATCACCACTTACATCGGAGAATATATCTTCCCCTCCATTTTGCGCGAAGCCGAGGCAGTGCTTTCCGCCAACAACTGCACCACCATGCTCTACGCCACAGGCAATCAGGTATCTGTGGAGCGTCGCATCCTGCAGGATCTGCTCAGCGAGAAGAAAGTAGATGGTATTCTGGTGGAAGGTACCAAGACCACCCTGCCCAACCCGAATTTGGACCTCTACCGCGCCCTTCAGGCTAAAGGTATCCCGCTGATCTTCTTCCACGGCAGCTACGAAGGCCTTGCCGGCGCGGTAACTGTGCTGGATGACAACTTCGCCGGGGGGCAGATGCTTGTGGATTACCTTATAAAAAAAGGGCATCGCCGTATTGCCGGCATTTTCAAGAGCGACGATATTCAGGGACATCAACGCTACGCCGGCTTCACCGCAGCTCTACAGGAGCACGGCATCCCTGTGGAAGACCGAAACATTTTTTGGTACCGCACCGAGGATAAAGAGGAATTCGTCCACGAAAGTACGTTGTGGACCGGAAAACTGGCACCTCTGCTGCAGCAGAACACCGCGGTCGTATGCTACAACGACGAGGTCGCCGCGTTTGTCATTCGCGCATCGCTGCGTGACCTCGTAAACATCCCCGAGAAACTGGCGGTGGTCAGCTTTGACAACAGCATCTACAGCAATTTATCCATCCGCCGCATCACTTCCCTGTCCCACGGCAACCAGAATGTTGGGCGCATCGCCGCCGAAATTTTGATCCAACAGCTGAGCGGCAAGTCCGTACAGTCTGTTTCCATCCCCTGGACATTGATTGAAAAAGAGAGCAGCTAAAAAAACATCCCGGATCATCGCGATGACCCGGGATGTTTTTCATTTACTTTCCAATGCTGTCGATCAGCGCGCGCAGCTCATCAGCAGTAAAACGATGGACTTCATCACAGAACTGGCAGGTCAGCTCGCAGCCGCCCTGTTCCTCCAGAATGCTCTCGAGTTCTTCTCTGCCCATGCTGATCAGCGCCCGTTCCACACGTTCACGGCTGCAGTAGCAGCGGTACTCAATAGGAGATGTTTCCAGAATCTCCACGTCGAAGTCCGACAAAACCTCACGCAGCATCGCCTCGGGATCATCGTTGCGCTCAAGAATCCCCGTCACCGCGCCGGCTGCCAGCACACCGCCTTCTACCTTAATAATAGTATCTTCCGTGGCGCCGGGAAGCAGCTGAATAATATAGCCGCCAGCCACTTTAACGCTCTGGTCACGATCCACCAGCACGCCCAGTGCGCAAGCGGTGGGGATCTGCTCGCTCTCCACGAAGTATGCCGCCAGATCCTCTGCGATCTCACCGCCCAGGAGCTGTACAGAACCGATATAGGGCTCCTTCATACCGATATCCTTGATGACGGTCAGACTGCCATCAACACCCACAGCACTGCCAACATCCAGCTTACCGTCCGGCCGCAGGGGCAGATCCACATGGGGATCCTGCACATAGCCGCGAACGTTACCCTCGGAGTCGGACACTGCCAAAACAGTACCCAGGGGACCACCGCCCTTGATCTGCAGGGTCAGGCTGGCGCCATCACCCTTGAGGGCATTGCCCATCATAGAAGCCGCTGCCAGCGCACGACCCAGAGCAGCCGTAGCCACAGGGAGGGTAGTGTGAATATTTCTTGCGCGCTCTGTCAGATAGCGTGTGGAAACAGCGACCGCCTGAACAGAACCGTCGCTGCTGATTGCACGAACTAATTTATCCATAATGTGTGAAAATCCTTTACTTTCCTCTGATCGCTGTAAAATAGATCCGCTGCTCATTCTCCCGCGGAGCACTCATACGGCAGTCTCCGTAGGTACGGATGTGGGTAAAACCGGCCGCCAAGAGCCAGGAACGGAGTTCCTCCACCTCGTAGGCACGCTGGCGGTGCTCCTCAAAGTCACGCTCCCAGGTATCATCCTCCAGACGGGTGAAGATATCCATCCAGTAAGTGCAGATCCTGCTGCGCTTTTCAAACTCCGTGCGCCATACGCAGTAAATGTCCTCGGTTTCATCCAAGAACACCTGCCCGTCCAAAGCGCGAAGTTTATCGGCACTGTTGATATCGAACACAAGGATCCCGCCCGGTTCTATAAACAGATGAAGCCGCTGCAGTGTCCGCTGCACATCCTTGGGGTTTGTGAGATAATTAAGGCTGTCCAGACAGCAGATAGCAGCATCCACCGTTCCGTAGAGATCCAGGCGCGGCATGCTCTGATTCAAAAATACCGGCGGCTCACCCTTGAGATCCGCCGCCTTTTCCCGTGCCTCAGAGAGCATGTCGGCACTGCCGTCCACCGCGATCAGCTCATAGCCGCGTTCGGTGAAGATGTTGGTCATAGTGCCGGTGCCGCAGGCAAGATCCAGCACAGTATGCACCGGAATACGGCTGCCGCGAAACAGTTTTTCAATATAGTCCGCCCTGCGCTCGTAGTTTACATCTCCGGTAAGGCGGTCATATACCGATGCTAACGCTCCGTAAGCGCTCACTGGTCTTCCTCCGCCTCAGCAGCGCGGGCAAAGTAGGTCTCATAGCCGCCGCTTCCGCCGGAAAGAGAGCGGTTCACGCGGCTGATGGTAGCGCTGGATGCACCGGTCTTCTCCAGAATGTCATTGTAGATCATACCCTTATTGAGCATGCAGGCGACCTCAAAACGCTGCTCCATGGAACGAAGCTCCATCACAGTGCAGAGATCCTGGAAAAACTTGTATACTTCCTCCTCGGTCTTGAGGGTCAGCAGAGCACGGTACAGGCCGTCACTCTTCTCTTTCTTAGCAATTTTAGCCATCGGTAGTTTCCTCCGTATTTGCAGATTTGATTCATTTTAACACTTCAATCCGTGAAAGTAAACAACTTTCGTAAAAATCCTTCTCAGTTCGTCAATATTCTATATCCTTCACACATCTCCCCTATGCTGTACTGGACATTTTGACGAAAAACGTCCCGTTACCTTTTGGTAAAGTTATCTTGATTTCCCACTGTTTTTTTGTAGCTTTTGCCGCCAAGAAACTAGTGCTCCTTGCCTTGACGGTCTGTGTCTTGAGGCGTATAATTATAATAACTATACTTGTACCCAAAATCACGGAGGACTGCTATGATTTACAGAGAAGCCGATGAGCTCAACACCTACCTGTTCCACGAAGGAACCTCCATCACTGCCTATGAGTATATGGGTGCCCACGCCACCGAAAGGGACGGCGTGCAGGGCTATGTATTCCGCGTATGGGCGCCCAATGCGAAAGCTGTCTCCGTAGTCGGCGACTTCAACTTCTGGGATGTAAATGCCCACCCTATGTACAGAATCACCGGCGGCATTTGGGAATGCTTCCTTGCCGGCGGTCAGACCTACGATGCATACAAATTCGCTGTAACCGGTCCTGACGGCAAAGTCCGCTTCAAGGCAGACCCCTATGCCTTCCATGCCGAGACCCGTCCCGGCAACTCCAGCAAGCTCTACACTCTCGGCAACTATGCATGGGGTGACGAGGCGTGGAAAGAGCACTGCCGCACCCACCCCGTTTACAATGCCCCCCTTAATATATACGAGGTACATCTGGGTTCCTGGAAGCGCCGGGAAAACGGTGACTTTATCGACTACCGCGATCTTGCCCACGAACTGGCTCCCTATGTGAAGGAACTGGGCTTCAACTACATTGAACTGCTGCCCATCACCGAGTACCCGCTGGATGACAGCTGGGGCTACCAGTGCACCGGCTATTTTGCCCCCACCTCCCGCCACGGCACCCCCGAGGACTTCATGTACTTCGTGGACTATATGCACAAGGCAGGCATCGGCGTGATCCTGGACTGGGTCCCCGCCCACTTCTGCAAGGACGAGCACGGTCTTTACGAGTTTGACGGTTCCTGCTGCTACGAGTATCAGGACAAGCGCAAGAGCGAGCATGCCTCCTGGGGTACCCGCGTCTTTGACTACGGCCGTCCCGAGGTCAAGAGCTTCCTGCTCTCCAGCGCTGCCTTCTGGATCAAGGAATATCATATCGACGGTATCCGTGTGGACGCAGTCGCCTCCATGCTCTACCTGGACTATGACCGCAAGGACGGCGAGTGGATGCCCAACATCCACGGCGGTAAGGAGAATCTGGAAGCCATCGCCTTCCTGCAGGATTTGAACAAGGCCGCTTTTTCCGTGAACAACAATGTTCTGATGATCGCCGAAGAGTCTACCGCATGGCCTCTGGTCACCCACCCTGTGGATGTGGGCGGTCTCGGCTTCAACCTCAAGTGGAACATGGGCTGGATGAACGACATGTGCCACTATCTGAAGATGGATCCCTGGTTCCGTCAGGGTAACCACAAGGATATTACCTTCTCCATGTTCTATGCCTTCTCCGAAAACTTCGTGCTGCCCCTGTCCCATGACGAGGTGGTACATATGAAGGGCTCCGTGATGGGCAAGATGCCCGGCGACCGCTGGCAGAAATTTGCAGGTGTCCGCGGCTTCTACGCCTACACTCTCGCTCACCCCGGAAAGAAACTGAGTTTCATGGGTGTAGAGCTGGGTACTGAGGCGGAGTGGGCCTCCTACAAGGGCCTTGACTGGCACCTTTTGGAGAATGAGGACAACCGCCGTCTCCATCAATACTTCAAGGACATGAACCGCTTCTATCAGGAAAACTCCCCCATGTGGGAGATCGACTTCAGCTGGGAAGGCTTTGAGTGGCTGGTGCCGGACGATAACCAGAACAATGTGGTCGTATTCCTGCGCCGGGATAAGAACGGCAAGGAGCTCATGTGCGCCATTAACTTCAACCCCAATGTATACGAGGAATATCGCTTCGGCTGTCCCCCAGTCAAGGAATATGTGGAAGTGTTCAACACCGACCGTATCGAGTACGGCGGCAGCGGTGTGACCAATACCGCTCCCTGTCCCGTCAGCTGGACCGAGTCCCACGGCAAGGAGAGTTCCGTCTCCATCCGCATCCCGCCTCTGGGCGCTGTGTTCTTTGAGGGCCGCGGCAAGCTGCGCGCCAAGCCCAAGTCCAGAAAGAAGGCCGAGACCGCGGACGAAAAGGCCGAAAAGAAACCTGCCGCCAAGAAGACCGCTGTCAAGAAATCTGCCGCAGAGAAGCCTGCCGCAGAGAAAAAAACTACCGCGGAGAAGAAGTCCGCCGCTAAGAAGTCCCCCGCAGAAAAGAAGACCACTGCCGGGAAGAGCACCTCTTCCCGTTCCAAAAAAGTCTGATAGAAACGAGGATGTGAAACGATGAAGAAAGAATGTATCGCAATGCTGCTGGCCGGTGGACAGGGCAGTCGCCTGTATGTTCTGACCAGCGATGTGGCAAAGCCTGCCGTCCCCTTCGGCGGGAAGTACCGCATCATCGACTTTCCCCTTTCCAACTGCACCAACGCAGGCATCGACACTGTCGGTGTTTTGACACAGTATAAGCCCCTGGAGCTCAACAGCTACATCGGCAGCGGTCAGCCCTGGGATCTGGACCGTCTGGACGGCGGTGTGCACATCCTCCCCCCCTACATGCAGGAGGGCGAGAAGGGCAGCTGGTACAAGGGCACCGCAAACGCCATCTATCAGAACATCGGTTTTGTGGATATGTACGATCCCGAGTATGTGGTCATCCTCTCCGGCGACCACATCTACAAGATGGATTACAGCAAGATGGTCGAGGCTCACAAGGCCGCAGGCGCCGCCTGCACCATCTCCGTCATGGAAGTGCCCTGGGACGAGGCTTCCCGCTTCGGTATCATGGCTGTTGACGGAAACGACAACATCGTAGAGTTTCAGGAGAAGCCCAAGCAGCCCAAGAGCAATCTCGCTTCCATGGGTATCTATGTGTTCACCTGGCAGAAGCTGCGTGAGTACCTCATCAGCGATGAAAACGACCCCGCCTCCAGCAACGATTTTGGTAAGAATATCATCCCCAACATGCTGAACGCAGGCGAGGTAATGTTCGCCTACCGTTTCGATGGTTACTGGAAGGATGTCGGCACTCTGGAGAGTCTGTGGGACGCCAATATGGATATGCTGTCCCGCGGCGATCTGGATCTTTTGGAGAGCAGCTGGCCCATCTATGCCAGACTGCCCCTCAAGCCTCCCGCCTTTATCGGCGCCGGCGCTCTGGTGGAGCACAGCGTTGTGACCCAGGGCTGTGATGTTCAGGGAACCGTGAAGAACTCCGTTCTCTCCCATTCCGTGGTGATTGAAGAGGGCGCTGAGGTTCTCTACTCCGTCCTGATGCCCGGCGTCACCGTCAAGAAGGGCGCCAGTGTGCGCTATGCTATCCTGGGCGAAAATGTTCAGGTGGAAGCCGGCGCCAAGATCGGCGAATCCCCCGAAAACTACGATCCGGATAAATGGGGAATCACCGTCCTCGGTCCCGGCGCTTCCATCGCCGCCGATCAGGTCGTCACTCCCAAGACAATGCTCAACCGCGAACTCAAGGAGGTGTCCAGATGAACGGTCTGCACGGAATTATCTTCTCTCTCGAGAAGCTCAGCGGTCTGCGTGAGCTGACCGACAGACGCATGCCCGGTTCCGTACCCTTTGCGGGTCGTTACCGCATGATCGACTTTATCCTCTCCAGTATGGTCAATGCCGGCATCGCTGATGTGGGCGTGGTGCTGCAGGGCAACTATCAGGGTCTTTTGGGTCACCTGGGCTCCGGCAGGGACTGGGATCTGAGCCGCAAGCACGGCGGTCTCAAGCTGCTGCCCCCCTTCTCTCAGAAGGAGATCCGCGGACGCATTGAGGCTCTCGCCGGTGTCCGCACCTATCTGGAGGGCATCCGCCAGTCCCATGTGGTGCTGGCTGACAGCGACCTCATTATCAATATCCCCCTGGATGACGTGTATCAGCGCCATCTGGCCTCCGGCGCCGACATTACCGCTGTCTGCACCGGCAATACTGACGGCAGCCCCGAGGATGCCACCTACTTCAAGCTGGACAAGGACGGCCGCGTGACCCAGACTTTCACCGCACTGCGCAACACCGAGGGCTGCCACCGTGCACTGGAGATCTACATCCTCTCCAAGCAGCTGCTGCTGGATCTGGTGGACGAGTGCATCAGCCTCGACCACTACAGCCTGCGCGGCGCAGTACTGCAGGCCAAGGCAGACACCCTGCGCATCCACGGCTATGTGTGGGACAGCTATGCCGCTCAGATCCGCACCGTCAAGGAATACTATGACCGCAGCATGGAGCTGATGAACTATGCCATCCGCCGCGAAGTGTTCCATCCCCAGCGTCCCATCCACACCAAGGAGCGCAACGATGCTTCCACCTACATCGATCCCGATGGAAACTGCCTGAACTCCATCATCGCTGACGGCTGCACCATCGAGGGCAGTGTGGAGAATTCCATCCTGTTCCGCGGTGTCTCCGTTGCACGCGGCGCGCAGGTAAAAAACTGCATTCTGATGCAGGACGCAGCCGTCGGCCGCGACGCGGTCCTCCACTATGTGGTGACCGATAAGAATGTGGAGATTTTGGAGTCCCGCACCCTCATCGGCAGCGACGGATACCCCATGGTCATTGCCAAAGGAAGCAAGGTTTAACAAAAATCAGCATGTCGCACAACGTTCATTCGTCATATATGTAAAAAGCGACGAAAAGCATTTACATTTCTCATCGACCCTGTTATAATGCTTCTGTTCAAATTTTAAAGGAGGTTCCTCTCCCTATGAAAATTTTGTTTGCTGCTTCAGAGGCTGTCCCCTTCTGCAAAACCGGCGGTCTTGCAGACGTTGCGGGAAGTCTGCCTCAGGCACTGGCTAAGGCCGGCAACGAAGTGGAAGTGATCCTGCCTCTCTATCAGAAGGTTTCCGACAACTGGAAGGATCAGATGTCCTTTGTGGGCAACATCGAAGTCCCCCTGGGCTGGCGCCGCGTATACTGCGGTCTGTTCCGCCTGGACAAGGACGGCGTAATTTGGTACTTTATCGACAATGAGTACTACTTCAAGCGCGAGGCTCTGTACGGTCACTATGACGACGGCGAGCGCTTCGGCTTCTTCTCCCGCGCTATTGTATCCCTGCTGCCCGCCCTGCAGTTTATGCCCGAGATCATTCACTGCAACGATTGGCAGACCGCTCTGGTACCCATCTACCTGAAGGATGAGTGCGTGCGCTGGGAGCAGGTGCGCAGCATCAAGACCGTGTTCACCGTTCACAACATCGAGTATCAGGGCCGCTACGGCAAGGAGACTCTGGAGGATCTCTTTGGTCTGGCACCCGGCTGGTTTGCCGACGGTACCATCGCCATGGACGGCGACGTGAACCTGGTCAAGGGCGCTCTGATGACCTCTGACGCCATTACCGCAGTGAGCCCCACCTATGCGCAGGAGCTGCGCTATGCGTTCTTCTCCCACGGTTTGAGCAGTGTGATGCAGATGAATGCCCACAAGCTCCACGGCGTGCTCAACGGTATCGATATGGTCCGCTACGACCCCAACAAGGATCCCGCCCTCACCAATCACTACAGCGCCGGCCGCATGACCGGCAAGGCCAAGTGCAAGGCCAAGCTGCAGGAGCAGATGGGTCTTGCGGTGGATCCCTCCATCCCCGTGATCGGTATTGTGAGCCGTCTGGTCGGCCACAAGGGTTTGGACCTCATCCGCGAGGTGTTTGACGAGATCATGAATCTCAACTGCCAGTTCATTGTGCTGGGCAGCGGCGATGCTCAGTATGAGAACTTCTTCGAGGAGAAGCGCGCTCAGTACGAGGGCCGCATGGCCATCTACCGCGGCTACAATGAGCCTCTGGCCATGCAGATCTACGCCGGTGCTGACCTGCTGCTCATGCCCTCCAAGAGCGAGCCCTGCGGTCTTGCACAGATGATCGCCATGCGCTACGGTACAGTGCCTATCGTGCGCGAGACCGGCGGTCTGAAGGACACTGTCCACGCATACGAGGCATGGTGTGGCGCCGGTAACGGCTTCACCTTTGCCGATTACAATGCATACGATATGCTGTTCGTGATCCGTCAGGCAGTGGATCTGTACATCAACAATCCCTCTGCCTTCAAGGCACTGCGCAAGGCCGGCATGACCGAGGATTTCAGCTGGACACGCTCCGCAGAGGCTTACAACGGCATCTACCGCATGATTTTATCCTGATTTTCCCTTTTTGCTTCATTTTCGGGCGGGGGTAACAAGCCCCCGCCCTACTCCGAGCCCTGCGTGGAATCGTTTCCACCCGATATATCATTATTGTAACGAGGAAAACCGTATATGGAAAAGTTTACCAAAGCCTCCATGAAAAAAGCCATCTGCGACAAGCTGCGTCTGAATTTCGGCTGCGCAGTGGAGGAGGCCACTGAAGAAAATGTTCTGAAGGCCTGTGCTATGGTCCTGCGCGACCACATGAACGCCAACGCCGTTGAGTCCCGCAAGGCGGTTCGCACCGAGCAGAAGCGTCAGGTCCACTATATGTCTATGGAATTTCTGATGGGCCGCAGCCTGATGAAGAATGCCTACAACCTGGGCGTGATCGAGCCCATGCGTGCAGCCATTGAGGATCTGGGCTTCAAGAGCGGCGACATCTTTGATATGGAGCCCGACGCAGGTCTGGGCAACGGCGGTCTGGGCCGTCTTGCCGCCTGCTATCTGGACAGTCTGACCACCCTTGAGATCCCCGCCTGCGGCTACTCCATCTGCTACGAGCTGGGTATCTTCAAGCAGAAGATCGTGGACGGTCAGCAGGTCGAGCTGCCCGACAACTGGATGGGTCTGGGCGATGCATGGCTGATCCCCCGTCCCACCGAGATGGAGGAAGTTCACTTCGGCGGTAAGCTGCGTGAGTTCTGGGCCGACAACCGCCTGCACATCGTCCACGAGGACTACACCCGCGTGCTGGCTGTGCCCTGCGATATGACCATCGCCGGTTACGACACCGACCACACCAACACCCTGCGCCTGTGGGATGCCAAGAGCCCCACTCCCATTGATATGCACCTGTTCCGTCAGGGTCAGTATCTGGAGGCAAGCGAAGAGAGCGCCATGGCAGAGGTCATTGCCAAGGTGCTCTATCCTGAGGACAACCACTACGAGGGCAAGAGTCTGCGCCTGAAGCAGCAGTACTTCTTCGTGTCCGCAACCGTGCAGTCCATCGTGCGTCACCACATCCAGACCTACGGCACTGTTTCCAACTTCCACGAGAAGAATATCATTCAGATCAACGATACCCATCCCGCACTGGTGATCCCCGAGCTGATGCGCATCCTGATGGATGATGCCGGCCTCAACTGGGATGCCGCATGGCATATCACCACCAACGCCGTGGCCTACACCAACCACACTGTTCTTGCCGAGGCACTGGAGCGCTGGCCTCAGAGCCTGATGCAGAGCCTGCTGCCCCGCATCTGGCAGATCCTGTGCGAGATCGGCCACCGCTGGCAGACCAAGGTAGAGCAGTTCTACAACAATGACATGAACAAGGTCAAGGACATGGCTGTCATTTGGGACGGCGAGGTCCGCATGGCTAACCTGTGCATCGCCGGCGGTATGGCTGTCAACGGTGTTTCCGCCCTCCACAGCGACATTCTGCGCAACGATGTGTTCAAGCACGCCTGCGGCATGGAGCCCGACAAGTTCAAGAATGTCACCAACGGTATCGACCACCGCCGCTGGCTGGCTGAGATCAACCCCGGTCTGGACGGTCTGATCCGCGAGCTGGCAAACGGCGACGAGTACCTGCTCCACCCCGGCACCGCTCTGCCCAAGCTGGAGAAGTATGCTGATGACAAGGCCGTTCTGGAGCGTCTTGAAAAGATCAAGCGCACCAATAAGCAGGCCTTCGCCAAGTGGATCAAGCGTGAGCAGGGTCTTACCCTCAACACCGACGCTATCTTTGATGTTCAGGTCAAGCGCCTGCACGAGTATAAGCGCCAGCTGCTGAATGTAATGCACATCGTCCACCTGTATCTGACCCTGAAGGATAATCCCAATATGGAGATGCCTCCCCACACCTTCCTGTTCGGCGCAAAGGCAGCTCCCGGCTACGCGGTGGCAAAGCGCATCATCCGCCTCATCAACTCCATGGCAGACCAGATCAATAACGATCCTATCTGCAAGGGCAAGCTGCAGGTGTTCTTTCTGGAGAACTACCGCGTGTCCATGGCCGAGATGCTGATGCCCGCCAGCGAGGTGAGCCAGCAGATCTCCACCGCAGGCAAGGAAGCAAGCGGTACCGGCAACATGAAGTTCATGATGAACGGTGCCCTCACTGTCGGCACACTGGACGGTGCCAACGTGGAAATGCACGAGGTGCTTGGTGATGACAACATGTTCCTCTTCGGTCTCAAGACCCAGGAAGTCATCGACATGCGCGAAGCAGGCTACAATCCCTACCGCCTGTACAGCCGCGATCCCTACCTGCACCGTGTCCTCGACCAGATCAGCAACGGCTTCCGCGACGGTGTCCGTTACGACGATCTGGTGGAGCGCCTGCTCTTCGGCAAGGGCTGTGCTCCCGACGAGTACATGCTGCTGGCCGACTTTGCCTCTTACTGCGCCGCCGAGCGCCGCATGACCGAGGTGTATGGCGACAGAGCCACCTGGAACCGTATGTCCCTCCTGAACATCGCCCGTTCCGGTATTTTTGCCGCTGACCGTTCCATTGCAGACTACGCCGAGCGCATCTGGAACGTCCCCTACAAGAAGTAATTGCATTATTAAGGAGCACAGCGCGTTTGCGCTGTGCTCCTCGTAATTTTGTCGATAATAATATAAATTATTTTCTGACTCAAAATAAAATCTCCGGTAATAACCGTCTAATAGGTGAAAGGGGGCGAGAGGCCATGACAAACGATCTATTCACAGAGCGAGTGGAAGCTGCCAAGCAGAAGCTTTACAAAACTGCCATGCTATACATGGGCAGCCATTCTGCCGCTATGGATGTTCTGGATGAAGCGATCTACAAAGCATGGTGTGCCAAAAATAGGCTTCGGGAAGAAGCGTACTTCGACACCTGGATCACCCGCATTCTGCTCAACGAGTGCCACAATGAACTTCGCAGGCAGAAGCGGCTGTATCCCATAGACGAGCTTCCGGAGATGGCGCAGGAAGAATTGGATCACCTGCCACTGAAAGAAGCGATCCGGCATCTTTCCAAAGATCTGAAGGATGTGATCATTCTAAGATACTTCTCCGGATTCACTCTTGCGGAAACGGCGCAAATGCTGAAGATCCCGCAGGGAACGGCAGCATCCAGACAGCGCAAGGCGCTGAAGTTGCTACGACTGGAACTTGAAGAGGAGGTACCACATGAACCGTAACGACGAATATTTGAGCCTGATGAAGGAGCTGGAAGAAAACACCCCCGACCTCACCTCTTCCATCCAAAAGGCAAAGCGCAGAAAAAGCAGAGTCGCGTTTCTCTATCGCCCCCTGACCGGTCTGGCTGCGTGCTTTGCGTTATTTGTCCTGCTGATCAATTTCTCCGCACCTATTGCACAGGCCTGCTATCAGGTGCCGATTTTGGGAGATCTGGCCAAAGCACTGACATTCTCCCGTTCTCTGTCCGATGCTGCCGGGCACGACTATATGCAGCAGAGTGATCTGGTTCAGGAAAATGACGGTGTGAACGCGAAAATCGAATATATTATCACAGACCGCAAGCAGGTTCATATCTTTTACCGCCTGGAGTCAAACGAATACTCCGCTATGTATACGGTTCCCGATGCTCTGTCCAGCGACGGCACATTGGAGGAACCCTGCACATGGACTACCCCCATTAACGAAGTTTCCAATGACGAGCTTCGCTTGATCACACTGGATTATCTGGAAGAAGATGTACCGGATAGCCTTCAGCTTGTTATCTATGTATTTAATGACGCCAGCGGTTCCGCCGAACGTGAGCATCTCATTACACAGTTCACCTTCCTGCTGGAACTTGATCCAAATCAGATCGCGGAGGCGATCGTCTATCCTCTCCATCAGACTGTGGTCATGGATGGACAGACCATCACCATTACCGAAATCGAAGTGTACCCCACCCACCTGCGGGTAAACATTGAAGATAATGCGGATAACACCGCATGGCTGAAAACGCTGGACTTCTACATCGAAACAGAGGACGGTCGTTTTGATATTCCCACCCGCGGCATTATCGCAACAGGCTCTGAGAACAGCAAAAGCATGACGTCCTTCCGGGCAGACAGCATCTATTTCTATCAGGCCGAGCAGATCAGGCTGGTCATCACCGGTGCCCGGTGGCTTGATAAAGATATGGAGAAGATCCGGATCGACCTGAGAAACGGCGCAGAGAACGCCCTTCCCCCGGGAGTCACATTGGTCCCGGCGCACTCCGAGGAGTCCATGAGCCCGGTCACACTGCATATCGAATGCGGCCAAAATGAGAGTCATCATCTTTTCCTGAGTATGATGTATTATGACGCTGCCGGAACACTCTGCCAAACCCCGGTGTGCTTCAGAGACTGCAGGGAGCATGGTGCCAACTGTCTGCATGAATGGCTCGAACTGAAGGACTATCCCTATGACCACATTTGGATCTGCCCCTCCTATACCCATAGCTGGATCGCAGAGGAGCCTGTTGTCATCAACATTCGATAACCATCGCCCATAATAGTGGAACGCCGCGAAGAATATTCTTCACGGCGTTCCTGTTTTTTCAATATTTCTCCCATTTCTCCCTCTTTTTTCGAAAATACTTGCATATAGAACACAATTGTGGTATGTTAAATTAGTTATACTGGGAAAATATTTGATAAAACAAAGAGGATATATTTATGGAATTAACACAGGGCATTCGCTTCGACTCACTGGGACTCTCCCCCGAGTTGATGCGTGCATTGGAAAAAAAGGGCTATGAGATGTCCACCCCCATTCAGGCAGGGTGCATCCCCCCTATGCTTAACTGGCAGGATGTAACCGCAAAGGCGCCCACCGGTACCGGAAAGACCTTTGCCTTCGGCATCCCCATTATTGAACACATTGACGCAGACTCCGATCAGGTACAGGCTATCATTCTCGCCCCCACCCGCGAGCTGGCTATGCAGATCACAGCAGAAATGCGCGATCTCGCTCAGTTCAAAGAGGGTGTGCGGATGGTGTGCCTGTACGGCGGCCAGCCTATCAATAAGCAGATCGAGGCGCTGAAGAAGCGTCCTCAGATCGTGGTAGCTACCCCCGGCCGTCTGGGCGACCACATGAAGCGCCGCACTGTGCGCATTGACAAGGTGGAGACCGCTGTACTGGACGAGGCCGACCGCATGCTGGATATGGGCTTTATTCACGAAGTCACCCGCATTCTCGACCAGATGAAGAACCGCAAAAACCTGGGGCTCTTCTCCGCCACCATCAGCCGCGAGGTCATGGATATCGCCTGGGTCTATCAGAGAGACCCTGTGGAGATCACCGTGCGCGCCGACGAGCAGAACAAGCCCGACATTCTGCAGTACCGACTGGATGTGACCATGAACGAAAAGACTGATGCGCTCTGCCGCATTCTGGAACAGGGCGAGTATGAGCGCGCCATGGTCTTCTGCAACACCAAGGGCAACACCGAGCGCGTGACCAAGCTGCTGCAGATGAAGGGTATCGATGCCCAGTGCATCCACGGTGACATTCCTCAGGACAAGCGTGAAAAGGTCATGGCCCGCTTCCGCCGCGGCGAGCTGCGGGTATTCGTGTCCACCGATGTGGCTGCCCGCGGCATCGATGTGGACGATGTGGATGTAGTCTTCAACTACGATGTTCCCGATGAAAACGAATACTATGTACACCGCATCGGCCGCACCGGCCGTGCCAAGCGCCACGGCGTGGCTTACACCTTTGTTGCCGATTACCCGGCTCTTGTGCGCCTGAATGACATTGCCAAGAACACCCGCAGCACCATCCGGCAGGTCAAATTCGATGAAACCGGCGCTCTGATCACTGTGGAAGATCAGTGATTGTAAGGAGAATCCACTATGAAACGTACAATTAGAATGCTTTTTGCCGTGCTGTCAGCATCTCTTATGCTGTTCACCGCCTGCGGCGAGCAGCCCCCTTCTCCCGACGAAACACCGGAGGCAGAGCCCTTTACTCTGACCATTGCACTGGGTGAACTGCCCGGCGATCTGGATCCCGCCCTCTGCACCGAAAAAGGTGGCGAAACCATCCTTCTCCATCTCTATGAAAATTTGCTGCGCTGGGAGAACAACGGCACCGGATATGCCACCCTCGCTCCCGGACAGGCCGAAAGCTACACGGTGGAGACCGACTATCTCGGCAATGCCACCTATACTTTCACTCTGCGCGATGACATTTATTGGTCCGACGGACAAAGTGTCACCGCCCACCACTTTGTTTCCGCATGGCAGCGCCTGGTCTCCCCCTCCCATGCCTTTCCCCACAGCAGCCTGCTCAGCTGCATCAAGGGTTACGATACCGTGCAGAACGGCGGCGATGTTTCCCTGTTGGGAGTTACCGCTGTCGACAACCGGACACTGGTCGTTCAACTGGTTGGAAATCCCCCTTCCTTCCTGCATGAGATCTGCACCAGCGCATATACCATGCCTGTGCGCTCCTACCTGCCAGACAATGCCCCCATCGTCTCTGTGACCAATGGTGCCTATACTATTGCCGCCCCTACCGAGAGCAGCGACGCGGCTGTGACCCTCGCTAAGAGCAGCACATACTACGATGCTGCCAATGTCACCGTGGATCTGCTTCGCTTTATCCCCTCCGGCGGCAGCGACACAGATTACGCAAAATTTCTGCAGGGCTCCGTGGCATTCGTTGCTGATCTACCCGCCGCCGCGCTGGAGGACACCGAAATTCCCGAACCTGTTACATCTACCTACGGTATTGTATTCAATACACAGGTTTTCCCCTTTGACAGTGTGGACATCCGCTCCGCTTTCCGTCTTGTGATCGACGAGCAGGCGATCATTGATGCCCTGAACGATCTCACTCTGCGTCCTGCCATCGGCCCCGTGCCGTACGGCACAGCGGACTACGGTGTATGCGCCGCAGAAAAAGCACACCAGAACGATGGGCAGAACACATCCGACAAGCCTCCTCTGGTGCATACCGGTGCTAACCGGGATTTCCGCACCCACAGTGAGGAGATCGTCACTCTGAACATCAGCTATGACTACGCCGCAGACTGCGAAGAGGCAAAACTGCTGCTTGCTTCTGCCGGCTATCCCGACGGCGCCGGCTTCCCGCAAGTGGAGTATCTTTATGTCGACACTCCGGAAAACCGCGCGGTCGCTTCTGTACTGCAGACGACCTGGAAGCAGAAACTTGGTGTCACAGTCACGCTGCGCGCCGTCACTGCGGAGGAGTATACACAGCTTCTGATCCCCGGTGCAGCGGATGAAGCAGCAGGTCCCAGCTATATGATCGCCGCAGCAGAGTTTACTGTGGCAGACCGTTATGACATTATTGACTTCCTGTCGCAGTGGCACACCGGCGATGCCCGGAACTCCGCAGGCTACTCCAGCGCCGCTTTTGATATTCTTCTGAAAGCCGCCGAGGCTGCTGTGGCGCATGAGACCTATGATGCCTATCTGCACGATGCGGAAGCGATCCTTATGGAGGATGCCCCGATCATCGCGCTGTTCTACCGCGGCGGAAGCTATGCCCTTGCCGACGGTCTCAATGGTCTTTACCGCCTGCCCAATGGCGTGTACTTCTTCTCCGGCGTATACAGCACAGGAAAATAATGCTCACATGATCCCCGCCGCGCTTACCGCGCAGCGGGGATCATGTGTTTCGCCGAACGGTAAATTGGAGTTTATCGGTGTGATTGCATCGCAGTACGCAAGGCTCCCTCTGACGAGGGAGCTGGCGAGCGAAGCGAGACTGAGGGAGAGAAAACCAAGAATTGCAGTGTATCTCTCCCTCCGAGTCGCCTGCGGCGAC
>JAZLEB010000155.1:0-2443 GCA_045615065.1 Candidatus Pelethomonas sp. | reverse complement strand
TGCTTTTGTTGAGATCGCTCCCGGCCATGACGGCATGGTCCACATCTCCAAGCTGGAGAACCGCCGTGTTGAGAAGGTCGAAGACGTTCTGAACCTGGGCGACATGACCTGGGTCAAGTTCATGGGCTTCGACGAGAAGGGCCGTGCAAACTTCTCCCGCAAGGACGCTCTGAAGGAACTGGCTAACCAGTAATTGCAAATAGAAAGACCGCTGCAAAAGCAGCGGTCTTTTTTTGCCTTCCCCTATGGGGAGGGCCTTGTTTTTTGGTTCTATAATAAATGTTGGGGTCAGGTTTCATGAGCCTGACCCCATTGTCATAAATAATAGTTGAGCATAGAGACAAAAAACCTTTACAATGAAAGTACCCCTACCACATCACAAAGGAGGTCTCTATGCTCATGTCAGATTATACCGCAGAACTTCTAAATTTGGAAGATGTCATCATCACAAAAGCAGAGAATATTTCAGATCAACTACACATCTTCATCGAATTACCTCGTACAAAGCATACCTGTCCAGCCTGTGGTGCCGAGACAGACCGTATTCACGATTATCGTATGCAGACTATCAAGGATATTCCCCTCGCCAGAGATACCTTCCTGCATCTGCGCAAACGCCGTTATCGGTGCAACTGCGGCAAGAGATTCTTTGAGAAAAATCCTTTTCTTCCTCGTTACTATCGGGTTAGCAGCAGATTGGTGGCTAATATTATTCAGGAGTTCAGAAAATTAATTCCCGCTACAGAGATCGGCAGCCGCTTTAATGTGTCTGCCGTTACTGCCATGCGCTATTTCAATTGTTATAATCAAAAGTTGAAGGAGCTTCCGGAAATCATCTCTCTGGACGAGTTCAAGGGCAATTCCGGAGGTCAGAAGTATAACAGCATCATTGTGGATCCCAAAGAAAAGAAGGTATTGGATATTCTCCCTAATAGATATGAAAATGATTTAATTAAATATTTCTCTCAATTCCCATCCCAAACAAAGGTAAAATACTTTGTTTGTGATATGAATCCTCATTTCCGTAATGTTGCCAACACTTGTTTCAAGCAAGCTGTTGTTGTAGCTGACAGATACCATGTTGTTCGACAGGTTTTCTGGGCTGTTGAAAAGGTCAGAAAGAACGAGCAGAGCAAACTACCGGACAGACATAGACGGTATTTCAAAAAATCCAGATATCTCCTTATGAAGCCGATGGATAAACTGAACGAGGAAGAAATGGATCGTCTGGCACTTATGTTTGAAATAGCGCCCCGGCTGGCTGATGCGTATCGAATAAAAAACGAATTCCTGGTTGCTTTTCATTCAAACTCCTCTCAGGAGGGCAGGATAAGGCTGTCCGACTGGCTATTATCTGTTGAGGTGATGCAAATGCCGGAATTTGATGATTGCGTCAAAGCATATCGTAATTGGTTCCAGGAAATTCTCAACTCCATGGATGTGCCCTGGTCTAACGGCTATATTGAAGGCTGCAACAACAAAACTAAGGTCTTGAAAAGAGTTTGTTTCGGAATGCGTAATTTCAATAATTTCAGAAAGAGGATTCTCTTCTGTAATACATAAAAATCGTGCCGGAGCTTTCGCTCCGACACGATCCATTACTATTGCATTTTGGGCTCTACCCCAACTATTGACATAGAACCAAGAAAAACCGGCATCCATTTGGATGCTTGTTTTGTGTTACTTGAAGGATACCACGCTCTTGCGGACCAGGGCGCGGTGGAGTCTGGCCTGAGCCAGGGCGATCTCCGTATCGGAGGCAGCAGTATCCTTGAGGATCTTGTCAGCACGCTCGTGGGAGCGAAGAACACGATCCAGGTCGATCTGCTCCGCCCACTCGAAAGTAGTGGGAACCAGGTTCACTTCGCCGCCGGAGACACTGAGCATACCGCCGATGCAAGCAGCGGTACGACGCTTGCCGTCAGATTCCACAATGGCCATGCCCATGCCCAGAGGCGCAACATAGTCCATATGCCGGGCCAGGATACACACGTCACCGCCAATCGTGCGGACGATGAGCTTTTCCGCTTCGCCGTCAAAAATCAGACCATCGGGAGTGACGATCTTCAGCTTGAAGGGGGTCATGCGTTCTCACCGCCCCGGAACTTGGCCACGACCTCGTCGATGGAGCCGGCGTACAGGAAGTAGGACTCGGGGATGGCGTCGTGCTTGCCCTCGATGATCTCCTTGAAGGAGCGGATGGTGTCCTTCAGAGGCACATACTTGCCCTGGTAGCCGGTGAACTGCTCAGCCACATGGAAGGGCTGGGACAGGAAACGCTGAACCTTACGGGCACGGTTAACGGTGATCTTATCCTCTTCGGACAGTTCGTCCATACCCATGATGGCGATGATGTCCTGCAGTTCCTTGTAGCGCTGCAGAATGCTCTGCACGGCGCGGGCCACTTCGTAATGCTCGGAGCCGACGATGTCGGGGGAGAGGA
>JAZLEB010000154.1:0-23182 GCA_045615065.1 Candidatus Pelethomonas sp. | reverse complement strand
TTATCGATGTAACCTCTATATGTTTGATGTGACGAAGGTCTGACCTTGACCTTGGCGTAGTTCTCGAACCAGATGTCCATCCATTGACCGAGAGTAAATTTTTCCGCTTTGATTACATCCAGTCCAGCGGCTTCCTCGATGGCTTTCTTGAGCTTGTCCTTCACTTCGGCCTGGGTCTTGCCGAGGACATTTTTGTAGATCGCCTTCCCTGTTTCCGGGTCATGCCCTGCCGTATATCGACCTTCCCACCTGCCGTCCGATCTCTTACGAATGCTGCCCTCACCGTTGGCTCTGCGCTTTGCCATGCTTACCACTTCCCTTCTTCTTTGTTTCAGCGGTTCATTTCTTGAGTTGCGTTTTTGTCAGCAAACACAACTACCATAACTCACGGCGAAAGTCTAACACTTTTTGCAGTGATGGTTGGAATCGGCTGAACCCCTTGAAAACAGGCGGTTTCTTAGTGTTCCGACGGCGGAGAAATTGAAAAAGCTCAAAACCGACTGCGTTTGTGCAACATCGAAAAAGCCCCGCATTGCGGGGCTAAGTGAGCGACCCGGCGGCGTAAGCGCCGTCGGGTCTTTATCTTGTTCCATAATCGAACGGGCAAAATTTCTGTTCGTTCGTCAAATCGCCGGAGCAAAATTCGCTCAAAAACGGCTTAACAACGGTCTGATCTTCGACTCGGCTCTACTTCCCTACCCATCCTGCAAAACCGCACAAAACGCATCACAGGCGGAAACACGGCGGAGCATTTCGCTCTCTGTAAGGGGTGCGGGTTTCCCGCAAAAGAGATGCGAAAGGCGGTCGCCGGCTTTGCCGGTGACCAGCCAAACGCGATGCTTGCTCTCTCCGCAGAGAAGAGATTCTTTCTCTCTGCGTTAGCCTTGTCCGCCCCTGGTTTATGAGTTCATATCGTGTCGCCTTGTGGTGTCGATGTAGTGTGCTCAGCAACGCTTGACCTTCTGGTGAAAGGAAGGTAAAATGGGGTACCACTTGGATAACGACTCGATGTAAACGAGGATCATGCGGAGGGGAAAAAATGATTTTCTCTTCTTTGTTTATGGCGACGCAACTGTTGAGGGGGCTGATCGGGGCTGACCCAGATTCCGACCCATTTCCGTGAAAGTCCATTTGTGAGACGGGGAGCAAACTCGTCCGGCCTTCGGGTTTTCCCCGTTTTTCGGGGTTAAAATATGCGTGGAACCCTTGCATTGCAAGGGATTGTGACCTCAGAGCAGCTCATAACCCGGAGGCCGCAGGTTCGAGTCCTGCCGCCGCAACCATAAAAGAGCTGAAATCTCACGATTTCAGGTCTTTTCTTTTGTTTTTGGGGCGGAAAAGTAGAGCGCAAAAAGTGGGTCAAACTTCCGACCCAGATTCTGACCCATTCTGGTGAAAAAATCACTCAATATTGTGTTTTAGACTGAGGTTTGCTAAAATAAAACTTGCAACTTGAATCAAGATTTTATGGAGATGGATTTATGGATGATCGTATGGATAGACAGCTGGCGTTCTCTTTAGAGATTGACAAAGTGAAAAATATATTCCGCCAAACCCATTTATCCGGAAATGGAAGAAGGGAAAATGATGCTGAGCATTCGTGGCATATGGCGGTCATGGCGTATCTTTTTCGGGAATACGCCAATGAAGAAGTTGATATCTTAAAAGTCATAATGATGTGCTTGATTCATGATATTGTCGAGATTGATGCGGGTGACACGTTTGCTTATGACGAGGATGGCTTGAAGACACAAAAAAGCAGAGAAGATGATGCAAAACAAAGGGTATTCTCTCTTTTGCCCGATGAACAGGCAAAAGAAATGATTGCATTATTTGACGAGTTTGAAGCGTTTGAAACCCCAGAATCAAGGTTTGCTCATGTTATGGATAATATTCAGCCACTGATGTTAAACAACAGCAACAATGGTAGCGATTGGAAAGAGAACAATGTAACCTCTGCACAAGTTTATAGACGGCAAAACAAAACCAAATTGGGTTCTGAAAAAATGTTTGAACTTGCTGATCGAATTATTCAAGAGAATATTCAAAAGGGCAACTTGGCTCAATAAATAGACCTCCTTATGATTGATAAATTCTAAACTACGAGGGATGGCCACCGTTTTTATTTTAGGTAGCCATCCCTCGTTTCAATTTATCCAAACAGCTCATATGCAGCGATAACACGCAGCATATCCTCGTTGATGTTATCCCGTCCGTATATATCCAAAAACAAATCTGTGTACGCATCTGTTTTAAGGTTGTATTGTAAAGACCAAATTGCCCAATAAAGATCGATATACTTACTTCCAACGCCTGCCATATTGAAATCAATAAAACAACTGAAAGAACCATCGTTCTGTATTAGATTTGGCAAACAGGCATCACCGTGGATTAGTGTATCAGCAACTAACAAGTGTTTGTTAGCTTGCATGATTGACCAGGCTTCTTCTTTGGATTTCACAATATAGCGATCCATCAGCACAGACTCATCATAATATCCACCGTTGTAATCCCCATTAACAGAATCCATATATCTTTGGAATCTTGAGGAAACAGGTGCATTGTTGACAGGCTGTAAGTGCAGCTTTCGTAATGAGGTTGCAAGGAGCTCACACAATTTTTCGGGATTCTGAAGATAATGTGTAAGATCTTCACCAACGGCACTGCGAGTAACGAGATAATCCCTGTCCGTCGAAATGTAGGCAATGACCTCAACGCCCAATCCTCTGGCATGAAACAGCTTATTTAATGATGCCTCGTCTGCAAGGCTGTGTAACTCATCTATTTTTACATAGTAGCCGGAATCAATGTAATAAACGGTAGCTTCCGAACTACAACTGCTGTCATACACAGTGGCGTTTTCGAAGAAGTGTCTTATTTCCTTTGGGAAACTATCAATATTGACTTCTGTCCTCATCTTTATCATTTTGCGCTGCTCCTCTCCGCGATCCATTTGCCGGGATGTTTGTACTATAACACATGAACTAAGTAACAGCAATGTGATTGCATCCATTATTTCATATGACGCATTTTTCTCTTAATTTTTCAAAATGGAATTGTTGCTATCAAGAGGATAACATATTATTGAAGTTTTGACAGTTTTGGCGTGGTAATAGTCTGTCGGATTTTGTAAAATGTTAATCACACATCGCAGATTATACCGAAAATTTCTCGAAGATGGATTTTAGGAGGAAGAATAATGCTTCTTGACATTTCGGACTATGAATTTAAGAGAATTTTTAATGACCCATCTTTTCATCTTCCAATCCGATGGGATGGAAGAGACTTTTCGAAGACCTTGAACAACTTGTTTGATGACTATATGTTAGCACTTCATCGAGTCTATCCAAAAGCAGATGTTAAAGGCATCAGACGAGATTGTGAATTAATCATTAAGGCTGTTAACCATCAATTAAATGGTTTTCCAAGCAAGGCATATAATTCCATGGAAACGCTGATGTCACGAATGATTCTTTCTCCGATAGCATACTATTTCAAAACTGCACTTGACGAGTTTAGGGAGAAAAATATTGGAGGACGAAACTCACAATATCTATTCAGAGCTGCTGCGGTTCCTGATAACCAGCCATATCCAAGAGAAAGAGTATTTCACACTCCGTATAACATGAGATCTCGCGTGTCAACAAACAGATATAGTATTGCAGGTTTTCCCAGCCTGTATCTTGGAACATCATTGGCATTGTGTTGTGAGGAGATACACCTTAATCCGCATAAAGGCTTTTGCATTGCCGCTAGGTTTGAACCAAATGAGTACTACAAGTATAAAGATAGACCGATATCGTTTATTGACTTAGCAATAAAGCCTCAAGATTTTTTTAGGAACCAGCGCAACGATAATATCGAGAATGGACGGAAGGTTAATGCAGAGATCTTAATGGATCGGCGTGCTAAAGGAGCATATCTGGCTTGGTACCCTCTGATTGCGGCATGTTCCTTTATTCGTGTGAATAAAGAGGATCCTTTTGCAGCAGAGTATATTATACCTCAATTATTAATGCAATGGGTCCGGAGCGAAATGCTGACAACCAAAAATCACCCAAACCAATTAGTTGGTATTCGTTATTTTTCCTGTTCATCAATCCGGGCATCAGATATGGGGTTTAATTATGTTTTTCCCACAAGCGGAGAGAGTATGGAGAGAAGACCATATTGTCCTATTTTGTCAAGTGCATTTCAATTAACAAAACCATACTACATCCACGAATATACTGACATTTGGCAATGTGAATACGAACTAATTAATGACCATAATGTGAACTTTATTTAATTACGAGAGGGCAACGAGTTGCTTGGTTGACACTGAGACGAGGGATGGCCACCGTTTTTTCGGTAGCCATCCCTCGTTTCGTGCTTATACCGCCCCCGATAGTACACTCCCCATCGTGTTCGCCGCTTCTTTCTGCGCTGCGGTGGTGACATGGGCGTAGGTATCGAGTGTGAATCCTGCGGAGTAGTGTCCGAGCATTCCCGACACCGTCTTGATATCCACGCCGTTTTGGAGTGCGATGGTGGCGAATGTGTGGCGAAGATCGTGAAATCTGACTTTGGGCAGTCCCGCTCGTTCGAGGACTCGCTGAAGCATATGGTTCACGCTGTCCGGGGAGATGGGGCCGCCGTTCGGTGACGGGAAGACATACTCGCTCGTTACCTTCTCCCGCTGTGCCTTGAGAACTTCTACCGTATCCTCTGAGATGGAGATGTTGCGGTAGGAGTTTTTCGTCTTTAGTGGAGCTTCTACGATCTCGCCATTGATTCTCGCCACCTGCCGTTGGACTCGGATGACCCGGTTTGCGAAGTCGATGTCGCTCCATTTCAGCCCCAGAAGTTCTCCCCTTCTCAAACCTGTGGCGAGCTCAATGTAGTACATTTCGTAGACCCCGCTTGCCCTCGCTTCCCGCAGGAACTTTGCCAGATCCTCGGCGGGAATCGTCTGCATTTCCTTGTGTTCAACCTTTGGTAATGCACAGGAATCAGTTGGGTTCGTTGCAATCAGTTTCTGCTCCTTAGCGAGATCCAATGCGGAGGAGATGACCTGGTTGATGTTCCGCACCGTCTTGGCGCTGAGTCCTTTTGGCTGTTTCTGGGACTCAATCCGCTTGACTCGACCGTTACCGAGGAGCTTCTTGTAGAATTTCTGTAATTCCAGAGAAGATAATTTGCTCAGCGGGATCTTTCCAATGTGCGGTTTGATGTGGTTATCGATGTAGCCCCTGTATGTCTGGTGCGAGGACGGTCTGACCTTGATCTTTGCGTAATTCTCGAACCAGATATCCATCCATTGACCGAGAGTATATTTTTCTGCTTTGATTACATCCAGTCCGGCGGTTTCGTCGATAGCTTTCTTGAGCTTGTTCTTCACCTCGGCCTGTGTCTTGCCGAGGACGTTTTTGTAGATTGCCTTCCCCGTTTCCGGGTCACGACCTGCCGTGTATCGACCTTCCCACCTACCGTCTGACCGCTTTCGTATGCTGCCTTCACCGTTAGCTCTGCGCTTTGCCATGCTTACCACTTCCCTTCTTCTTTGTTTCAGCGGTGCAATTTCTGCACTGCTGCCTTTGGCAACACAAAGGAATACCACAACTTCCGGCGAAAGTCGAACACTTTTTGCTGTTCGTTGTGTCTGGCGGTTGGAAACTGCTGAACCCCTTGAAAATAGGCGGTTTCTCAGTGTTCCGACGGCGGAGAAATTGAAAAATCTCAAAACCGACTGCGTTTGTGCAACCTCGAAAAAGCCCTGCATTGCGGGGCTAAGTGAGCGACCCGTCGGCGTAAGCGCCGTCGGGTCTTTATCTTGCTTCCTTATCGAACGGGCAAATTTTAGCGTTGTTCGTCAAATCGCCGGGTCAAAATTCGCTCAAAAACGGTTCAACGGTGGCTTGATTTTGAGGGCGATTCTACACCCTACCCATCCGACAAAGCCGCACAAACCGCTTCACAGGTGGTAACAGGGCGGAGTGTTTCGTTCTCTGCAAGGGGGTGCGGGTTTCCCGCAAAAGAGATGCGGAAGGCGGTCGCCGGCTTTGCCGGTGACCAGCCAAACGCGATGCTTGCTCTCTCCGAAAGGAGAGATTTTTTCTCTCTGTGTTACTACAGATTGTGAGAGAAAGCTAAGTTAATAATTGACTTAATCAGTTTATTGTAGTTTACTTAAACTGCAAAAGGTGATCTGCATCAATGCGAAGGAGGGGATATAGTGAGTATTAAATCCATGAAACGAGACGAATGGAGCAGAGCTGTTGAGAAGAAAGTAATTATAGAAAATGTTTCTTACGATGGCTATAAAGGTAAAATAGCATTGCTAAAAATACTCAAAGTCTCAAGTCCGTTATATGTTAACTATGGTGATATCCGTGTTAAGATCGCCGATGACAATTATACTTGGCTCCAGATAGGACTGGAGAATCAATACTTCTGGATAACAGCAATGTTTGATGAGAATAATCAACTTTTTAATATTTATGTGGACATGACGGATGGCAATGAAGTTGGTTCCGATAATCCTTATTTCGTGGATATGTATTTGGACTATGTGATTCTAAATGACACAGTTCTGGAATTAGATAGGGATGAATTGGAGGATGCACTGAGCAAAGGAGAAATAACACAGGCGCAGTTTGATCGAACGCTATCTGAAGGAGAAAAGGTTTTTTCATTCTTAAAAAGCAATAGGCAAGAATTGAAGGATTTCGTACAGAGAAAATTTCAAGCCTTAGATAAATAATCCTTATCTTTGTTTATGGCACCCCAACTGTTGAGCTAAGTGATTTGACTTGGTGTTCGAAGGAAGGTATAATACGATGCTTCTCGGAGATGGCTTGATACAGCCGAGGATCATGCAGAGGATAAAAATCCTCTTCTTTGTTTCAGCGTCCCATTTCTTGATACACCCCGAATCAGCTCTGACCCAGATTCCGACCCATTTCCGTGAAAGTTCATTCATGGGACGAGGAGCAAACGCGGTTGGCCTTCGGGTTTTACCAGATTTTCGGGGGAAAAACAGGCGCAAACCCCTTGCATTGCAAGGGATTGGGGCATCAGAGCAGCTCATAACCCGGAGGCCGCAGGTTCGAGTCCTGCCGCCGCAACCATAAAAGACCTGAAATCGAGAGATTTCAGGTCTTTTCTTTCGTTTTTGGCGGGAAAAAGAAGGGCGCAAAATCTTGGGCGATGAACAGACCCAGGTTTTGACCCATTCTGGTGAAAAAACCATTCAATATTGTATTTTAGATCGAGGTTTGTTAGAATAAACCTGTCCGATAAATAAGAATTTAGAGAGGTATGCATTTATGAAAAAAAATAAAACGAATTCCATTCTTTACTATATATGTTCAGTATTATGGTATTTAACTGCAATTCTAAAATTTACAACTGGAAACAACAATTCTTTGGGAGTTGTTTACATATGTCTTGGTTCTATATTTCTTTGTCTCGGTTCAATGTTTGCAAAAGAGGCTAAAGAAAATAATGATGATAATGATAAAAATAATTAACAAATTCCAATTTGTCGATCCGTCTTAAACTGCGAGGGATGGCTACCGTTATTCGGTAGCCATCCCTCGTTCGCTTATACTGCCCCAGATAGCACACTCCCCATCGTGTTCGCCGCTTTGAACGTCAGAACCTGCTGAACCCCTTGAAAACAGGCAGTTTCTCAGGGCACCGACGGCGGAGAAATTGAAAAATCTCAAAAGCGACTGTGTTTGTATAACCTCGAAAAAGCCCCGCATTGCGGGGCTAAGTGAGCGACCCGGCGGCGTGAGCGCCGTCGGGTCTTTATCTTGTTCCATAATCGAACGGGCAGATTTTCGTTTCGTTCGTCAAATCGCTGGAGCTAATTTGGCTCCAAACGGCGGTCAACGGCGGCTTAATTTCGTGGTTGGCTCTACTTCCCTACCCATCCTTCGAATTCGCACAAATCGTTTCACAGGCGGAAACACGGCGGAGTCTTTCGTTCTCTGCAAGGGGTGCGGGTTTCCCGCAAAAGAGATGCGGAAGGCAGTCGCCGGCTTTGTCGGTGAACAGCCAAACGCGATGCTTGCTCTCTCCACAAAGGAGAGATTTTTTCTCTCTGCGTAACTGTAACCGATTCTTTATAAAATATTCATAAAGGTAACAGGTATTGTAACCGGAATGAGATAGACTTTTACCGTTTTTGGCGGTAAAATCTCAAATAAAAGAGGAACAATTTGGGGAATTATGCGTCTGGAGAAATAGAGGGTTTTTCCGGGTGCTATTCTCTCCCGGAACGGAATATAGATATCGGAACACGAACAAACGGACGGAGGCGGCGATACAATAAGGCATGAAAAAGTTTGTGAAAAAGATGACCGCGTTGTTGCTGTGCGTGGGGATGCTGGTGTGCCTTTCCTGCTGCGGCGCAGGGCAGGACGATGCGCTGTCAGGAACGGTCTACGTCCCCGAATTTTTGGAATTTGACCTGAGCTCACTGGGGATTCAGTACATCAACACCGGCTGCTGCAACGGAGAGTACATCTACCTGCTGGCGGAGGCCATGCAGGAGGTCGAGGAGACCGATCCCTATACCGGTGAGAGCTACATCAATTATGAATACAAGACCTCCATTTTCCGCTTGTCGCTGGACGGCACGGAAGCGCAGGAGCTGGAAAACTACGAGCCCTCCGGGAGCGGGTCGGGAGCCGTTGACCGGGAGTCCTATTTTTACATCGAGGGCATCAGCGCCGGAGCGGACGGTACCATCTGGGTGACGGAAACTCTGGAGGAGTACATCTACGCCGTGCCGGAGGACTTCGATCCGGAGACGGATTTCATCTGGAACTATGAGATGATCGAAAACCGCCGCAGCCAGGTTCGGCGGCAGCTGGACGCCACCGGCAGCGAGGTGGGCCGCGTGGAGACCTCCGGACTGGAGGAAAAGCTGGGTTTCGGCGAAGGCGGCGGCTATATCGGAAGCACCGTTATGGACAACGAAGGTAATTTTTATGTCTTTGCCGAGGTCTACACGGGGGACGGCTACGAGACGAAGATCGTTGTGCTGGACCGGGAGATGAACCTCCTCTTTGAGATCAAAGAGCGGGATCTGTACGGCCAGATGATCCTGCTGGGCGACGGATTGGTGGCCATGAGCGGCTATGTCTATGACCAGTTCACCGGCGAGGGCGCGCAGATGCTCCGCACCATTGATATGGAAGCGAAAACATGGGGCGAGGAGTATACCATGCCAGTCAATGTGGGCATGGTCTACCCCGGCATGGGCGAATATCTCTTCTGCTACGACAACGGCGACTCGCTGTACGGCTACCGGGCGGATACGCAGGAGGGGGAAAAGATCCTCACCTGGAGCAGTTCTGACATCAACCGCAACGACCTGAGTTTCTTTACTTTTCTGGAGGACGGCCGCGTGGCGGCTATGACCCGCCGCTGGGGCGAGAACGGTATGGAGGCGGAGCTGGTGCTTCTGACCGAGCGGGACCGCTCCGTTCTGGAGGATCGGACGATCCTGACCTATGCCACCATGTATCTCAGTTATGAGATGCGCGAGAGGATCATTGATTTCAACAAGTCGCAGACGGCATGCCGCATCGAGATACGGGACTACTCCGAGTTCAATACGCAGGACGATTACGATGCCGGCCTTACCAAGCTGAACACGGAGATCATTGCCGGCAGGGTGCCGGATATTCTGGATACCAGCGGACTGCCCATCCACCAGTACGGCGGCAAGGGCTTGCTGGAGGACCTCTGGCCCTACATCGAGGGAGATGAGGAGCTGGGCGGCCGTGACGGCGTGATGCAGGAGGTGCTTCAGGCCGCCGAGCAAGACGGAAAGCTCTACCGCCTGTTCAACAGCTTCACCATCCGAACCGCTGTGGGAGCGAGCGGCGTGGTGGGCAATGATCTGGGCTGGACGCTTTCCGATCTCAGCGCCGCGCTGGAGAAAATGCCGGAGGAGTGCTCCATCTTCAATCAGGGCGATACGAAGGAGAGCATGCTCAGCAGCATCATGGCCATGCAGCTGGAGAACTTTGTGGACTTCCGGAGCGGCGAGTGCAGCTTTGACAGCGAGGAGTTCATTGCCCTGCTGGAATTCTGCAACAGCTTCCCACTCACCTTTGACTGGAACAGCATCGACTGGGACGAGTACGAGGAGGATATGGAACGCATCGCGGCGGGCCGACAGCTCCTCTCCCCGGAGACGCTCTACGATTTCCAGTACATTCAGATCCAGCAGCACATCTTCGGCGGAGATATCACCTACGTGGGCTATCCCCGGGAGGATGGCGGCGTGGGCAGCTCCTTTGTCGTGCAGGAGGGTCTTGCCATGTCCACAGCCTGCAAGGACAAGGAGGCGGCCTGGGCCTTCATGCGGGAGATGCTTCTGCCCCAGAGCAAGTCGGATCAGGAGTATTTCTACTTCAACGGCTGGGGCTTTCCCGTCAATAAGCAGGACTTTGACCGAATGGCGGAGCAGTATATGACGCCCTACTACATACTGGATGAGAACGGCGAGCCTATGCTGGACGAGAACGGGAACCCCATTGAAATGAGTCAGGGCGCCATCGGCTGGGGCGACGGAAGCATGCTGGAGCTGTACGCCACCACTCAGGAGCAGTACGACCAGATCATGGAGCTGTACCGCTCCATTGACACGGTGTATACCTACGATGACGCGATCTATTCCATTGTACACAGCGTGGCTCTGCGCTACTTCAACGACGACCTGACGGTATATGAGGCAGTGGACCAGATTCAAAGCCGGGTGAAGATCTATGTTAATGAAAATCTTTGATAAAACGAAAAAAGAAAAGCCGGAGCGCGTGAAGCTTCCGCCGGAGCTTCGCCACCAGCGGCGGCTGGATACGCTCAGAAGCATGTGCTTTCTCGGTCCCAGTGTGGCGGGTGTGGCGGTGTTTTTTATCCTGCCCTTCCTGGTGGTGGTGTATTATTCTGTGATCCGCAGCCCTCTGGACCCCGAGTTCGTGTTTCTGGATAACTTCCGGGCGGTGCTGGGAAATTACGCCTTCCAGACGGCGGCGAAGAACACCGCGCTCTTTTCAGCGGTGGCTGTTCCGCTGGCTGTGGTGCTGAGTCTGGTGCTGGCGCTGATCCTGGAGTGCCGGATCCCTTTCAAGAGCTGGTTCCGCACCTTTTTTCTGAGCCCCATGATGGTGCCGGTAGCATCGGTGGTTCTGATCTGGCAGGTGGTGTTCCACCGGAGCGGAACCCTCAACAATCTTGTTACCGCGCTGGGCGGTGCACCGATAGACTGGCTCAACTCCCCCTACTGTCAGCTTGTTATCATCGTGCTGTTTCTCTGGAAAAATCTTGGCTACAATATGATCCTATTCATGGCGGCGCTCAACAATATTCCCCATGAGCTTCTGGAGGTGGCGGACGTGGAGGGTGCCGGTGCGATCCATAAGTTTTTCAATATCAAGCTGCGCTACCTCTCCCCCACGGTGCTGTTTGTCACGATCCTGTCCATCATCAACTCCTTCAAGGTCTTCCGGGAGATCCACCTGCTGGTGGGCGACCATCCCTATGAGGGGCTTTATATGATGCAGCATTTTATGAACAACACTTTCGCCCGGTATGACTATCAGAAAATGGCATCGGCGGCGGTGCTGATGGCCTGCGTGATGGTGGTTCTGATCGCCCTGCTGTTCTGGGTCGAGGATGTTTTCGGAAAGGATGTGGAGGGATGAGGAAAAAGAGATATTTTGGCCGGGGCGCGCTGACGCTTCTTTCCGCCTTCTTTGCCCTGAGCTTTCTGCTGCCCACGGTGCTGACCATCACCAATTCCTTCATGTCCCAGAGCGAGATCACCGCCAACTACGGCGAGATCTTTGAAAGCGCCGCCGGAAGCGGGTACATATCCGAAAAGGTCAATCTGAAGTTCATTCCCGACATGGTCAGCTTCGCCCAATATAAGGCGACGCTGCTGACCACGCCGGACTATCTTCTCAAATTCTGGAACAGTGTGATCCTGGTGGTGCCCATCGTGCTGCTGCAGGTCGGCACCGCGGCCATCACCGCCTACGGCTTCACCCGCTGGCGGGGAAAGGTCCGCTCCTTCCTATTCTTCTTCTATGTGATATTGATGCTGATGCCCTATCAGGTGACGCTGGTGCCCAATTTCCTCGTCAGCGAATGGCTGGGGATCATCAATACCCGCTGGGCCATCATTTTCCCGGGTATGTTTGCACCGTTTTCCGTCTTTCTGCTGACGAAGTTCATGCGGCGCATTCCTGTGTCCCTCATCGAGGCGGCAAAGCTGGACGGCTCCAGCGAATGGCAGATCTTCAAGGACATCTGCCTGCCCCAGTGCCGCAGCGCGCTGTACTCCATCGCCATTCTGGTGTTTATTGACTACTGGAATATGGTGGAGCAGCCCATTACCCTGCTGCCGGACGCTGCCAAGCAGCCTCTGTCCGTCTACCTCTCCGAGATCAACGCAGGCGAGGTGGGACTTGCTTTCGCCGTGGCAACGGTTTATATGATCCCCTGCCTTCTGCTGTTCCTCCACGGTGAGGACTATCTGGTGGAGGGAATCGCCCATCAGGGCTCCGTTAAGGGCTGATAAGAAAGGAACAGATAACAATGGAAGTGAAAGAAAAATCTGGAAAGAGGGAGCTGATCAAGAGCGTCGCCATCGTGTTTTTGGTGATCCTTCTGCTCCTCACCTTCTTCTCCAATACTATCATGAACTACTCTCTTGTCGAGGTTGCCACAACACAGATCTCCTCCGGCACCATCAATGCACGCATCCGCGGCAGCGGCACCGTTGAGGCGAACGAGAGCTACGAGGTCATTATCCCCCAGACACGTGAGGTGCGTTCGATCAATGTGCGCGTGGGCGACTATGTTTCTCAGGGCGATGTGCTTTTCGTTCTGGGCGATGTGGAAAGTCAGGAGCTGAAAAGCGCGCAGGAACAGCTGGAGTCGCTGGAGCTTCAGTACGAGCAGCGGCTTTTGAACCTTGCGCTGCAGCACGCCAGCGAGGATCGGGCGATCCAGGCGCTGCGCGAGGAATTGGAGGACGCTGTCCTCAGGCGTGACGAAAACAGCGTCACAACGGAAGAAATGACTGTCGCGGAGCAGGCGCTGGCGGCGGCAAAGAGCGCGCTTGCCAATCTGGATAACACGCTGAAACAGCTGAATGCTGCTCTGAGCGCCGACGCGTCTTATGAAGAGGCACAGGCGGCAGTTGCGAAGTGGACGGCGGAGGTGGAAACCGCCCGCGCGCTGGTGGAGGAATATAGTAGAGCGCTGGATGAGCTGGATTCCGGTGAGGATTCGGACGCGATGCGCGGTCTGGAAGATGCCGACAAGGCTCTGACGGATGCGAAAAACCGTCTGGAGAGCGACTGGGATGCGTATAAGGATATCTACCGGGATCTGCTGGATCAGGCGGGCGCGAAGTATGCCCCGTCTTTGCCGATGAGCACGCTGACCAGTAGCGATGTTCAGAAAAAAGTCGCGACCTATCTTGCAAAGCAGGCACTCAAGGATCCGCAGAGTGAGGAGGATCCGCAGGATGAGAATTACGCGCTTTACAAGCAGATTTTTGACATTCTGATGGCAGATCAGGAGACGGTGGATGCCGCACAGCAGACCTATGACCGCCTGCTGGATGATATGGAGAATACGCAAAGCAATGCGCAAGAGCGCTACAGCGAGATTTGGAGAAAGCTAAACGAGGCGAATGCGGCGTATCAAATGGCCGACTCCCAGCTGGTTCGGGCAGAGAGAACGCTTGCCGCGGCGGAAGCTGCCAACAAGTCGCTGACGATTCAGATCGCGAATGCCGAGGAGCTTCGCGCCAATCAGAGCGAAGAAGTGGATCGTCTGACAGAGCAGCTGAGCGAGCTTAGCGAGAAAAAGGCGCGCTACGACGAAGCGGTGGAGCTGGTCAAGCAGAAGGAGCGCGCGATCGAGGACGCTCTGACGGGCAAGGACATCGACGGTCAGCTGGAGGATCTGGAGCTTGAGTCCCTGCGCAAGCAGATCGAGAAGGCGCAGGCGCTGGTGGAGAAGTACACCACGGAGACGGTGGACGCGGAGATTCGCGCCAATGTTTCCGGCAGGATCTCGGCCATTAACGTGGTTGCTGGTAAGGAGGCTTCCGCCGGATCGTCCATGGCGACCATCGAGCTGGTGGACCGCGGCTACATGCTGAAGATCCCCGTTACCAATGAGCAGGCCCGTCAGGTGCGTCCGGGCGATACGGCCAACGTGACCAATTACTACTGGGGAGGCGATCTGGAGGCCGTCGTGGAGTCCATCGTCGCAGACCCCTCCAATCCGGGCCGGGGAAAGCTTATTATCTTCCGTGTCAACGGCGATGTGGAGGCGGGCGTGAATCTGACGCTGTCCATCGGACAGCGCAGCGCCAACTATGACGCCATCGTTCCCAAGAGTGCGCTGCGTCAGGATGCCAACGGCTATTTCGTGCTGGTCATTACGGTCAAGAGTAGTCCTCTGAGCAACCGCTATATCGCCACGCGTGTGGATGTGCAGGTGCTTGCGGAGGATGATACCAGCGCCGCCGTCAGCGGTCTGAGCGCGGGAGACTTTGTGATCACCACGTCTAACCAGCCCGTTGAGGCAGGTCATCAGGTCAGGACGGTGGAGAATCCATGAGCGGATTGACATGGAGAGACCGGATCCGGAGCGTTTCCTTTCCGGTAAAGCTGCTCTTTGCCGTCAATCTCGTTCTCCTGCTGGCGTTCGCCGCGTCAGCTCTGGGGCTGCACGCGGTCAGCTCGTCCTTTGAGACGGTGACGGCGGCGCGGCGGTTCGTCGGCGAAAGCAGGATCCGCTTCGCGCAGCTGGCATGCTTCCTGCCGGTGGGAGAGGAGAAAACGGAGGAGGACATCTGGCAGATCCGTCAGAGTCTGGAATCGAAGTTTGTGGAGCAGTCTCTGGAAGCGCCGGAGGGCGGCAGCCTGTATCTGGACGCTTACAGCGGATCCGCTTCGGTAAGTGTGGTAACGGACCACGGATCTGCGCAGGTTTCGGCCATCGGCGTGGGCGGAAACTTCTTCTATTTCCACCCCCTGCGCCTGCGCAGCGGCGCGTATATCGCCGAGCGCGACCTGATGGACGATCTGGTGGTGCTGGATGAGACGCTGGCATGGCGTCTGTTCGGCGGCATGGAGCTGACCGGTATGACGCTCTATATCAACGGCGAGCCCTTTGTGGTGGCAGGCGTAGTGGCCATGGAGGAGGATTTTGCCACGGACCGCGCGCTGAGCCGGGAGGGCAGTCTCTTCCTCTCCTACTCCGCGCTGCACCGGCTGAACGGAGAGCTGAAGGTGGACTGCTATGAGGCCGTGCTGCCGGATCCCATCTCGGGCTATGCCCGGGGCATGCTGGAGCAGTTGCTGCCCGCAGGAGAGGAGACCATAGTGGAAAACAGCGGACGTTTTTCACCGGAGCGTCTGTGGCGGATCATCGGAAGCTTCGGGGAGCGCTCCATGCGCTCCCGCGCGGTGGTTTATCCCTACTGGGAGAATGCCCTGCGTTTTGCCGAGGACCGTGCAGCCCTTCTTCTGGTTCTGGCGGTGCTTGCCGCGCTGTTCCCCGCTGTGACGTTTGCCGTGCTGGCGGTTCGGGGGTTCAGAGCGCTCTGGCGCCGGGCGCGAAGCGCTGCTGCTGCGTGCTTTGACAACGCAGTGGAGCGGCATAAGGAAAAACGTCTTTCCCGGCTTGCCGCGAAAGACACGGAAGGAGAGTAAGCTATGGCAGATCTAAGCTTGCGAAATCTCAAAAAAATATATGACAACGGCGTGGTTGCCGTGCAGGATTTTACGCTGGACATCGCCGATAAGGAATTTATCGTCCTTGTCGGCCCCTCCGGCTGCGGAAAGTCCACCACCCTGCGCATGATCGCGGGACTGGAGGAGATCACCGGCGGCGAGCTGTTGATCGGAGGGCGGAAGGTGAACTTTGTGCCGCCCAAGGACAGGGATATCGCCATGGTGTTCCAGAACTATTCCCTCTACCCCCATATGACGGTGTACGACAATATTGCCTACGGACTGAAGCTGCGGAAGCTTCCAAAGCGTCTGATCGATGAAAAGGTGCGGGAGGCGGCAGAGATTCTGGATATCACCGAGCTGCTGAAGCGCAAGCCCAAGGCGCTTTCTGGCGGCCAGCGCCAGCGTGTGGCCATCGGCCGCGCCATCGTGCGCGATCCGCAGGTATTCCTGATGGATGAGCCTCTCTCCAATCTGGACGCCAAGCTGCGCAACCAGATGCGTTCGGAGATCCTCAAGCTGCGTCAGAAGATCAGCACCACCTTCGTCTATGTTACCCACGACCAGACCGAGGCCATGACCCTCGGCGACCGGATCGTGATTATGAAGGAGGGCTTCGTGCAGCAGGTGGGAACGCCCCGCGAGGTCTTCAACGCCCCGGCAAACCTCTTTGTTGCCGGATTTATCGGTTCGCCCCAGATGAATTTCTTTGAGGCGATGCTCCTTCGTGAAGGCGGGCAGTACAGCGTGGAGTTGGACGGGATGCGCGTTGCTCTTTCTGTGGAAAAATGTGAGCGTCTGCTCTCTCGCGATATTCCAGCGGGAGAGGTCACGCTGGGTGTGCGTCCCGAGCACATCGCTCTGACCGGAGAGGAAGCTGCCGTCTCCGGTACGGTGGACATGGTGGAAATGATGGGCAGTTCGGTCAATATTCATATTGAAACCGGCGTCGGAGATGTGATGGTCGTGGCTCCTGTGGCCGAGGGGGAAGCCTCCGGCGGTCCTGCCGGACTATGCCACGGTGAAAATGTACATTTCTCTTTCCGTGGCAGTACAGTCCATGTGTTTGAGCGGAGCTCCGGTATGAATTTGGAGTATCTGTAACTCAAACACAAATTGCCAAATGTTAATGGACCACCTTCCTGAAGATTTTGGTTCTTCTTTGTCTATTGCGACGCATTTGCTGAGGTGCTCACCTCTCCCACGACCCATATCTTGACCCATTTCCGTGAAAGTCCACTTGTGGAGTGAGGAGCAAACACGGCTGGCCTTCGGGTTTTTCCCGATTTTCGGGGGCAAAACAGGAGCGAATCCCTTGCAGTGCAAGGGATTGGGGCCTCAGAGCAGCTCATAACCGGTCGGCCGCTTATTTCGAGTCCTGCCGCCGCAACCATAAAAGACCTGAAATCGTGAGATTTCAGGTCTTTTCTTTCGTTTTTGGCGGGAAAAAGTAGGACGCAAAATCTGCGGCGATGAACAGACCCAGGTTTTGACCCATTCTGGTGAAAAAAGCGTACATTATTGCGTTTTGGATCGAGGCTTGATAAAATAAATCTGCCCGGTAAATAAGAATTTGGAGGGAAGAAAATTATGGAGTATCTTGAAAATAGTTTAACATATCAAGAATATATTTCATTGAGAAGTGTTGTTGGTTGGAATAATTTTTCTGAAGAACAAGCTTCCAATTCCATAAGCAACAGTGTGTATAATATTAAGGTTGTAGATGATAACAAGACAATAGCAATGGGAAGATTGATTGGAGATGGGATGTATTATTTGCTAGTTGATATCATTGTAAGTCCAGAGTTTCAAGGAAATGGAATTGGTAGTAAAATTATCGATATGCTTTTAGCATATGTTGATAACAAAACTCCGATTGGTGGAAGGTCAAGTGTTCAGTTGATTGCTGAGAAAGGTAAAGAAGATTTTTACATAAAAAAGGGATTTAAACTTATTCCACATGAATTTTGTGGGTCTGGTATGAGAAAGATTATTAGAAAGTAGTAATACAAATTCCAATTTGTCGATCCGTCTTAAACTGCGAGGGATGGTCGCCGATTTTCGGTAGCCATCCTTCGTTCGCTTTATACCGCCCCAGATAGTACGCTCCCCATCGTGTTCGCCGCTTCTTTCTGCGCTGCAGTGGTGACATGGGCATAGGTATCGAGGTAACCCATTGAAAACAGGCGATTTCCCAAGGTACCGACGGCGGAGAAATTGAAAAAACTCAAAACCGACTGCGTTTGTGCAAGTGTGAAAAAGCCCCGCATTGCGGGGCTAAGTGAGCGACCCGGCGGCGTGACCGCCGTCGGGTCTTTATCTTGCCAACTTATCGAACGGGCAAATTTTAGCGTTGTTCGACAAATCGCCGGGTCAAAATTCGCTCAAAAACGGCTCAACGGCGGTCTGATCTTCAGCTCGTCTCCACTTCCCTACCCATCCTGCAAAACCGCACAAATCGCTTCACAGGCGGAAACACGGCGGAGCATTTTGTTCTCTGTAAGGGGTGCGGGTTTCCCGCAAAGAGATGCGGAAGGCGGTCGCCGGCTTTGCCGGTGACCAGCCAAACGCGATGCTTGCTCTCTCCGAAAGGAGAGATTTTTCTCTCTGCATTAGTCTGGTTCGGGGTTGGTTGTGTGCTGAAGAGCATCTTGTCATTTGGAATCGAATGATATATAATAAGCTTGCATATGAAGTGTATGCTACAAGGGAATAACTGATAATGTTTAGTGAGGGACAATTATGAGTTACTATACTTATTCGTTGCATGAGCGCACATCTGCGTATGATTGCTATTTGGTCAAGCCTAATTTCACACCTCGGAAGGCTGGAGCTCAAGCAGAAGATTCCTTTGATAATCAGCTCGATGAGACCAAGAATGTCGCGAGTGGTAAAACAGTTCACACCTTGTCTTCACAAGAAAAGGCAGATCTCTGCAAAAAACTGAATAATGGGCAAGGTGGACTTTCGTTGCAGGAATGGGATGATTTTTTAGCGGATATGGTTGATATGGGGCTCATTAGCAATGATGAGCGAATGTACGCCAATGGTCTGATGAGAGAAATTCCTGAAGCTGCGCAGAGTAACGGGGCGCACTTTTCATATCATCCTGTTGGGAATTTGCAAGTCGAACCGGAGTACGCATGGACGGGAGATCCTCTCAAGTGGTTAGATGACATGGACATTTTCATGTTGAAGAATGAGATGTATGCAAATCTCGAATGCAAAAATACATTTGGCTATAGTGCTCAGCGAGATGCCTATATGAAAGTCTCGCAAATGCTAAGAGATATTTTATCCAATAGGTAAGTTGAGAAGAGCAGTTTCTGTAGTGGCAAAGCTTGATTTGATTCAAAGCGAGGGATGGCTACCGATTTTCGGTAACCATCCCTCGTTTCGCATCTCCCCCATGGCAGGATTTACATTTGCAAAACAGTTACAAAACAGTTACAATCAATTTGTCTTCGCGAGACAAATACTGATCAGGAGGTCAATCAAATGTGCAACTTCGATTGCAGCGCCATTTGGCAGATTCTCTGCCGTCTGTTTGGTTTCGGCTGCTGATGTAAATTCCGGCGGCCCTGCTCTGGCAGGGCCGCTTTCTTATTTATTAGTCCGGTGCATATTATTTCGCGGGAGTTCCGGTTCGGCATATTGATTCATGTGATCATTAGGAGTATACTGTTCTTAGGAAGCAAGTTTGCACTTCTTGCGGGTGAGAAAGCAAATTCAATGAGGTGTGCCTATGGAATTTATTTTTGAAACAGCATATGACCCCAAATCGGTTACCGCCATGGCAAAAGCTCTCAGAAAGACCGCGCGGAAAAAGAGAAGCCGCCGCTCGCACATTCTCGGCATCATTGTGATCATTCTTGCGATTGCGCTTACCCTTCCTATTGGCGGCAGGGAATTTGTGCTCGATTTCACAACGGTCATCACCTGGCTGGCTGCCGCGGTTCTCCTTTTTACATTGATTTTTGAAGATAAGATCAACGGATACATAGCAAGAAAGCGCATGCTGCCGGGATTGCAGAAGGCAACCGTAACCTTCAGAGAAGATGGCTACCATTCAGAAACAGAGCTCGGCAGTTCGGATTTTAAGTACAGCACGATCGATCTATTGGCGGAAACAGAAGATCATTTCGTGTTTGTGTTCGGGCGGAACCATGCGCAGATCTACAGCAAAAAGAGCATGACGGGCGGAACGGTAGAAGAATTCCGTGAGTTCATAACAAATGCCACAGGCAAGGAAATACAGACGATCTGATATAGAATAAACTTTGTTAACGTTAAACGGAACGGGGCCGCTGCCAACTTGGCAGCGGCCCCGAGTTTTTACATTCTGCTCTTCACCAATTTTCCAATGGCAATCAGAAAAACCAACACAGGGGACAATAAAATCAGCCAAATCATAGGATTAAGTTCCTTTCTGTTGTTTGGGTTGTGGTCGTGCCGACCTTCTTGAGTACAGGATACCGGGAAAAGTGTCCTACAAAACGGACTATGGCATAAAAACGGAAAAGAGGAACAGGACATCCCAAGCGGGATGTCCTGTTCCTCTTATGTCCTCGACTTACTGACCGGAGGTGTCGTCACTGCCTGCGCCGTCGCCGCTATCAGGTTCGCTGGGTTTGCTGGGCTCGCCGGGTTCGGCGCCGCCGGCGCTGCCGGCATCCGGCTGAACCTGCGATTTGACAAACTCGTCAAAGCTGGGAAGCGCGCCGCTTTCTTCGGCTTCGGCTGCCGCTCTGTGCAGATGGCGCATCAGAAATTCCCGGCGGGAGCGCTTCATCTCGTCATACACCCGGCGCCCTACGCTGTCATCCTCACACGCTTTGACCATATCTGCCGGATCCATGCCGTTGTACAGAACACCAATGATGCCGGGAGCATAGCGGCGAATCATCAAAGCGGGAGTTCCAACGATCCTGTGGATCACATCCTGCGAGGGAACGGTGTCCCCACAGGGGATATAGCAGCGGTAGCGCAGTTCACCGTCGCTGAAATCAAACTCGAAGCAGCCGTTTTTCAGTCCGAAGTTGGCGCGGCACACAAACTCCGCCATTCTTGCCATAAGCTCCTTGTCGGCAGTGTCCGGGCGTACCGGGCAAAGCGCCATAGCGGAGAAATCATTCTCGCCTACGCGGATGATAATGTTGATGGAGGAGAGCTGTGCGTTCAGGTGCATGTTGAAGCTGAAGGAACCTAATTCCTCATCAAAGGAGACCATGTGCAGGTCGTTTTCCTTGATGTGGGTCTTGATGGCCTCTGCGATCTCGGGAGAATACTTTTTCATGTTTGTTACTTCCTTTCATCTGTTGTGTGGTTTGTGTAGTGGGCGGTGTGTGGATCAGGCGCCGAATCCGATCCTGCGGCGCTTGATTTCGGGTGGTGGCGCGGCGACTTCGAAGCAGCTTTCATCCAGCGAGAAGAGCATATCATCCGTGTACCGCTCGCTGTCCATCAGGTCGGTCATCTGCTTCTCCATGACCCCCAGACGCAGTCCCTTGGCGCGGACAGCGGCTTCCACGGTGTTGCGAACATAGCGCCCGTTGCCGAAATCCTTCTGATTTCTGGCGGAATTGTAGATGGCGGAAAGCTTGTTCACGGCAGACTCCGCGATCTCGTAGCCCTGCTCCGCGGCGACGATCCGGGAAATGGCCACCAGCTCCTCGGTGGTGTAGTCGCTGAAGGAAACGGTGTAGGGAATTCTGGAGCGCAGACCGGGGTTGGAGGCGAGAAATTCCTCCATTCTGTCGGGATAACCCGCAAAGATCACCACCGTCTCCGGATAGTTCTCAAGGCATACGATGAGCTCGTTGATGGCCTCGATACCGAAATTGTTTTTTCCGGCGGGGTCGCTGTCGCAGAGGGTGTAGGCCTCATCGATGAAGATCACGCCGCCGGCGTTATTTTCAAAGATTTTCCGCACATTCTGTGCGGTGGAGCCTACATATTTGTCCACGATCTTGCTGCGGCTCAGTTCCGCGAAGCGGTCTGTTTTGGTGATCCCCTCTGCCGCCAGCGCTTTGGCGTACAGGCGGGCGCAGGTGGTTTTGGCACAGCCGGGATTGCCGGTAAATACCGCGTGGTAATAGGCGTGGGCGCCGGTGCGTCCCCGCGCCTGCGCCAGCTTTCGCATCCTGTGGTCTGCGATCATGGCGGTCAGCTGCTGTTTGGCATCCTCGCAGCCGATCATGTCCATCAGCGCGCGGTAGGGGTCTGTGTCCGGGTTTGCCGATTCCCTCTCAGTTTCACTTTTTTTGCCGGCTGCCGCCACGGGCTGCTGCAATGCAGGTGCTGTTTCGGTTTTTTCGTTGACCGCGGCGATCATTCTGTCCAACTGTGTGTCAGTTAACTTGGGGAGAAGAAATTGAAGATATTGCTGCTTCTGAGTCAGTGGTTTGTTCTCACTCATTGTTGATCCCTCCGATCCGGTATTCTTTTTTCAAGGTGCGGCTTTCGTTTGTTTCTGAGCCTATTATACGGAAGTCGGGGGGTGAAGTGGTCGCATGAGAAGCGACATTTAAAAACCGTCATCCGGTCAATTTGTTGCCAAATGACCGGATGACGGTTTTCAATATATGATGTTGTCAGGATTCCACAGCCTCTTTCACTGTGCAGAACAGGAGCTGTTCGCTCTTGTATTTATACCTGCGCAGGTAGACGAACATCAGAATGCAGGCCGCAGCGCCCAGAATAAACGACAGACCCGACAGGATCTGCACGGGGTCATGCGTCACAGGCAGGCGGTAGATCACGCTGAGGTTGATCTGAATGTGAATAAAGGTGAACAGTCTGTCCAGCGCGATACCGATGTTGAAGATCGCAAGGAACAGAAATCCTGTGGCGGAAAAGGCGGGGATCGTGGGCGCCTTCAGCTGACCGGAGGACAGGGTATAGCCGATGCCTGCCACGGCATCCATCAGGCAGCCGAGAAACTGGCGGCTCTTGAAGAACAGGAAGAGCGCCTGTGCGATCATCATACCCTCCATGAGCACCATAGCGTACAGGGGAACGACGCCGCCATTCACCGAAAGACAGCTCACTGTGTAGAGAGCAGCGCGCAGAATAAAATAGGCAAAGCAGATCACGCCGGAAACATTCACCAGAAGCAGCAGAATTTTTGCGCTGTTGTACAGAAGATCCATACCCCGGTAGTGCCGTCCGGTAAGAACCTGCAGAAGTCCCAGGAACATAATGAGCGCTGCCACGCAGTTAAACGCGGTAACAACGATGTAGATGATGAGCCATGACAGGCGGGCGTTGGGGTCGTTGACCTGCGCTGTTTCCATATCCGCAAGGATGGCGGGGATGGACGCGCTGTGGAACAGGCTCGCCACTGCTGCTGCACCGACAAGAGCGGTCAGTGCGAATAAAACGGTGATCACCGGCAGCAAGGGTGAAGCGAATGTACCCTT
>JAZLEB010000153.1:0-3328 GCA_045615065.1 Candidatus Pelethomonas sp. | reverse complement strand
ATATACCCAGCATCCCCAATATTCAGTTCAGTTACATCGATAATCTGCATGATTCACTCCTGTGCTCGCTCACTGTTTTCTCAAAATCACATGGCGGAAGAATGCGATATCCCGATACTCCTTCACATCAGAAACTCGCATTTCCATCTCAATCATCTTCTCCTGCCAAGCAGGATCTTTGTGGCACTCTTGATTCTGCTGAAGATCCCAGAAAGTACGAATGCCGGAAACCTTCTCAATGCAGAGTCCGTCACACCATTTCACAAGGTCAGAATCCTCATAGTAATGGATCGTGCCATATTGTGATGCCGTTCCATCCTTGCCGTCCAACAGGTCGTTGGCCTTTCCAAATTCGTTGAGCAGAACCACCATCTGCATCACTCTTCCGGCTCGATTGTGCTTCACAACAGAAATCATTCCATCTGGTTTCAGCAGACGGTGAAACGCACGGACAATGCTCCCTGCATCCGACACATACTCCAACACATTGTGGCAGAGGATCACATCAAAGGACTCGTCCTCAAATTCACGGAGTGTATCCGTGCTTCCGATGATCTGGCGATAGTTGTTCTCCTGCCACCGCTGTGCGACGCTTTCCTCCGAGGGTTCCACAGCCACCACTTCGTTATGTGCGGCATAGTGGTCAGCCATTACACCGATTCCACTGCCAAAGTCCAGTATTCTTTTGCCGCTAATATCTCCAAGCTGCTTCCACAGGATCTTCTTCAAAAGCAGTTCCCACGGAGGAAGATTCATCAAATCATGCTTTTCCATCTGTATTCATCCTCAAACTTCCATTTCGTACAGCGCCATCGACCGTCCGTTGGGATAGTCAATGATCTCCACGATTTTGAACCCGGCGTTCAGATAGACTTTTCTGACCACCTTTTCATCCAATCCTGTGTCCAGACGGATATAGCGAACACCTCGCTTGCGGCACTCCTCTTTGATGGCGTCTACCACCAGTTTCGTCATACCCATCCCTGCAAAGGCACGGCGCACGCAGAATTTGTGCAGATATGCCGCCTCGTACTTTGGGGCGTTTGGCCAGTAGTCTGCATCTGCCCATTGCAGAATGAACGCACAGGCGGTCTCGCCGCCGAGTGTACCGATGCAGAAATTCTCCGGCTGAGCATCTGGTGCAATCAGTTCCTCCGGTGTCAGCCATTCGTCAGGCCAGACGCGGTAGCCCTGCTCCCGGCCCCATGCGGCAACCTCCCGCATGACGGAAATCGCCTCATCCATCTTGTTGAATTGAATCTCAATCTTCATCGGTTGGTATCGCTCTCTTTCTTCCAGCGAAGCCAGTCCTTGTCCAAAACCGTGGTGTGCGGCTGCGTCATGATTGTATCGCAAGGAAACTCACTGCAAGCACCACAGCAGTCAATGCCTTTGCTCAACACGCAGTCACGGGTGAAACAGTCCCCGGTCTGGTGTTCGTCCATGCAACCCTTGCAGTTGCCCTTTATGTAGGTGGGACAGCAACCGCAGTAAAAGCCACATTTTCCTAACAATTTTTTATCCATCATAGCACGATCCAGTACCTTTGCAGCACTTCTCCATTGCGCTCGTCAACCACTTCGTTTTCCAACACACCGCCATTGCGAATTATAGTCTTTGCGGATGCGGCGTTCTCCTTATGACAGGAAATCAGAATCTTTTCCATACCCATGCTTTCGCAAACCTTTTTGGCGAGAGCTAATTGAATTGTGGCATACCCTTTCCCGCGTTCACTGTGCCGAATACTGTACCCAATATTTCCAAACAGGTTCAAACAGGCTTCGTTCAGTTCATGCCGAATGTCCAGCAGGCCTACAATTCTCCCGTCGGAATTGCGAACGGAAATATACTGGGTATCAGGAACCCAATTCGGTGAACAGGTTTCGCGGTGCTCGGCTTTCTGAATCCAGTCATACCATTCCCGCATATCGTCATACCGGCGCAGGTTGGAGCATCCGTCCATACTGCCACCCTTTTCCAAAAATTCCGCGCGGTATTCTGCAATAGCGTCCAAATCAGCAGGAAGCACCGTCCGCAAGGTAAGGATCTCTGATTCTACTTTGTTGAGCATACTAGGCTCCTTTCTTTTCTGCAATAACTGTAAATTCCCCCGGAATATTGGGATTTGTCCACGAGGGATGCTCGTCAAAACTCCGGATGCTAAACCCCGCACCGATCACAGCGTTAATAATCTCGCTGATGGTATATTTCCGGTAGCTACACTTAGGAAACTGCTTGCGTGTTTCCTCGTCATAGAATCGGGCATGAGCCATCTCGCCCTCAAAGACCTCCGTGGAGAAATAGCTCATGGTCGGCTGCTGCAGATCCAGCGTGTCCATCACCTTGGAGAAGGGATGAAAATCACTGCAAATCAGCTTGCCACCGCTTCGCAGAAGTCCATGCATGATGCCCATGAACTCAGCGAGATCATGGAAATAATGCAAAACGCCGCCCTCGAAGAATACGACATCGAACTGACCACCGAACTGTTTCATGTCGATCTCAAGCACATCGCACACTTGATAGTCGATACGGACTCCAGTGGCCTCTGCCAGCTCCATTGCATATCTGCGGTTGTCCTCGGAGATATCAAGCACCGTTACCTCTGCACCGAGAACTGCCAGCGGCACAGCTTTTTTGCCGCAAGAGCCGCAGATGTTGGCAACACGAACGCCCTTGTATGTATCGAAGTAGTTCGCGTAACGCTTCAATGCTCCCACGGGATCAGCAAGGATCTTCTTCGCCCGTTCAGAGGGCGCACCGGACTCCCGGCACCAGAAATCGTATGCGTTATATTCCCATGCTTTCTTGTTCTGAATACTGTAATCAATCATACATTACCTCTCAACACAAATTCCTGTACCGGATAATCGTTTTCTATCTTCAGTTCTCCCTCTGAAAAGCCGAACTTTTTGTATAGTCCTCTGGGAGCAGGGCCCTTTTCGTCACTCTCTCGGAAAGTGGTAACGGTAATATCCCTGGAACGGTCAAGTTCGGAGAGTGCCTTTTCTAAAAGCGCACTTGCAATTCCGTTTTTTCTATACTCTGGTGCAACCGTCAGGCAGCAAATCATATTGTGTTTCTTGGAGAAAAGCAGAACCCCGATTACTGTGTCGTTGTTCTTAACGCACAACGCCCGCTTTTCACCCATGAACCGCAAAACAGTTTTCCGGTGATCTTCTAAAGCCAGCTCCGTTTCCAGACCGGGAAAATTCCATCGGACTTGCTGTACCAATTCCATCCACGATTCTATCTCCAGAACCGTACCATATTTCACTTCCATAAAGTCCTCCAAAACGCAAAAACGGCGCAGGCCATGCCTGCGCCG